>CAZNBB010000004.1:46051-65004 GCA_964571225.1 uncultured Gammaproteobacteria bacterium
CCTGTACGGTCACCAGGTGCACGCCGCTCACCCTCGTCACTTCGGGCTCTTCGTGCCCCGTCCGACGACCATGGGGATTGTGGCGGAAACTCTGGTGGCGGCTTTCAATCCGCAGGCTGGCTCGCGACAACACAGTCCCTTTGCGGTGGAAGTGGAAGCCCATCTGTTGCGGACGTTTGCCGAGTGGTTCGGTTTCGATCCCGAAGAAACTAACGGAACGTTTACAAATGGTGGGGCCGAAGCCAACCACACCGCCGTGCTGGCCGCGTTGGATCGGCACTGTGCCGGTTTCGCCCGCGATGGCGTGTGGGCACTTCGAAAGCGCCCGTCGTTGTACCTGTCCGAGGAAGGGCACCGGTCGTTCCACAAGGTTGCCCGCGCGTGCGGCCTGGGGAGCGATACGGTTCGGCTCGTCCCCACCGATGTCGCAGGGCGTATGGACGTGCACGCGCTAAGTCGTCTGATAGAGCGCGATCGTCGCGCCGGATGGGATCCGCTGATGATCGTGGCCACGGCGGGAACCACCGCAGCCGGCGCTGTGGATCCCATTGCAGCATTGGCGGATGTGGCTGCTCGGGAGGGCATCTGGCTCCATGTGGACGGAGCCTGGGGCGCAGCCGCGGCCTGGTTGCCGGAACTGGCACCGCTTTTCCAGGGTCTGGCCGGGGCCGACTCCATGACGTTCGATCCTCATAAATGGTTGTCGGTGCCCATGGGGGCGAGCACGTTTCTAACGCGGCACCCGGCTGTGCTGGAGCGACTGTTCTCGGTGGGCACGCCGTACCTGTCGGCGCCCGACGGCCACCAGGAAGTCGAACCGTACGCACGCTCGCTGCAGTGGTCACGGCGTTTTGCGGGACTGAAGGTCTTCCTGTCGCTGCTGGTTGCCGGGCGGCGGGGATACTGCCAGGCGATGCGGCGCCAACTGGCGTTGGGCGATTTGCTGCGAACGGAGCTGTTGAAATCCGGCTGGACGTTGCGCAACCGTGCGGTGCTGCCGGTTGTCTGCTTCGACGATATTGACGGTGAAAATGGGGCAGCGTTGCAGGAGGTGCAGGCGATGGCGGACCGTACGGTGGCGACCGGCGAAGCATGGATATGTGCCGTTCGAACCCGCGGTCGGCCGGTGTTGCGGGCTTGCATCAGCGGCTACGGTACCACTGAGCAGGATGTACTGGTGCTGGTGGAAACGCTGGCCCGGGTGCGTGCCTCATACAGGGGGACACCTGCCCCACCGGTGTTCGAATCCACACACGCCGGTTGAACCGCCACGGTGCGCGCCCGTCGCCTGTTGCGTTCCGGTGTCCCGGTGACGTTCGGCATGTAAACGGAGGTGGAGGTGTATATGGACGGCGCGGCCGTTGCCGAACCCAAGATCATGGGCATTCTCAATGTCACCCCGGACAGTTTCTCTGACGGCGGTCGTTTTCGCGACATTGCTGCGGCGGTAGCCCATGGGTGCCGCATGGCGCAAGAGGGCGCCGACATCATCGACGTGGGCGGCGAGTCCACGCGACCGGGCGCCCGGCCGGTTGAGGCGGCCGAACAGTGTCGCCGGGTGCTGCCTGTGATCCGCGCGTTGCGCGCCGAGCTGCCTGCGTCCGTGCAGATCAGTATCGATACCACCTTGAGCGCAGTGGTCGCCCCCGCTCTGGACGCCGGTGCGGAGGTGATCAACGACATTTCGGCCGGACGGGATGACCCCCGGCTGTTTGAACTGGCGGCCCGAACCTCGGCCTGTCTGATCCTCATGCACATGCAGGGCACGCCGGCGACCATGCAGGAGGCACCGGCATACCTCGATGTGGTTGCGGAGGTGTCGGCGTTTCTCGCCGAGCGTGCCGCCAAGGCCCGGGCGTCGGGCGTGTCGAAGGACCGCATCGTAGTGGACCCGGGTATCGGCTTCGGTAAGCGCAAGAATCACAATCTGGCGTTGCTGGCGAACCTGGACCGGCTGGTGGAGCTCGGCTATGCGGTACTGCTGGGTGCCAGCCGCAAGCGCTTCATGGGTTCGATCTGCGCCCACGCCGAACCGTCGGACCTGATGCCGGCCACCTGTGCCACTACGGCCATGGGGGTCATGGCCGGTGTGGGTCTATTCCGGGTCCACGATGTGGCTGCCAACCGCCAAGCTGCGGATGTCGCCTGGGCGGTCAGGCAGGCGGCGCATACAGGGAGCGATTCGGGTTGAGACAAAAAATGCCGCCCGGGAGGGCGGCGAAGTTTGTTGGAGGAGGAGTATTCTGGCGCTTCGGTTTCACGGCTGGCAGCAGTTCTGCCGCCTGGAAAACCCGCGCCGGACCGGCAAGGGTTACCTTGCCGATTCCGCTTTAATAGAAAGCAATAAGTCTGCCATCCGTTTGCGGGCCTGTCCGTTCAAAGTATTGCGCGTCAGCCGCTGGCGGACCGTGTACAGGGATGGAACGGTGCCGTGCCAGCCTGTGGCACCCGCGTGACAGGAATCTCACACTCCCCGGGGGGCTTCAGCGTCCTTGTCCCTTTCGATGAGGGCATAGGCGGAGTGGTTGTGGATGGACTCGAAATTTTCGGCTTCCACGGTGTAGGCGCCGATGCGGCGGTCCTGTTCCAGCCGGCCCGCCACATCGCGGACCAGGTCTTCCACGAACTTGGGGTTGTCGTAGGCCCGTTCGGTGACGTACTTCTCGTCCGGGCGTTTGAGCAGACCGTAGAGCTCACAGGACGCCTCCCCCTCGACCATCTCGATGAGTTCTTCCATCCACAGGAAGTCGCGCAAACGGGCGGTGACGGTGACATGGGAGCGCTGGTTGTGGGCACCGTAGCTGGAAATCTCTTTGGAACAGGGGCAGAGGCTGGTGACCGGGACGGTGACCTTTACCGTGATTGTGCCTTCCTCTCCGTCCAGTTCGCCGATGAAGGTGATGCGATAGTCCAGCAAGCTGGTTACACCGGTCACCGGTGCCGCCTTGCGCATGAAATAATCGAACGACATTTCGATGTGCCCGGCCTGCGCCTCCAACAGATCGGTCATGGCGGGCAGCATGGCCTGGAAGGCCGGTACGGACATTTCCCCGTGGTGACGGTTGAGAATCTCCACGAAGCGCGACATGTGAGTGCCCTTGAAGTTGTGGGGCAGGTTCACGTACATGTTCAGACGCGCAATGGTGTGCTGCTCCCCGCCGTCCCGCTCCATGATCCTGACAGGATGGCGGATGTCCTTGATACCGACTTTGTCGATGGCGATGTGGCGCGTGTCGGTGCTGCGCTGCACATCGGCCATGGTGAAGGCAGCGGGGTCGTTCATGACATGTCTCCGGTACGGCCGTACTCAGTGCTCCGCATGGACCTGCACGGCGCAGAATTTGAATTCGGGGATCTTGGCATAGGGATCGAGTGCCTCGTTGGTGAGCAGATTGGCCGCGGCTTCGTGGTAACAGAACGGCAGAAACACCTGGCCGGCCTGCAGACCGGCATCGGCGCGCGCGAACGCCCTGACCTGCCCGCGGCGCGACTCCAGGACCAGCGTGTCCCCCGGCTGGGCGCCCAGGGCGGCCAGTTCGTCCGGGTGGAGGGTCACAACGGGTTCCGGCTCGATGGCGTCCAGGACAGTGGCCCGGCGGGTCATGGCGCCGGTATGCCAGTGCTCCAGTTGACGGCCGGTGATCAGCACGAACGGATAGTCCGTGTCCGGCAACTCGGCGGCGTTGATGAACGGTGCCGGAGTGAACTGGGCCCGGTGGGTTTCGGTGGGAAAGCTCTCGGTGAAGATCACCGGTTCGCCGGGGTCGCCTTCCTCACGGCAGGGGTAGGTTACCGAGTGCTCGGCCTGCAGCCGTTCCCAGGTGATGCCGGCGATGCTGGGCATGGCGCGGCGCATTTCGTCGAACACCTGCTCAGGGCCGCTGTAGTGCCAGTCGAGCCCCATGCGGCGGGCCATCTCCTGGATGATCCAGAGGTCCTGCCGAGCCTCGCCCGGCGGGTCCAGGGCCTGTCTACCGAGCTGTACGCGCCGGTCGGTGTTGGTGAAGGTGCCGGTCTTTTCCGGGAACGCCGAGGCGGGCAGAATCACATCCGCGAAGGATGCCGTTTCGGTGAGGAACAGGTCCTGCACCACCAGGTGCTCCAGCTTGGCCAGCGCCTGGCGGGCGTGGCCCAGGTTCGGATCCGACATGGCCGGGTTTTCCCCCATGATGTACATGCCGCGGATCTGGTCGTCGAGGATGGCGTGGACGATCTCCACCACCGTCAGTCCCGGGTCCGGGTCCAGAGTGGCCCCCCACAGCTTCTCGAAGCGTGCGCGGGCGTCCGTGTCGCCCACCCCCTGATAGTCGGGAAACACCATGGGTATCAGTCCCGCGTCGGAGGCGCCCTGCACGTTGTTCTGCCCGCGCAGGGGATGCAGGCCGGTACCGGGACGACCCACCTGACCGGTCATCAGCGCCAGGGAAATCAGCGCGCGGGCGTTGTCGGTGCCGTGCACGTGCTGGGAAATGCCCATCCCCCAGAAGATGATCGAGGCCCGCGCGCCGGCGTACACGCGGGCCACTTCCCGCAGGGTGGCGGCGTCGATACCGACAATGGGTGCCATGGCCTCGGGACTGAAGGCGGCCAGGTGCGCCTTCAAAGCCTCGTAGCCTGTGGTGCGGTTGGCGACGAACTCCTGGTCCACCAGACCCTGTTCGATGACGCTGTGCATGATGGCGTTGAGCAGCGCCACGTCGGTGTCCGGCTTGAACTGCAGCACGTAGTCCGCGTAGTGAGACAGACCGGTGCGGCGCGGGTCGATCACGATCAGGGTCTTGCCGGCGCGGGCGGCGTTCTTGATGAAGGTGGCCGCCACCGGGTGATTCTCGGTGGGGTTGGCGCCGATCACGATGATGACTTCGGCCTCGGCGACGTCCGCCACCTGATTGGATACGGCGCCGGAACCGATCATTTCCAGCATGGCCGCCACCGATGAGGCATGGCACAGGCGGGTGCAATGGTCCACGTTGTTGCTGCCGAACCCTGTCCGCACCAGCTTCTGGAACAGGTAGGCCTCCTCATTGGAACCCTTGGCGGATCCGAAGCCGGCCAGTGCCCGGGGGCCGTGGGCCTGCCGGATGCGGTCAAGGCCGCCGGCCGCCGCCTCCAGTGCCTCTTCCCAGGTGGCTTCGCGGAACAGGTGCAGCGGGTCGGCCGGATCCACGGCATCGATGTCCACCGACTTGGGCATGTCGGTGCGGCGGATCAGGGGCCGGGTCAGGCGGTGGGGGTGGTTGACGTAGTCGAACCCGTAGCGCCCTTTGACACACAGCCGCCGGTGGTTGGCGGGGCCGTCACGGCCCTCCACGAACAGGATGTGGTTGTCCTTCACGTTGTAGGTGAGCTGGCAACCCACGCCGCAGTAGGGACAGACCGATTGCACCTGTTTGTCGGTGACCTGCAGGCCCACCTCGTAGGCCGGCATGAGCGCGCCGGTCGGGCAGGCCTGCACGCACTCCCCGCAGCCCACGCAGGAGCTGTCTCCCATGGGGTCGTCGAAGTCGAATACGATCTTGGCGTGATCGCCCCGGAACGCATAGCCGATGACGTCGTTGACCTGTTCCTCGCGGCAGGCCCGCACGCAGCGCGTGCACTGGATACAGGCATCCAGTCGCACCGACATGGCCGGGTGGGAGTCGTCCGGCGCGGGTTCCGGGCGGGGCGTGAAGCGCGGCTTGCCCAGCCCCAGCTTGACCGACCAGTGGTCCAGCTCATTGTCGCGGGTGTAGGCCCGTTCCGGCATGTCCGATTGCAGCAGCTCCAGTACCAGCTTCTGGGCGTTCGCGGCCCGTTCGCCGGTGGAGCTGACGGTCATGCCTTCGCTGGGGGTGCGGCAGCACGAGGGCGCCAGTACCCGTTCGCCTTCGATCTCCACCATGCAGCTGCGGCAGTTGCCGTCGGCCCGCATGCCGTCCATGTAGCACAGGTGGGGAATCTCGATGCCGCCGCGCCGCGCCGCCTGCAGGATGGTCTCCCCGGGCAGGGCATCGAGCTCGCGTCCGTTGAGGGAAAAGCGAATGGAACGGGATGGAGCGGGTTCACTGGCGGTCATCGCTGAGTTCCTCGGGGAAATACTGGATTACGGACTGCAGGGGATTGGGCGCCGCCTGGCCCAGTCCGCAGATGGAAGCGTCGGCCATGACCTGGGCCAGCTCGTTGAGCAGCGGGCGGTCCCACGCCGGCTGTTCCATCAGTTGCACGGCCTTGGCGGTGCCCACCCGGCAGGGCGTGCACTTGCCGCAGGACTCGTGGCGGAAGAAGCGCATGGCGTTGAGGGCGGCATCCCGGGCCCGGTCCCGGTCGGACAGCACGATGATGGCGGCCGAACCGATGAAACAGCCATGGGGCTGCAGGGTGTCGAAATCCAGGGGCAGATCGCCCAGGGAGGCGGGCAGGATGCCACCGGATGCACCGCCGGGAAAGTAACCGTAGAAGGTATGACCGGGGAGCATGCCGCCGCAGTATTCGTCGATCAGTTCGCGCACCGAGATACCGGCCGGCGCCAGATGTGCCCCCGGGCGCTGGACCCGTCCGCTTACCGAGAAGGTGCGCAGTCCCTTGCGTCCCCGCCGCCCGTGGCTGGTGAACCACTCCGGACCGCGCTCCAGGATGTCGCGCACCCAGTGCAGGGTCTCCAGGTTGTGCTCCAGGGTCGGCCGCCCGAACAGGCCCACCTGGGCGACAAAGGGCGGGCGCAGGCGCGGCATGCCCCGTTTGCCCTCGATGGACTCGATCATGGCCGACTCCTCGCCGCAGATATAGGCACCTGCGCCGCGGCGCAGGTGAATCGGCGGCAGGGCGCAGGGCGGGTCGTTGCGCAGGGCCTCGAGCTCGGCTTCCAGCATGGCGCGGCAACCGGCGTATTCGTCGCGCAGGTAGAGGTAGATTTCATCGATGCCGACCACATGGGCGGCGATCAGCGTCCCCTCAAGAAATCGGTGGGGATCGCGTTCCAGATAATAGCGGTCCTTGAACGTGCCGGGCTCGCCTTCGTCGATGTTGATGGCTGCCAGCCGGGGCGCGGGCTGGTCGCGCACGATCCGCCACTTGCGTCCGGCGGGGAATCCGGCGCCGCCCAGGCCCCTGAGATTGGAGTCTTCCAAGGCGGCGATGATCTCCTCCGGATCCCGTTTTCCCGCCACCACCTCCTGCAGCAGCCGATAGCCGCCGTCTTTCACATAGCTTCGGTAATCCACGTGGTCGGCGGGCGGCGGGGCCGTCAGCTCACCCCGCTCCACGGCGGCGCGGACGCTGTCCGGTCCGGCCGCGTCGATGGGGTTGGTGCCGGCAACGGCCACCGGCGCGTGCTCGCAGCGACCCACGCAGGGCACCCGCTGAATGCGGACCTCGCCGCCCAGGGTCGCCTCCAGTCCCTCGATGAGCGCCTCGGCCCCCGCCAGCTCGCAGCTCACCGAGTCGCACACCCGCACAGTCACCGCGGGCGGTACCCGATGCTCATCCTTTACCACGTCGAAATGGTGGTAGAAGGTGGCCACTTCGTAGACTTCGGCCGCGGTCAGGCGCAGTTCCTGGGCCACCGCCATCAGGTGGTCGGCGGACAGATAACCGTAACGGTCCTGCACCCGGTGCAGCGCCTCTATCAGCAGGTCGCGCCGTCGCGGCAGCTCGGCGAGCGCCGCCCGGACATCCAGCACTGCCTGGGACGTCGGAGTACGCCCGCGTACGCGGGCATGGTTCTTGCGCTTATGGCGGGTACCGGCTTTACTCACTCCAGAACTCCTGGCGGATGAATGGCGGATGGGTTGCCGCGAGGAGGCCCCCCGAACACGGGAGCGGCGCGGACGGGCTCACTTTCCTTTTAGACAAAGCAATGGCTATGCCATTCCGTGAAGCGGCACAAATCCCGTGTGGAATCCCCGCGCAGCGCGTCGCCGGCGCCCGCCGGCGACGGGTGGTCGGGGACAGGTTGTCCCATTTGCGTAACACTGGCCGGTGCCCGCGGGTGGTGACGGGCGGGGCCTGGGAGGTCGATTGATGGCTCGAACCGAACAGTCCTACAGCGAAGACGAAGTGCGTGAACGTCTGGCCCGGGAGCTTCCCCACTGGTACCTGGAAGACGGCTGGATACGCCGCCGGTACCGGACCAGCGGCTGGAAAGCCACGCTGATGGTGGTGAATACGGTCGGTCACCTGGCCGAGGCTGCCTGGCACCATCCCGACCTGACCGTCTCCTATGCCTTCGTCATCGTCAAACTGGTCACCCACTCGGCGAAAGGGATTACGGACAAGGATTTCGCGCTGGCCCGCAAGATCGAGGAAGTCGTGCAGTGGCAGCCGGGCACGGAACCCGAGCCGGTCCTGGAAGGCACGCCGGACGATCCGCGCTTCAAGTACATCAAGTACGACGCCTGACCGGTCGGAACCGGGTGGGCTCTCGGCCGACAACGGCGGTTGTCCCTGGTCGTTTTCCCGATGCTGTGAAGGCCCGGTGGCGTGGGTTTGTCGCGTTGCGCGTTGCCGGACCCACCCCGGGTTAATTCGCTAGTGCAGCTTTATCTCCGGGTCGATGCCTTTCCGGACCAGGTTGGTCAGGGCCAGTATGCCGGTGCGCATCCAGCCATGCAGCGCCAGCAGGTGCATCTGGTACAGGGAACGATAGATCAGGCTGGCGAGCAGGCCCGATACCGACAGGTTGTTCAGCGCCCGCCCCATCAGATTGCCGACCGTGGAGTAGTGGCCCAGCGCCACCAGTGAGCCGTAGTCGCGGTAGCGGTACTCCGGCAGCGGCTTGCCGTGCAGCCGCGCACGCAGGGCGCGGGTCAGAAAGCTTGCCTGCTGGTGGGCGGCCTGGGCGCGAGGCGGCACCAGTGTGCCGTCTGCGCGTGGACAGGCGGCGCAGTCGCCAAAGGCGAAAATATTCTCATCGACCGTGGTCTGCAAAGTCGCATGCACCCGTAGCTGGTGGGTGGCGGTGGTTTCCAGCCCGGCCAGATCGGCGAGAAACTCCGGTGCCTTGATGCCCGCCGCCCAGACCTTGAACGCCGCGGGAATGAATCGGCCGCCGGCGGTTCGGATGCCGTCTCCGGTAACCTCGACCACCCGCTCGTCGCAGTGGACCGTGATGCCCAGGCGCGCCAGCTGGTCGGCCACCGCCCGGGACAGGCGTTCGGGCAGGTCCGGCACCAGCCGCGGAGCTGCCTGGATGACGGTGAGACGGATGTCGGTGTCCGGCTGCACTTCGTCCAGACCGTAGGCGGGCAGCAGCCGGGTGACCCGGTGCAGTTGCGCCGCCAGCTCCACACCGGTGGCGCCGCCGCCCACGATGGCCACATCCAACTGCCCCGGCTCCACCGGCGTGCGATGGCTGTGGGCCTGCAGCAGCCGGTCCAGCAGCCGGCGTTGGAAACGCTGCGCCTGTTGGGTGGTATCCAGGAACAGGCAATGATCGGAGACCCCCGGCAGATTGAAATCGTTGCTCACGCTGCCTACCGCGATCACCAGGGTGTCGTAGGGAAAACTGCGTGCCGGCGTGACCGCAACGCCCTCGTCGTTGTACACGGGCGCGACCTGTACCAGGCGTCGCTCCCGGTCCAGACCCTGCATCCGCCCCAGACGAAACCGGAAGTGATGGCGATGCGCCTGGGCCAGGTATTCGAGCTGGTGCTCCCCTACGTCCAGGCTGCCTGCGGCCACCTCGTGGAGCAGAGGTTTCCACATGTGTGTCCAGCTGGTGTCGATGAGTGTGATTTCTGCCTTGCCGCGGCGGCCCAGGGTGTTTCCCAGGCGGGTGACCAGTTCCAGGCCGCCGGCGCCGCCGCCGACGACCACGATCCGGTGGGGATGCGGTTGCTCTGTTGCCATTGCGGTTTCCGGTGTTGTGGGTGTTGTTCGGCGTACGCAAAGGAGGGCGCCGCGCACCACGAAGCAAGGTGTGTGCCAGACGCGCGTCCCCCCACGCGTGGCCCGCGCGCACAGGCCGTTGCGCCGGGCGTTCCCCGGGGGCAGTCCGGTGGTGGTCCGGCGGTGCGGCCCGCGTCCCGGGTTGCGGCGGCCGTGCGCCTTTGACACACGCCTGCCCCGGCAGGGACACGGCGAAGCCGACGGCTGCGATGTGACCGGGAACCCTTGAGAACCGGTCAACTATGGAGGACGGGTAATGCGTGCCGACTGCGCCGCCGGTCGACAGCGTGGTGCGCATCGGTCGGGCCGTGCAAAGCCCGACCCGCATCCTCAGGAGCGGAATTTATCCACTTCGATGCCGTAGTTCTTGACCTTCTGATGGATGGCCCGCGGCGTCACGCCCAGTTCGCGGGCGACCGCGCGCACCTGTCCGCCATAGCGGCGCAGGCTGTCGGTGATGGCATGGGACTCGGCGGCGGCGGCCGCCTTGCGCTTGAGCTCGCGCAGGGATTCACCGTCCGATCCGCTGTCTGGGGCGGCCGATGCCACGACCTGCTCGATGACCTCGCCGCGGGCGAACAGGAAGGCACGCTCCAGTAGATTTTCCAGCTCCCGTACGTTGCCCGGCCAGTGGTAGCTGACCACCTCCCGCCATGCCTTCGGGCTGAGCACCTTGTCGGGGCATTGATACTTGGCGGCCAGTCGGGTCAGCAGATGACTGACCAGGGCGGACAGGTCGTCGGGACGTTCGCGCAGGGGAGGCAGGTGAATGGGTACCACATTAAGCCGGTAGTAGAGGTCCTGGCGGAAGCCGCCATCCTGGATGAGCGCATCCATGTCCTGATTGGAGGCGGCCAACACGCGCACGTCCACCCGCAGCGGACGGGAGCCGCCCACCCGTTCGAATTCGCCCTCCTGGAGCACACGCAACAGCCGTACCTGGGCTGCGGGCGGCAGGGAGTTGACCTCGTCCAGGAACAGCGTGCCGCGATCGGCTCGCTCGAAATAGCCGTGATGCACGTGATAGGCGCCGGTAAACGCCCCGCGTTCGTGGCCGAACAACTCGCTTTCCACCAGGCCGTCGGGAATGGCGCCACAGTTGATGGTGACGAACGGCTGGGAGCTGCGTTCGCTGAGGGCGTGCACCGTACGGGCGATGATTTCCTTCCCCACTCCCGTTTCGCCTGAAATGAGAACACTGGCGGTAGTGGGTGCAACGATCGCCACCGCATCCAGGGCGTCCCGCATCGCGGGAGATTCGGCGACGATGTCGGTGGCGGAGCCGGCATCATCGGAAGCTTCGTTCTGATCCGCACACCAGGCACGGCGCAGTCGGCGCCGCAGCTGTGCGGTGTCGGAGCCGGCCAGCCGGGAGCTGACCTGGCCGTTATCGAAGCGGTATTCGTCGCCGGACTGGTGTTGGGCCTGCCCCCGATCGGTGTGCACGCACACCTCGCACATGCCGTCATTGGTCGCGATGCGCTTGCGCAGCTCCACCTTCGCGTAGCCGAAATTGCGCGCGGCGATGGCGCCGAACACGCTGGAGGTCATGCGACAGAGCTCGGGGGCCTCGCGCACGGCGTCACCGAAGGGACAGCGCCGGCTCGTTACGCGTATCGTCCCGGGGCCGCTGGCAGCACGTGCGAAGTCGCCCCCGATCTGGTTCTTGATGCCGACGATCAGATCGGCGTACTGGTCCCGGTCCAGGGGCGCGTCGGGGGACAGGGCGTAGCGGGTCCGGCACGCGGACTCCAGGCAGCTGGCTGCGGCCAGGCCCAGGTGCTCGATGTACCGCATGCGTTCGTCCGTGCCCAGCCGTCCCACCTGACTGGCGGCCTGGATGCTCTGCACGATGACGGTCTGCAGGAAGCCGGTGGGGCTCAGGGAGGGCGGGGCGTGCGGTACGTCGGGCATGGCAGACCTCCGGGGCCGGCGGTGACGGGGTGATAATGTGATTGAGTGTAGCCGCCGGCGCCGTCTACTGCGCCGGCGGCGTCAGTGGTCATGGCGGTGGGGTCGTCCTGCCGCGCAGGCGGGGCAGGGTCCGGTGGCGGTCTGCAGGGAGGCCATGGCCAGCTCCCGGCCGCGGCTCATGGTGCCATGGACCGCCGGGGCGCCCAGCTGACGCTGGGTTGGCCGGCTGCAGGTCGGGCAGGGGGGATTGGGATTGCCCGACGGCTGGATGGCCTCGAAACGGTGGCCGCACGATGGGCAGTGGAAGTCGTACATGGGCATGACGTGATCTCCCGGTGGGCACGCAATGAAACGCTACCTGCGGCCAAGCCCCTTATTTCGCCCCCATCGCCTTGTTGGTGTTGACCTTCTCGCCCACCCGCACATGGGGCGGCCGCAGGTGGCCGGTTTCCACCTCCCAGATCCAGCCGCTGATGGTGACATGGTCGGGTATCAAGGGGTGGTTGCGCATGTATTCCACCTGGCGGGCGCAGACTTCATCCACGTCGTTGTACATCTTGATCCATTTGCCGAACGCACCGGCCTTTAGCGTCAGTTCAGGCAGGTCCGGATCCAGCTGAACCTTGTCCACATCGATGCCCTTTTCCTTGAGGGCGTTGACGAGGGTTTCGGTGTGGGCGGACATCATGCCGCACTCGGTATGGTTGATGATGACGATCTCCTGGGTGCCGAAGAAATTGCAGGTGAGCATGGCCGAACGGACGGCATCGTCGGTAATCAGCCCACCGGCGTTGCGGAACACATGGGCGTCGCCCCGGTCGCCGCGGATACCGAGGGCCTCGTCCACCGGCAGGCGTTCGTCCATGCAGGCGCAGACCCACAGTCGGCGGTTGTTGGGAATGCCCATCTGTCGGCGCAGAGCCCATTGTTTGCGACTCTCGAAGTCGCTTTCCAGTTGCTGCTTAAGTGACATGTCGTTTCTCCTCTCGCGGATGGCAGGAAAGGGGGGCCGCAGGTAGCAGGGATGGAAGGGCAAGAGCCATGCCACGGGCTGGGTCAGCAAAAGCAATGACTTAGCCGGCACCGGAACATGGGAGTGGAAGCTCACCTTCGGTCTTCGGGCCCCGCTTGCCGGGAAAACGGTATCGAAACAGCCTGCTGCTATGGGAAGTGAGACTTCCCTGCCAGGGAACGGTTGGTTCGCCCCTGAAGGCGGCGATGACGGGCCGGTCGTTCCGGGTGCGCCGGCCGTACCCGTCTTCCATGCCGTCTCCAGGGTTCCGCTCCAATGGGGTTTCACTGCCGCCACGGCTGTGGTTACCTGTCCTGGCCGCAGGCGCATGCAGGCGTGGCAAAACGGAACCGCCAGCCGAGCCGCTTCCCCGGTAACCGGGGCATGCCATGGCGCGGTTGTGCGACGAAGCCGGATAATGTTGAATTCCTGCGACAATGACAGCTACGGTCCGGTACGTGCGTAGCGGTTTCGGACGCTGCGGTAACCGAGGCAGGGTCTTCCTCCCCCTGGCTTCAAACGGAGCGATGCTGGCCGGCGGCTCCGGTACAAGGTTCGCGGCCGGCCGGAAGCGGGAGTCGAGACGTAGATGACACTGTGGATTCGCAATCCCCTGGCCATCCTGGCCGATGACGCCCGGGGCGGGCTGGTGGTGGACGGTGGGCGCATCGTGGAGCTGGTTCCGGGCGGCGGCCGGCCGACCACACCGGTGGACCGCCAGTTCGATGCCGGCGCCAATGTGGTGCTGCCGGGGTTGATCAATACCCATCACCATTTCTACCAGACCCTGACGCGAGCCTGTCCTCCCGCCCTGGACAAGCGCCTGTTTCCCTGGCTTCAGACCCTGTACCCGATCTGGGCGGGGTTGAGCGCGGCACAGCTGCGGGTGGCCGCAAAGCTGGCGCTGGTGGAACTGTTGCGTTCGGGCTGCACCACGGTGGTGGACCACCATTACTTATTTCCGGCCGGCCTGGAGGAAGCCATCGACATCGAGATCGAGGAAGTGCGGGCTCTGGGGATGCGCGCGGTGTTGACCCGCGGTTCCATGAGCCTGTCAGTGGAGGAGGGCGGGCTGCCGCCGCGCTCGGTGGTGCAGGACGAGGAGCGCATTCTGCGCGACAGCGAACGGTTGCTGGACGGCTACCACGAGGCGGGCGACGGCGCCATGGTGCAGCTTGCTCTGGCACCCTGCTCGCCGTTCTCGGTTACCGGGGAACTGATGCGCGATACCGCCGCTCTGGCCCGCCGGTACGGTGCCAGGCTGCACACCCACCTGGCGGAAACCGCTGACGAAACCGCCTACTGCCTGGAGCACTTCGGTCAGCGGCCGGTGGACTATCTGGCGTCCCTGGACTGGCTGCGGGACGATGTGTGGGTGGCCCATGGCATCCATTTCAACGACGACGAAGTGCTGCGACTGGGACAGGCCCGTGTGGGTATCTGCCACTGTCCGTCATCCAATATGTTGCTGTCCTCCGGCCAGTGCCGGGTCAACGAGCTGGAAGCGGCCGGCGCGCCGGTGGCGCTGGGGGTGGACGGTTCGGCCTCCAACGACGCCTCCAACCTGATCGAAGAGTTGCGCCATGCTTACCTGTTGCAGCGCCTGCACTACGGCGCCGACGCGGTCAGCCACTTTGACGCCCTGCGCTGGGCTACCGAAGGGGGTGCGCGCTGCCTGGGACGGGCGGACATCGGTAAGCTGGCAGTGGGCCGGCAGGCCGATCTCGCGCTGTTCAAACTGGACGAGCCGCGCTTTTCCGGGGCGGGTGACCCCCTGGCGGCGCTGCTGCTGTGCGGCGCCAGCCACGCCGATCGGGTGATGGTTGCCGGTCAATGGCGGCTGGTGGACGGCGAAGTACCGGGGCTGGATCTGGCGGCACTGATGACGGAGCACGGAGCGGCTGCGCGCACACTCACCGGCTACCCGGCAAGCTCTCCATGAGCGCCGTGCTGTTTCGCGCGCCGCTGTTCAATCCCACCGGCCCCGATGACCTGCAGTGGTGGTCCGACGGCGCACTGCTGGTGCAGGATGGCCACATCGCGGCCAGCGGCCCGTTCGATGCCGTGGCGGGGCATGGCGAGCAGCGCGTTGTGGAACTGGATGGGGTTATCGTTCCCGGTTTCGCCGATGTGCACATCCACTGGGTTCAGCATCGGGTGCGCGGACGCCTGGGCCTGGAGCTGATGCCCTGGCTGCGCGAGCATATCTGGCCGGAAGAGGCGCGCTATGCCGACCCTGCGTTCTGCGCCGCGGCGGCACCGGCATTCTTCGACGATGTGGTCCGCGCCGGCACGGTCATGGGCATGGCCTATTCCAGCAGCCACCCCCATGCTGCGCGGACCGCTGCGGCCTGCAGCATCGGCGACTGGCTGATCGGCGATTCGGTCATGGTACAGGGGGCACCCGCCGTTCTCACCGGCGCCGGCGTGGATTCCATCGATACCCTGGATGCATTGGCCCGGGAGCTGGGTCCGCGACGCTACGCACTGACACCGCGCTTTGCCCTGAACTGTTCCCGGGAGCTGATGGCGGCCATGGGGGCCTACGCACGGGCGGGCGGCTATCATGTGCAGACCCATCTTTCCGAATCGCCGGCCGAGGTCCGCGAAGTGCTGGAAGCGTTTCCGGAGGCCGAGGATTACACCGACGTCTACGATCGGGCCGGACTATTGGGACAGCGCACCGTGCTGGGCCACTGCGTGCATCTGAGCGAACGGGAATGGGCCGTGCTGGCCGCGCGCCGGTGCTGGGTGGCCCATTGCCCCTCCAGCAACGAAGCGTTGGACTCGGGGCGTATGGACCTGGAAGCGGTACGGCGCCACGACATCGCCTACGCCCTGGCCAGCGACGTGGGCGCAGGGCCCAGTCACAGCATGCTGCATGTCATGCAGCGCTACCTGCAGCTGCACCGGGCCGCCGGCGTGCCGGTCAGCGCGACCGAGGCGCTGTATCGCGCCACCCTGGCGGGAGCACAGTGTATGGGCCGTGGCGCGATAGCCGGGAATCTTGCGCCCGGCAAGCGGGCCGACTTCGTGTTGCTGCCCCGGCCATCGGGGGCGGTGGAGCCCGCCGGTTGGATCGAGGAATGGGTCCAGGGGTCGATGACGGCCTTGGAGAGCCGGCCGCTGGGCACCTGGGTGGCAGGTTTGCCGGTGGGCAGAGAGTGCTTGCTGTCGCAGTCAGGCGCCTGACTCGCCACGATGGCATCGGGAGGACGCGACGGCGTCCTTTCTCTCGTTCCGATTACATGGTTTTCTTCCGCGGGCGTCCCCGCTGTCTACACTTGCCGTTGTCCGCCGGTTGCGTGGACGACCGCCGCGGGCGCCGTTTCCCTTCGTGAGCCGTGGGATACAACGTGCCGACCCGGACGGGCCGCTTGACTGCTGTACGGATCGTCGTCGCGCCGATGGTTCCGTGGGTCGGTGCGCAGTGTCCCGCAACTAGCGGCTAGTCCCCCGGTTGCCGGCGACCGCCCGGCTCCCTTCCCATACGACTGAGGCAAACACGGATGATGGCTTCGCCGTCACTTCAAGGACGATACGGGCCCATGCTGATTGTCGCGCTGTTCGCGCTGGTGCCCTATATCCTGGTGGTCAGCGGGGCGGCGCTTTATCGGGGACAGGTGGTGAGTGACCTGGGGGCGACCGGCGGTGCTGTGGCCATCGTGCAGGGTCTGTCCATTGCCGGCTACGCTTTCGGTGCACTGTTGGCCGGCGATCTGGTCAACCGTTTCCGGCAGCGGCATTTGTTTCTGTTTGCCGAAGCCCTGTTCGTACTCGGATGGCTGCTGGTGGCGGTGTCCGGCGGCATCGCCACCTACGGCGCGGGGCGCGTGTTGGCGGGGTTCTCCACCGGCACGTTGTTGGTGACGGCGCTGCCGCCTGTGGTGCGCCGCTTTCCGGCCGAGAGGGTGCCGTTCACGGCGGCCTTCATAAACATCGGACTGTTCGGGGCCGTTGCGGCGGGCCCGCTGCTGGGCGGCGCTGTGGCGGCGGGTCATATCTGGCGTATCTTCTACGGGGCCTTCGCCGGACTGGGCACACTCACCGCCGTCGTTGCCATGTTGACCCTGCCCAACGCCGAGCCCTTCAACCCGGACCTGCCATTCGATCCTCACGGGCTGGCGCTGGGTTTTGCCGCCACCGTGCTGCCGTTCTGGGCGAGCGGGGAACTGCGCGCCCATGGTGTCGCCACCCCCATTGTGGCAGTGCCCCATGGCATCGGAGTGGCCTGCTTTGTCGCCTTGATGCTGGTGGAATACCGAAAACCCGAAGCTCTGTCGCCCGTGCATAAGATGTGGACCACTTTTCCGGTCGCCGGCACGCTCATAGCTATGATCGGCGGCGGTGCATTCGTGACCTTCGTATTGCTCACCATCGAATTGCTCGTCCGGGTCGAACACTGGTCGCCCCTCGCCGCCGGCCTGTTGTTCTGGCCCCAGGTCGTCGGCGCCCTGTTGACGGCCGCGCTGCTCGGAATGCTGTTTCGCACCCGCTTTCTGCCGCTGCTGGCCTTCGCCGGGATGCTGTTGCTGCTGGGCGGCGGTGCGCTGCTGTTGTCCTACCATCCCCACGACGGACACACCCATCTGTTGGCGGCAGTGGGCCTGCTGGGGCTCGGGGCAGGCGCGACCGTCAGCCCCGGCCTGTTTCTTGCCGGTATGGCACTGCGAACCCGTATTCTCGGGCGTATCCTCGCGCTCATCGAACTGGTGCGTTCCACCGCCGACTTCATTCTGGCCCCGGTCATGCTGAAGGTGGCGGTCGAGTCCTCCAAGGCCTCGGGGCTCGCGGCCGCGGGTATCCACCACGCCATGCGGATCACGTGGCTGATCACGCTCAGCGGTACGGTATTCATTGCTGCACTGTATCTGCTTGGCGGAGCCGGTCTGCCGCGGCCGGACCTGGTGGCGTGGGTGAAGCGTGACCGCACTGCCATTCACTCTCCGCCCCTGCTGGACGTCATCCGTCACCGCAGGTGAACCGACGGTGGCCAGCGTTCGGGAATCGAGCGGGGCGTTCCGGCCGGTGCTCACGGACTTCGCCTTGCTCAACCCTTGCCAGCAGTGCGCCGGGACAAGGCCGCAGAGTCGGCCGGGTCTCGCGCCGTCAGACCCTTCCGGACCACTGGGAGTCTGCCGCCACCGCGCCAACAAATCGGCGCTGCCCGAACGAACGGCGGTCACCGGAAAATCATCACGTCACGTATCAAAAGTCACAGAACTTCGATGGTTTTGGGATACGCTAATTGAGCCCTGAAAGGGGCTCGGGAGGACCACGTGAACCGTGATCGCCCAGACAACTAAAGAAGTGTCACGCTGACCACACGAAGGAGCAACATAATGACAACGAATAAGTTGTTCGGCAGTGCACTGGCAATCCTTCTTTTCAGTCTGTCCTCGAACTCGCAAGCCGCAGACGAGCACTCCAACGTCGCATGCCCGGTCGGTCTGGTGAGCGGGTTGACGCTGACCGACGAGTTCGGCGCCGTAGCTGCAGCGAATACCCGCTGCATCAAGAAGCGCCATCATGTCAGGACGATGTTCGCCATCGACCAGTTCTACGCGACCGGCAGCACCACGCAGCCCTACGCGCTCCACCAGATGCAGAACGTGTACAACGACTACACGATCACCGACGGCATGACGGAAGGCCGGGACTTCAAGATGATCGCAGTCGTGCACAGCATGGGCGGAATGCTGCTGCTCAATGACGGCACCATCAACCCGTTCAAGGCACAGGTGGAACATCTGATGTCAGAGGGGGTTACTTTCTACATGTGCGAGAACACCGTGCGCGGGTTCATCCACGCAGGTCTGCTTCAGCAGGGCAATGTCGCAGCCGGGCTCATTCCGGGCGTGAAGTTCGTGACCGCGGGTCTTTCAGCCATCAGCGATTTCCAGGCTCTCGGCTGGAGTTATGATCAGCCGTAAGTCTCCCACCTCTCACTGAAAGAGCCCCGTCCCTGTAAAGGGACGGGGTCCCTCCACCCTGAGATCCACAGACACGTCGGCTGCGGTTTGCACCGCCAGCGGCAGGGGAAGGTAAGTAACCTCTTCCGGCCATTGGCATCTCTTCTGGTCGTGGCGCTACGCATCCCGATAGCGGCTGCGCGCCGAGATAGAGCCATAGCGCTGACGTGTGGACAGCCGGAGTCTCATTC
>CAZNBB010000005.1:0-63484 GCA_964571225.1 uncultured Gammaproteobacteria bacterium
CACTGGGGAGGGTTCGCGGCTGGGTGCCGCCCTGGGTATGGGCAACTCCCCCCCCCCCCCCCGTCACCGAGGTCACAGAGAAGGCCTTCCCCGCCACCCGTGGGCGAGCCCCCAAGACTCCGCTAGGAAGCGTGAACCGCCGCGCCGCCCGACCGGTGCCGGGCGCGACTCTCGGTGCTCGCTGTGAACTCTGTGGCGGCGCGACCGTGCCCTGCGTGTGCCGACACGGGGCGGGGATGCCCCCTCAGAGCTGCTTCACCTGCTGGATGAGCTTGCCCACCGCTTCCTGACCGTCGCCGTACAGCATGTGGGTGTTGTCCTGGAAGAACAGCGCATTCTCGATGCCCGAGAAGCCGGCGCCCTTGCCGCGCTTGATGACGATGACGTTCTTGGCCTGATCGGCATTCAGGATGGGCATGCCGTAGATGGGGCTGTCGGGGTTGGTGCGGGCCACCGGGTTCACCACGTCGTTGGCGCCGATCACCAGGGCCACGTCGGCGCGCGGGAATTCGGCGTTGATCTCATCGAGGTCGAAGATCTTGTCGTAGGGCACTCCCGCCTCGGCCAGCAGCACGTTCATGTGGCCGGGCATGCGCCCCGCCACCGGGTGGATGGCGAACTTCACCTTCACGCCGCGCTCTTCGAGCAGCTCGGTCAGCTCCCAGATCTTGTGCTGGGCCTGCGCCACTGCCATGCCGTAACCGGGCACGATGATGACGTTGTCGGCGTAGGCCATCATGACCGCCACGTCGGTGGCGTCGATGGCCTTCATGGAGCCTTCCACTGCGGTCTCCTCGCCGGCGCCGCTCTGGCCGAAGCTGCTGAACAGCACGTTGCTGATGGGCCGGTTCATGGCCTTGGCCATCAGCTGGGTGAGCAGGGTGCCCGCCGAGCCCACCACGGTGCCGGCGATGATCATGGCGGCGTTGCCCAGCACGAACCCTTCGAAGGCCACCGCCAGGCCGGTGAGGGCGTTGTACAGGGAGATCACCACCGGCATGTCGGCGCCGCCGATGGGCAGGGTCATCAGCACGCCGAAGGTCAATGCCAGTACAAAGAACACGAATACCAGCGCGCCGGCGGGAGCCTGCATGGCGAACACGATGAGCCCGAAGATCACCGCAGCGCCGAAGACGCCCAGATTGATGAATTGCTGGCTGGGGAAACGCACGGCGCGCTTCATCAGGCCCTGCAGCTTGGCGAAGGCGATCAGCGAGCCCGAGAACGATACCGCGCCGATCAGTGCGCCCAGCACCGCCAGACCCTGGAAGGAGGCCGAGCCGAACTCGCCCTTGGCCAGTTCCACGGCCGCGATGGCCGCCGCCGCCCCGCCGCCCATGCCGTTGTAGATGGCGATCATCTGGGGCATGTCGGTCATGGCGACCCGTTTTCCCGACCACCACGCCAGGCCGCCGCCGATGGCGATGGCGACGATCATCAGCAGGTAGTTCTCCAGTCCCGGCCAGAAGAAGGTGACGATGGTGGCCACCAGCATGCCGGCGCCGGCCCACAGGATGCCGCCCCGCGCGGTGCGCGGCGAGCTCATGCGCTTCAGGCCGAGGATGAACAGCGCCGCGGCCGCGAAGTAGCTGAGCTGGATCACCGTGTTCATCCGCGGTCCTCCTTGCTGCTCTTGAACATCTCGAGCATGCGTTCGGTGACCACGTAGCCGCCCACTGCGTTGCCGGCGGCCAGCACAACACCCACGAAGCCGATGGCCTGTTCCAGACCCGTATTGGCGTGGCCCAGGGCGACCATGGCGCCTACCAGCACGATGCCGTGGACGAAGTTGGAACCGGACATCAAAGGCGTGTGCAGAATGACAGGTACCCGGGAAATCACCTCGTAACCGGTGAAGGCGGCCAACATGAAGATATACAGTGCCGTGAAGCCTTCGATCATTGTTTGTCTCCTTCCACCAGCTGGCGGGTGGGCTCGTGCCTGATTTCGCCGTCACGGGTCAACACACTTTCGGCGATGACCTGATCCTCCCAGTCCGGAACGAAATCACCCTCCTTGATCATGGGCGTGAGGAAGTTGAGCAGATTCTTGGCGTACATCTCGCTGGCGTGGACCGCCAGCTGACTGGGCACGTTGAGCGGTCCGTAGATGATCACGCCGCCATGCTCGATCTGCTCGCCCGGCTGAGTCAGTTCGCAATTGCCGCCGCCTTCGGCGGCCAGGTCGATGATCACCGCGCCGCTCTTCATGCCTTCCACCATCGCCGCGGGAATGATGCGCGGCGATGGGCGCCCGGGTATGGCCGCCGTGGTGATCACCGCATCCGCCTGGGCGATGTGCCGGGCCAGCACGTCCTGTTGCTTCTGTTTCTCCTCGGCGGTCAACTCCCGGGCATAGCCGCCTTCACCTTCGGCGTGCACGCCCGTGTCCACGAACTTCGCGCCCAGCGACAGCACCTGTTCGCGGGTGGCCGAGCGCACATCGTACGCTTCCACCATCGCACCCAGGCGCTTGGCGGTGGCGATGGCCTGCAGCCCCGCCACGCCGACGCCGATCACCAGCACCTTGGCCGGGCGGATGGTGCCGGCCGCCGTGGTCAGCATCGGGAAGAAATGGCCGGTCCGGTCGGCGGCCATCAGAGCGGCCTTGTAGCCGGCCGCCGCCGCCTGGGAGGAAAGCACGTCCATGCTCTGGGCACGGGAAATCCGCGGGATGAGCTCCATGGCGAAGCTGGTGATGCGCCGGTCCCGCAGGGCCGTCACCCGTTCGGGATAACGGTGGGGAAGAAGTATGCCGGCGACCACCGCACCCTCCTTCATCCAGGCGATTTCCTCTTCGGTGGGCGGCTGCACTTTGAGCACCAGGTCCGCCTCGCCGTACAGGGCGGGTGCGTCCGCCACCAGGCGGGCATTGTCGTAGGCCGAGTCCGGGAAGTAAGCACCGGCGCCCGCGTTGCTTTGCACCATCACCTCGGCGCCGAGTTGAACAAAGCGTTCTACGACGCCGGGGATGAGGGCGACACGCCGTTCACCCGGCGCGATTTCCTGCGGTACAGCGATACGTATCGCCATGGTTGGCTCTCTCTTCGGATGCAGGCACCCCATGCCCTGGCGGAGCGAACCGCCAGGGACGGCGATGACCGATAGTCCAGTTCAACGGCGCCGACATGCCGAGCCGGGGCAAGACCGGCAGTGCATACCCGGAAAGCGGGGAATAAGGCGCAACGTCTCGAAAAAGACGATTATCATACCGGATTCATACAAGTCTTTGAAACCGCGCGTTGTCGTTTGCCCGGCGCGTTTACTTTTGCGGGCATTTCTGACATAAATGCGTGGGTCCGGACTGGAGGGCGGGATTGTGTACGAGTTGACACATCAGGTCCTGCGCACCGACATGGCTGGCATGCCCCTGGAGTGGGTGACCTACCGCGACGCGGTGCGCCTGTACTACCTGGAGCAGGTAGCTTACACCTGCGGAACGCTGCTGTATCGGGTTCGCGGCGGCATCAATGCGCTCACGGGCCTGCGCAGTGTCATCGAAGTGAACTCCATCATCGCCACATACGGCGACAACCACGCGCTGGCCAAGGCGCGCCGCGGCTACGTCCCGCCCCTGAACAACCAGACCCTGTTCCGCCGCGACGCATCCCTGTGCATGTACTGCGGCACGCGCTTTTCGGACAGCGATCTGTCCCGGGATCATGTGACGCCACTCAGCCAGGGCGGCGCGGACGTCTGGAACAACGTGGTCACCGCCTGCAAGCGCTGCAACAACCACAAGGCCGGGCGCAGTCCCGAGCAGGCGGGTATGGAATTGCTGGCGGTGCCCTTCACCCCGACCCACGCCGAATACATCTATCTGCAGGGCCGGCGCGTGCTGGCCGATCAGATGCGTTTTCTGTTGGCGCACTTTCCCCGCAGCAGTCCTTTGCACCAGCGTCTGTCCCGGCGCGCCTGACAGATCCGCAGCGGCATTTCAGGCGACAGAAGCCGCCGTCTGGCGTCGCCTTGACGTGCGGTGCTGTCGCGGAGAGTTCGGGTAATGATCCCAGGCCGGTGTGTGGCTTCGCGGTGCGGCAGGTTTACCGCTCGCCCGCCGGGCCGGCTCGGCCCAGGGTGCGCGCGGCAGGCTCCCTAGCAGGCCAGCCTGCACACGGCCTGCATATCCAGAAAGCGGACCTGCCGGTTGTTCAGCTCGATGATGCCCTGCTCGCGCAGATGGGCCAGTACGCGGCTGACGGTTTCGGTGGTCAGGCCCACGTAGTTGGCGATGTCCTCCCGGGTCATGGGCAGTCGGATCTCATCCACGTTGCCCATGCGTTGACGCATGCGCTGAAACACGTTGTTGAGCAGTCGCATCACACGTTGTTCGGCGCTGAGCTTGCCCACCATCATCAGCGAAGCCTGGTCGGCCACCAGTTCCCGGCTCATGATGCGCACGAATTCGCGCTGCAGGCTCGGGATCTGCTCGTTGAGCTGTTGCAGGCGGTCATAGGGAATCTCGCACACCCAGGTATTTTCCAGCGCGACCGCATGGCAGGGGTGGACACCCGTGTTGATGGCGTCCAGGCCCACCAGCTCGCCGGACAGGTGAAAGCCGGTGATCTGTTCCTGGCCATCGCTGGTCAGACCGTAGGTCTTCACGGCTCCGCCCTGAATGGCATAAACGCTGGTGAATGTGTCCCCCGACTGATACAAGGACTCGCCCCGTTTGATGGGGCCGTGCCGTTCCACCAGTTGATTGAGTTCCGCCAGGTCCGTCTGGTCCAGGGAAACGGGTAGGCACAGCCGCCGTACATGGCAGTTTTCGCAGGCCGGTTTGACATTGATAAGGCGCAGCTCGGGGCGACGTTCGCTCATGACAAGCTTTTCTCCGGAGTCCATGAAGCCTGCATAAGGCCGGATCGATTTTATGATTTTTTCATAGGCTAGACTATGCCAGATGGTGCGTCCGGTTCAAACTGACAAATCAGGAGGGCATTTCATGACATTGTGGCGGGTCATCGCGGACCGCATTGAACAGGTGACCGGCGATACCATCGACCCCGGCGCCCCTGACGGCGTGGGCGGCGGCTGCATCAATCGGGCGGTGCGCGTAGCCGGCACCGAACGGGACTACTTCGTCAAGCTCAACGACGCCGGTCGCCTGGACATGTTCGAAGCGGAGGCCGCCGGCCTCAAGGAGATTGCCCGCAGCAAGACGCTGCGCGTGCCGCAGCCGCTGTGCTGGGGGGTGGACGGCGACAGTGCCTATCTGGTGCTCGAGCATGTGGCGTTCGGGCGCGGCGGAACGTCGAGTCTGGAGGCCTTGGGGCGGGGCTTGGCCGCCATGCACCGCGTGGGCCGCGACAGCTTCGGGTGGGACCGGAACAACACCATCGGTTCCACGCCCCAGATCAACACGCCCGACCGGGACTGGATGGCCTTCTGGCGCGACCACCGTCTCGGGTATCAGCTGCAACTGGCGGCCCGCAACGGTTATGGCGGGCGCCTGCAGCGTGACGGCGAACGGTTGATGGATGCCCTGCCGGCTCTGTTCGAAGGTTACCGTCCCCCGCCCTCACTGCTGCACGGGGACCTGTGGTCCGGCAACTATGCGATGGACGGCACCGGCGAACCGGTGATCTTCGATCCGGCGGTGTACTACGGCGATCGGGAGGCCGATCTGGCCATGACCGAGCTGTTCGGTGGTTTCGGCGGCCGGTTCTATGCCGCCTACCGCGAGGCCTGGCCCCTGGAGCCGGGCTACGATGCGCGCAAGCGTCTCTATAACCTGTATCACGTTCTCAATCATGCCAACCTGTTCGGCGGCGGTTACGCCGCCCAGGCCCAGCACCTGATCGACGGTCTGCTCAGCGAGCTGAGCTGAAGGGCGGCGGCCGCGCAACGGCGACCTGATGACCGGGCCAGCTTCCCGGTGGTCCAAGCGGGAGCGTACCTCTCAGCCGGTCCACTGGTCGCAGCGTTCGCCGACGATGTCGTGGGCCCAATCGAGGACGACTTGCACCCTGGGGACCAGCAGGGCGCGGGCCTCCTCGTAGCTCAGCCACCGGTATTCGTGATGCTCGGGTCTGCCGAGCTCGGGGTTGATGCCCAGGGTCACCTTGCCGGCGTCGCTCTCGGCCAGGTAATAGCGGGCGACCTTGCCATGGCCATAGGGAGGAGTTTCGCAATAGGACTCGCCCCAGCGCAGCACCAGCCGCTGCAAGCCGGTCTCTTCCATCACTTCCCTCCAGGCCGCCTCCAAGGGCAGTTCGCCTGCTTCCACCTGTCCTTTGGGGAAGTCCCAGTACCGATAGACCCTCAGTAGCAGAAAACACCATTGGTCATGCCGGCAGCGTACCGGTACTACGCCGGCGGACAGGGTGCTGGCTGACTGGCTCATGACGGCGTTTCCAGTCGGTCGGGCCGACGGCGGACGCGGCACCCGCCGGTCACTGATGGTAGGGAGCGCTCAGTTCGTGGACCGCGCTGACCAGGGCGGCCGCGTGTTCCGGGTCCACGTCCGGATGGATGCCATGGCCCAGGTTGAATACATGGCCGCTGCCCGGACCGTAGGCGGCCAGGATTCTGCCGGTGGCGTCGCGGATGCGGTCGGGCGACGCATACAGCGCGGCCGGGTCCAGGTTGCCCTGCAGCGCCACCCGGTCGCCCACCCGCCGGCGGGCCTGGCCGATGTCCGTGGTCCAATCCAGGCCCAGGGCGTCGGCGCCGGCGTCGGCCATGGCTTCCAGCCATTGGCCGCCGCCCTTGGTGAACAGGACCAGCGGCACGCGCCGGCCTTCGTGCTCGCGGGTGAGGTGCTGCACGATCCGCTTCATGTACGCGAGGGAGAAGCTGCGATAGTCGCCGGGTGTGAGCACGCCGCCCCAGGTGTCGAAGATCATGACCGCCTGGGCGCCGGCTTCTATCTGGGCGTTGACGTAGGCCACCACCGCATCGGTCACCGTCGACAGCAACCGATGCATGAGCTCCGGACGGTCGTACAGCATGGCCTTGGCCAGCGCGAAGGTCTTGGTGGTCCCGCCTTCGATCATGTAGGTCGCCAGGGTCCATGGACTGCCCGCAAAGCCGATCAAGGGCACCTTGCCGGCCAGTTCCCGCCGGATCAGGCTCACCGCGTCCATCACATAGCGCAGCTCCCGCTGCGGGTCGGGTACCGCCAGGGCGGCCACGTCGGCTTCGGTACGCACCGGTCGTTCGAAACGCGGCCCTTCGCCCTCTTCGAAATACAGCCCCAGCCCCATGGCATCGGGCACGGTCAGGATGTCCGAAAACAGGATGGCGGCGTCCAGGGGGAAGCGCTCAATGGGCTGCAGGGTGACCTCGCAGGCCAGCTCCGGATTGCGGCACAGGTCCATGAAGCTGCCCGCGCGCGCGCGGGTGGCGCGGTATTCGGGCAGATAGCGGCCGGCCTGACGCATCATCCACACCGGCGTGCAATCCACCGGCTCGCGCTGCAGCGCCCGCAGCAGGCGATCGTTCTTCAGTTCAGTCATGGGGGGATGGTGCCACAGAGATCACCGAGAACACAGAGCCCCGCGGACGTCGGCAATGATCTTGCGCAGCATCCTCGGTGACCTCTGTGTCCTCTGTGGCAAAGGTGACCTCAACGAGGCAGATCGGAGCGGCCCATCAGGAACTCGTCCACCGCCCGGGCGCACTGGCGCCCTTCCCGGATGGCCCATACCACCAGGGACTGGCCCCGGCGCATATCGCCGGCGGAGAACACCTTGGCGACCGAGCTCTGGTAGCGGTCCGTGTCGGCCAGTACGTTGCCCCGCGGGTCCAGATCCACGCCCAGCTCTTCGATCATCCCCTCGCGCACCGGATGCACGAAGCCCATGGCCAGCAGCACCAGGTCGGCCTTGAGCTCGAACTCGGTGCCGGCCATCTCCTGCATCTTCTTGCCCCCTTTGCCGTCGTCCACCCATTCCAGGCGCACGCCGTGCAGGGTCGTGACCCGGCCGTCCTCGCCGGTCAGGCGGGTGGTGGCCACCGCCCAGTCCCGGTCGCAACCTTCCTCCTGGGAACTGGAGGTGCGCAGCTTCAGCGGCCAGTAGGGCCAGGTCATGCCCTTGTTCTCCTTCTCGGGGGGGCGCGGCATGATCTCCAACTGGGTCACCGACAGGGCGCCCTGACGGATGGAGGTGCCGATGCAGTCCGAGCCGGTGTCGCCGCCGCCGATGACCACCACATGCTTGTCCTTGGCGGAGATGGCCTGTTCCTCGGGAACGGTTTCGCCGGCCACCCGGCGGTTCTGCTGGGTGAGGAACTGCATCGCGAAGTACACGCCATCCAGTTCCCGGCCGGGCACCGGCAGGTCGCGCGGGTGTTCCGAGCCGCCGGTGAGCGCGACGGCATCGAATTCGTCCAGCAGCCTGGCGGCTGGAATGTCCGCGCCGATGTGGCTGTTGGGATGAAACTGCACGCCTTCGGCACGCATCTGGGCGATGCGCCGGTCGATGAGGTGCTTCTCCATCTTGAAGTCCGGAATGCCATAGCGCATCAAGCCGCCGATGCGGTCGTTCTTCTCGTACACCTCCACCTCGTGACCGGCCCGTGCCAGCTGCTGGGCGCAGGCCAGTCCCGCAGGACCGGAACCCACCACCGCCACGCGCTTGCCGGTGCGATGGGCCGGTATCTGCGGCGTGATCCAGTTCTGTTCCCAGCCCTTGTCGACGATGGCGCACTCGATGGTCTTGATGGTGACCGGGTTGTCGTCGATGTTCAGGGTGCAGGCGGCCTCGCAGGGAGCGGGGCAGATGCGTCCGGTGAACTCCGGGAAGTTGTTGGTCGAATGCAGGACGTCCAGCGCGTCGCGCCATTCGCCGCGATAGACCAGGTCGTTCCAGTCCGGGATCAGGTTGTTCACCGGACATCCGGTGTGGCAGTACGGAATGCCGCAGTCCATGCAGCGCGCGCCCTGCTCGCTGACTTCCGGGTCGCTCAGAGCGATGACGAACTCCTGGAAATGACGGATGCGGTCGGCGGGCGCGGTATAGCTGCGGTCAACCCGCGCGATTTCCATGAACCCGGTCGGCTTACCCATGCTTGCGGCCTCCCTGGGCGGCCACCGGCGGCTGTTCGGCGAGCTGTGCGGCTTTCATCTCCTCGAGGGCTCGACGGTAGTCCATGGGCATCACTTTGACGAACTTGGGCAGATATTCGCTCCAGTTATCGAGGATGGCGCGCGCCCGCGCGCTGTCGGTGTAGTGCATATGCTTCTCGATCAGGATCCGCAGACGCCGGGCGTCGTAGCGGGTCATGTCATGGTCGATGTCCACCCGGCCGTGGCCTTCCAGATCGCCGCCCTGGTGTTCGATATGCTCCAGGGCTTCGTCTTCGTCGCTGATGGGCTCGAGCTCCACCATGGCCAGGTTGCAGCGCCGTTCGAAGTCGCCGGCCTCGTCCAGCACGTAGGCGATGCCGCCGGACATGCCGGCCGCGAAATTGCGCCCGGTGGAGCCGAGCACCACCACCACGCCGCCGGTCATGTACTCGCAGCCGTGGTCGCCGACCCCTTCCACCACTGCCGTGGCGCCGGAGTTGCGCACCGCGAAGCGCTCGCCCGCCACCCCGCGGAAGTAGCACTCTCCGCTGATGGCGCCGTACAGCACCGTGTTGCCGACGATGATGTTCTCCTCGGGCACGATGGGGCATTCCCGGGGCGGATAGATCACCAGGCGTCCGCCCGACAGGCCCTTGCCCACGTAGTCGTTGGCCTCGCCGGACAGCTCGATGGTCACCCCGTGGGCCACCCAGGCGCCGAAGCTCTGGCCGGCGATGCCGTCGGCCTTGATGTAGATGGCGTCGTCCGGCAGCCCCTGGTGACCGTAGCGGCGCGCCACTTCGCCGGAGAGCATGGCGCCCACCGTGCGATTGGTGTTGCGGATGGCGGTTTCGATGCGCACCGGCTCGCCGTTCTCCAGCGCCGGCTTGGCACGCTCGATCAGCATGTTGTCCAGGGCGCGCTCCAGTCCGTGGTCCTGCTGCTCGCAGTTGAACAGGGCCACCTCGGGCGCCGCCTGGGGCTGTTGCAGGATGCGGGAGAAATCCAATCCGTGGGCTTTCCAGTGGTCCACCGCCCGGCGGGTGTCCAACCGGTCCATGTGGCCCACCATCTCGTTGAAGGTCCGGAACCCGAGTCGTGCCATCAACTGGCGTACTTCCTCGGCCACGAAGAAGAAATAATTGACCACATGCTCGGGCTTGCCCGTGAAACGCTTGCGCAACTCCGGATCCTGGGTGGCCACGCCCACCGGACAGGTGTTGAGGTGGCACTTGCGCATCATGATGCAGCCTTCGACGATCAACGGTGCGGTGGCGAAACCGAATTCGTCCGCGCCCAGCAGGGCGCCGATCACCACATCCCGGCCGGTGCGCAGCCCGCCGTCCACCTGCACGGCGATGCGCCCGCGCAGGCGGTTCAGTACCAGGGTCTGATGGGTTTCCGCCAGACCGATCTCCCACGGGCTGCCGGCATGCTTGATGGAGGTCAGCGGGCTGGCGCCCGTACCCCCGTCGTAGCCGGCGATGGTGACGTGGTCCGCATGGGCCTTGGAGACGCCGGCCGCGACGGTGCCCACGCCCACCTCCGAGACCAGCTTGACGCTGATGCGGGCCTTGGGATTGACGTTCTTCAGGTCGTGGATCAGCTGCGCCAGATCCTCGATGGAGTAGATGTCGTGGTGGGGCGGCGGCGAGATCAGGCCCACCCCGGGGGTGGAATGGCGCACCCGGGCGATGGTGGCGCTGACCTTGTGGCCGGGCAGCTGGCCGCCTTCGCCGGGCTTGGCGCCCTGGGCGACCTTGATCTGGATGTCGTCGGCGTTCACCAGGTATTCGGTGGTCACGCCGAAGCGGCCGGAGGCCACCTGCTTGATGGCCGAGCGCTTGGAGTCGCCGTTGGGCAGGGGCTTGAAGCGCTCGGGCTCCTCGCCGCCCTCGCCGGTGTTGGACTTGCCGCCGATGCGGTTCATGGCCACAGCCAGCGTGCTGTGGGCCTCGTAGGAAATCGAGCCGAAGGACATGGCGCCGGTGGCGAAGCGCTTGACGATCTCCTTGGCCGGCTCCACCTCGTCCAGCGGGACCGGTTCGGCGGCGAACTTGAACTCGAACAGCCCCCGCAGGGTGAGCAGGCGTTCGTTCTGTTCGTTCACCAGCCTGGCGAACTCGGCGAAGGTGGCGGCGTCGTTGGCGCGGGTGGCGTGCTGGAGCTTGGCGATGCTGTCCGGCGTCCACATGTGGTCCTCGCCCCGCAGCCGGTAGGCGTAGTCGCCGCCCACGTCCAGGGCGTTGCGGTAAATAGGCGCGTCGCTATAGGCGTCCCGGTGCCAGCGCGCCGCTTCCTCGGCCACCTCAGCCAGGCCCACGCCTTCGATGGTGGTGGCAGTGCCGGTGAAGTATTTCTCGACGAAGTCGCTGGCCAGGCCCACGGCGTCGAAGATCTGGGCGCCACAGTAGGACTGGTAGGTGGAGATGCCCATCTTGGACATCACCTTCAGCAGGCCCTTGTCCACCGCCTTGATGTAGCGCTTGTGGGCTTCGGCCTCGTTGATCTCTTCCGGGAAGCGGTCCACGGCCGCCGACAGGGTCTCGAAAGCCAGATAGGGGTTGATCGCTTCGGCCCCGTAGCCGGCCAGGGCGGCGAAGTGATGGACCTCCCGGGCCGCGCCGGTTTCCACCACGAGCCCCGACTCGGTACGCAGGCCGGCGCGTACCAGATGCTGGTGCACGGCGGCGGTGGCGAGCAGCGCCGGGATGGCGATGTGGTCCGCATTGGTGGCCCGGTCGGAAAGAATGAGAATGTTGTAGCCGTGTTCCACCGCTTCCTCGGCTGCGGCGCACAGGGCATCCAGGGCTGGCGCCATGCCGGCGGCGCCTTCGCTGGCCGGGTAGCAGATGTCCAGGGTGCGGGTGCGGAAGGCACCGGCCGTGTAGTCCTCGATACGCCGTACGCGTTCCAGGTCCATGTTGGTGAGGATGGGCTGGCTGACCTCCAGGCGCTTGTGGCTGCCGCCGTCGTCCAGACCCAGCAGATTGGGCCGCGGGCCGATCAACGACACCAGGGACATCACCAGTTCCTCCCGGATGGGGTCGATGGGCGGATTCGTGACCTGGGCGAAGTTCTGCTTGAAGTAGTTGAACAGGGTCTTGGGTTTGTTGGACAGCACCGCCAGGGGGTTGTCCGCACCCATGGAGCCGATACCCTCCTGGCCGGTCAGGGCCATGGGGGTGAGCAGGAACTTGAGGTCTTCCTGGGTGTAGCCGAAGGCCTGCTGGCGATCCAGCAGCGTGGCCGCGTCCGGCGGCATGGTACCCACCTCGGCGGGCAGCTCGGCCAGCCGGATCTGGGTCTCGTCCAGCCACTGCTGATAGGGCCGGGCGGCGGCCAGCTCGGCCTTGAGCTCCGCATCGTCGATGATGCGGCCCTGCTCCATGTCGATGAGCAGCATGCGGCCCGGTTGCAGGCGCCACTTCTTCACCACCTTCTCGTTGGGGATGTCCAGCACCCCCATTTCCGAGGCCATCACCACCAGATCGTCGTCGGTGATCAGGTAGCGGGCCGGGCGCAGACCGTTGCGGTCCAGGGTGGCGCCGATCTGGCGCCCATCGGTGAAGGCCATGGCGGCCGGACCGTCCCAGGGCTCCATCAGGGCCGCGTGGTACTCGTAGAACGCCCGCCGCTCGTCGTCCATCAGCGGATTGCCGGCCCAGGCCTCCGGAATCAGCATCATCATGGCGTGAGCCATGGGATAGCCGCCGGCCACCAGCAGTTCCAGGGCGTTGTCGAAGCTGGCCGAATCCGACTGGCCTTCGGCAATCAGCGGCCAGAGCTTGTCCAGGTCATCGCCCAGCAGGGCCGATGCCATGGAGTGATGGCGGGCCCGCATCCAGTTGATGTTGCCCCGCAGGGTGTTGATCTCGCCGTTGTGGGCCAGGAAACGGAACGGCTGAGCCAGATCCCAGGAGGGAAACGTATTGGTGGAAAAACGCTGATGCACCAGCGCCAGGGCGCTGACCATGCGTGGATCGCGCAGGTCGGCGTAGTAGCTGTCCACCTGATTGGACAGCAGCATGCCCTTGTAGACCACCGTGCGGCTGGACAGGGAGTTGACGTAGAAGGCTTCCGCCCCATCCAGCTCCGCCACCGCGTTTTCCATGCGCCGGCGAATCACGTACAGCTTGCGCTCGAAGGTGCCCTGGTCGGGGCACCCGGCGGCGCGGCCCACCAGCAGCTGGCGTACCACCGGTTCGACCGCCTTCACGCTTTCGCCCAGGCCCTGGTTGTCCGTCGGGACATCCCGCCAGCCCAGCAGCGTCTGGCCTTCTTCGGCAACCAGGCTCTCGATGATCTGCTCGCAGCGGGTCCGGCCGGCGTCGGAGCGGGGCAGGAACATCATGCCGACCCCGTAGTCGCCGGTCGCCGGCAGGTCGATTCCCTGGGAGGCGCATTCCTCCCGCAGGAAGGTGTCGGGGATTTGCAGCAGCAGGCCTGCGCCGTCACCGGCCAGGGGGTCGGCGCCCACAGCGCCCCGGTGGGCGAGATTTTCGAGGATATTGAGACCCTGACGGACGATCGCATGGCTCTTGTGTCCCTTGATATGGGCCACAAAACCGACGCCGCAGGCGTCGTGCTCGTTGCTCGGGTCGTACAGACCCTGTTTGGGTGGCAAAGTCCCGCGACTCATGTCCGACCTCGTTGTTCAGTACCTAAGGATCGTGCTCTGGGGGGGCGGGTGACCGGCCTGCCGGCACACGGCGTGCGGTGTCGGTGGCAGCCCCCTCAGGCGGCCAGCTGCGCCCGGTTGGGGGCCCGGCTATTCAAAATTGGGCCATGCAGAATAAAGGAGATGGCAATTTTGTGCCAGTGGTTTGGCGAAAAAGCGCGGTTATCCACGGGTATTGGCGGCACCGGATTTCCAACCGGCCAAGGATGCCCCGGGCGGTCTGACGACCGTCCCGGAGGGCGGTCACGAGCAGGGCCGCGCGCCCCACCATGTCTGCACCGGCGCGGCGCGTTCGTTTCCCGCTCGCAACGGGAGATGCCAAACGTCAGCAGGCCTTGGCCATCGCCGATCTTGCCGGCGGAGGCGGCGATGGCGCGCCGGCGGGACAGTCGGCCCAGGGTCCGAATGACCGTCTCCACCAGCCCACGGACAGGCTGCCCGTCCACGTGGGCGATGCGGCCGAAACCACAGTCGTCCCGCTCGAAACCGGGCTGGTACAGGCCGCGGGGTGCGCAGGCAGACCCCGATATAAACATGCCGAGTTCCGCGCGCTACCGTTGCCGCCCCGCCGGTCGCGCGAGGGTCAATGGAGTGGGGCGGCGATTGTTATCAGTATAGACCCGAGGGCGGAGCGTTCAATGGGGGGTGGCGATATTTTTCGTTTATTATCAGATAACTAAACGCACTCAACTGGTGCGTGCCAGGGGTTGCGGAGGTTGCCGCGCCCCGATTTGGAGCGGCTCAGCAGCCACAATCCGCAGGGAATTTTCCCACTCTTCCAGCCCCCGTCGTGGTGGCGCGTTCCCGACACCGGAACGCGCCGTGTCTGCGCGGCTTGCGGGCCGAATGAGGGGGTGCCGGCAGCGGCGAACAGCTCCGTATTGACGGTTCTAACGGGCCGCTTGGCGCCGCTGCCTGATGTCCTTTTGCACCGTCGACAGGCGGCGAGCCCAGGGACCGCCCTTGCGTACCTTCGGAGGCAGGCCGGCGAGGGCCTTGTGGGCCGCCTCGATGTCGGGATAGACGCCGTACAGCAGCACGTACCAGGGGGCGCCCTTGAAGTCGCCGGCGTAGTACATGGCCTGCTTGCCGAGATGGTGGACCCGGATGAACCGGCGCACTGACGCCTCGTCCCGGGCCCCGAGCAACTGCAGGGTATATGCCCTGGGATTCTGCCGCAGCAGCCAATCCGCCCGGCTCGGCCCGCCGGTCTGCGGTGGCGCCTGCTTGGCGGCCGCCGGCTGGGACGACTTCGGTGTCGGCTCCGGCTTTGCTGTCGTTTCCGGCGTTTGCGTTTGCGCCGGTGTCGTCGTCGGTGCGGCCTTTGGTGGCACCGCCTTTGCGGATGGTGCCGACGGCGTCGGTTGGGCCGTGGAGGCGGCGGGCGTATTGCCGGCGGTTGCCGTCACTGGCGGGGGCGCCGCAGGTGAGGCCGTGGACGGGGAAGGTGCCGCGGTCGGCGGTGCCACGGAGGGGAGGCCCGAGGGGCCGGCCCCGCCGGCTTCGCTCGGTGTGGTAGAGGGGGCCGGTTGCGACGGCGCCGCCGGTGCTGCCGCACTCACGTGGTTGCCGGCCGCCGCCGACTCTGCGTTGGTCTTGGGGGATTCGGCGGCGGGCGGGCTGCTCTTCGCGCCGCTCGCCGGCGTCCCGTTGCGGTCGATCGGTGTGCCGGATCCGGGGCCGACGTCCGGCGGCATGGGGGCCAGCAGCGGCGAATGGCTGTTGCGCCGGGCTTCCTGGGGCTGGGCTGGCTGGGACGGCAGGGTGAGGGGAACCGTCTTCTGGGCGTTGTCGGAGCCGGGGTTGAACAGCCGATTGATGGCGTTCTGCTTCCAGAGCACCGCGCCCAGCACGATCACTCCCAGGCCGATCATGGCCCAGCGGGGCAAGCGGCGGCCTCTGGCGGCGCTAGTGGAATTGTCGGCACCCGTCATGTATTCCTCCAAGTGTTCGTGGGCCAGTTGATTGATGCGGCCGGGCAACCCGCCCGAGGCCTTGTGGATGGCGCGGGCCTCGGTGGGCGCAAACGGGCTCTCGCCCGAGTAACCGGCGACCGCCAGCCGGTAGGCCAGATAGGCGCCGGTCTGCTCCGCGTTCAGCGCCGGCAGTGCCATGGTGTGGACCAGATGGTCCCGCTGCGGATCGAGGCCGGCGCGGGCCAGTTGCGCCAGCAGAGACTCTTCTCCCAGCAGGATCAGCCGCACCCGGGCCGCCGTCTGGGCAGGATCGCCGGCCAGATTGAGCAGTGCCTCCAGGGTGCCACTGTTGAGCTTATGGGCGTCGTCGATGATGACCATCGGATGGCGGCCCGCTGACTGCAATGCGCGCCAGCGCTCGATGAGCGCCGGCACGTCCACCGCCGTGCTGTCAGCCTTGCCGGCACCGCCGAAGCACGAAGCCAGTCGAGCCAGCAGGGCGTTGCCGTGGGGAACTTCGGTGCTGTCCATGGCGCATGGTCGCCAGCCCTCGCCGGCGCGGCTCATGAACTGTTGCAGCACGCTGGTCTTGCCGGCACCGGCCGGACCGGTGATCACCAGGATGCGATCGCTGAACTGGGCCAGGTGAACGAGCAGATCCAGGCGCTGCATCAGCGTCGGTTCTGCGTAAAAGAAGGCGGGATCGGGATCGAGGCCGAAGGGCGGGCGTTGCAGGTCCAGGACGTCCAGGTAGCTGCCCCGCGCGGTGCGGCCGGCAGTGCCGCGGCCTGCATAGATCATCCGGTGTTCTCCTGTCCCTGCAGAAACACCACCCGGTAGCCGCGTTTGAGCTGTTCGTCGCGGGATTGCAGCAGCGCCTGCTCAGCGCTTTCGCGATCGGCAAAGTGATCGCGCTTGATGCGCCCGCTCGCGCCTTGAAAGCCCCACTCGCGCACCAGGGTCCAACCCTCCAGCAGGTCTTCCTGCAGATGCAGATGATAGTAGCGGGGCGGACGGTCGTCGATGACCGGTGTCTGCATGTAGATTCGCATGGCGGGCGAGGCAGGAAGCTTAGTGGTCCATGCGGCAAATACTGTGCCTCTCAGCCGGTCCACAAGCCCTCATCGGCAAGGCGCACGAGCGCCGGACTGGCCGTTGCCCATTCAAGCGAGTGCAACGCCGCCGAGGAGGCTTGTGGGCCGGCCCGAAGGGAGCCCCGCTCATGGGCCAATACCGCATTGCGCTGTTTGGAAAGGGTCTGCCATTCCCTGCGCAGCGCGCCTTGCCTTGGCCCATGAGCGGGGCTCTGAGAGACACAGTATTTGCCGCATGGACCACTAGGTGAGTTCCTTGGGATTGAAGATGCGCTCGTATTCCCTGATGGCGTACCGATCGGTCATGCCGGCTACATAGTCTGCCACCGCTCGCGCCCGTCCCGCCACACCGTGGTCTTCCTCCAGGCGCAGGACGTCGTCGCGGGCGTCGTCGGGCAGCAGGCCGGTGTCTTCCAGGAACGCCTCGAACAAGGCGCGGATCACCCGGGATGCCTTCGACGTCATGCGGTGCACCCGGTAGTGGTGGTAAAGGCGCTGGCGCAGAAAGCGCTTCAATTCCAGGTTCTGCTCGCGCATATCGCCACTGAACGCGATCAGCGCTTCGGGCTGGGCCCGCACCGCTTCGATATCGGCGGGGCTCGCGTCCCGCAGCCGGGCGTGACTGGTCTCGATCAGATCCACCGCCTGACGATTGATCATGCGCCGCACCACTTCGTGAATGGCGCGCCTCTCCGGCAGGTCGGGGTAGGCATGGCGTACCGCCTCGTACTGTTCGCCGAACAGGCGCAGGTCCGACAATTGCCCGATGGTGATCAACCCGGCCCGCAGGCCGTCGTCCACGTCATGGCTGTTGTAGGCGATCTCGTCGGCCAGGTTGGTGAGCTGGGCTTCCAGACTGGGTTGGCGCCGTTCCAGGAAGCGCCGCCCTAGGTCCCCCAGCGCCGCCGCATTGGCGGGCGAGCAGTGCTTGAGTATGCCTTCGCGGCTTTCGAAGGTCAGGTTCAGTCCCCGGAACTGGGCATAGCGTTCTTCCAACTCGTCCACCACCCGCAGGGACTGCAGATTGTGCTCGAAGCCGCCGTAGTCCTTCATGCAGCCGTTGAGCGCGTCCTGACCGGCATGTCCGAAGGGGGTGTGCCCCAGGTCATGGGCCAGGGCCACCGCCTCGGTCAGGTCTTCGTTCAGGCGCAGGGCGCGGGCGATGGAACGGGCGATCTGAGCCACTTCGATGGAATGGGTGAGACGGGTGCGAAACAGATCGCCCTCGTGGTTCACGAACACCTGGGTCTTGTATTCCAGGCGCCGGAAGGCGGCCGAGTGGATGATGCGGTCCCGGTCCCGCTGGAATTCGCCGCGGTAGGCAGGGCCGGGTTCGTCGTGGCGTCGGCCCAGGGAACAGCCGTCACTGGCCGCGTAGCAGGCAAGCGATGATGGGGGCGTCGGGATAGGGCCGTTCATGGCGGCGTCAGGCGGTCCGCTGTCGATGCGCCTGCAGGGTGGCGTCCAGGCTGGCATCATCAAACTCGCCGGTGACCACCGCCTCGCCGATCGCCTTCAGCAGCACCAGGCGCAGACCGCCGTCCAGGACCTTCTTGTCCACCGCCATCAGGTCGCGCATGCGCCCCGGGTCCAGATCCGCCGGCGGGTCGATGGGCAGACCCGCCTGTGCCACCAGGGCGCGTATGCGAACCCCGTCTTCCGCCGCCAGCCAGCCCTGTCGGATCGACAGGTCGGCGGCCATGCACATGCCCGCCGCCACCGCCTCACCGTGCAGCCAGCTGCCATAGCCCATGCCTGTCTCTATGGCATGCCCGAACGTGTGGCCCAGGTTCAGCAGGGCTCGCTGGCCGCTTTCGCGCTCGTCGGCGGCGACCACTTCGGCCTTGTTGCGGCACGAGCGTTCGATGGAATAGGCCAGCGCCTGCGGGTCGCGGGCCAGCAGGTCGGCCATGTGGGCCTCCAGCCAGTGGAAAAAGTCCCTGTCGCGTATCAGACCGTACTTGATGATCTCCGCGACGCCCGCCGCCAGTTGGCGGTCGTCCAGGGTGTTGAGGGTGTCAGTGTCCGCCAGCACGCACTGCGGCTGGTGGAATGCACCGATCATGTTCTTGCCCAGCGGATGGTTGACGCCGGTCTTGCCGCCCACCGACGAGTCCACCTGGGCCAGCAGCGTGGTGGGAATCTGAATGAAGTGGACGCCGCGCTGATAGCAGGCGGCGGCAAACCCGGTGATGTCGCCCACCACGCCGCCGCCCAGCGCCACCAGCGTACAGCGTCGGTTGAAACGGTGCTCCAGCAGCGCGGTGAAGATGCGGTCCACGGTGGCGAGCGTCTTGTATTGCTCCCCGTCGGGAAGCACCACCACTTCCAGGTCGAAGTCGGCGAGAGCAGCGCGTACCGCGTCCAGGTACAGGGGTGCGACCGTCTCGTTGGTGACCACCATGACCTGGCGCCCGTGCACATGGGGCACCAGCAGCTGTCCGGCACCCAGCAGGCCTGCCCCGATATGGATCGGGTAGCTGCGGGTGCCGAGATCTACGTGCAGGGTATTCATGGGATCGGTCCGATCCGCCTCGGAAACTGAAAAGGATAAAGGAATCAGAGCGTCAGGCAAAGCTGGCGGGCGAGCCGCCGCTGCCGGGGCGGTGATTGAGGCGGGCCAGGATCTCTTTGACGACCTCACGGACGGTACGCCCATCGGTTTCCAATGTCATGTCCGCGATTTGCCGGTAAAGCGGTTCCCGTTGAGCCATCAGCTGTTGCAGGCGGCCCTGGGGGTTCTCGGTCTGCAGCAGCGGGCGGCCTCGATCGCGGCTGGTGCGCCGCAGCTGCTGGTCCACCGAGGTGTGCAGGTAGACGACTCTGCCCCGGCTGGCCAGCAGGTGGCGATTGTCCGCATCCAGGATGGCGCCGCCGCCGGTGGCCAGCACGATATCGGGCAGGGCGGTGAGCGCATTGATGACTTCGCGCTCGCGCCGGCGGAAGCCCGGCTCGCCTTCCAGCTCGAAGATCAACGGGATATCGACGCCGGTGCGCTGCTCGATCTCACGGTCGCTGTCGTGGAAAGGCATGTGCAGCGCGCGTGCCAGTTGGCGGCCGATGGTGGATTTGCCGGCCCCCATGGGGCCGACCAGAAACAAACTGCCCGGCGTTTTCATGCCGGGCAGGTATGCCAGAAAAGCCGCGGCCGGGCAAGCCGCGGCTGTTGGCGGGTTACTGCAGTGTCAGGCTCTGCTTGACGATCTTGGGCGTCACGAACACCAGCAGTTCCTGGTTGTTGTCCACCTTCTGGGTGCTCTTGAACAGATAGCCGATACCCGGCAGGTCGCCGAAGAACGGCACCTTGTCGGCCTGGTGGGTGCGGGTCTGCTCGTAGATGCCGCCCAGTACCACGGTCTCCCCGTTGTCCACCAACACCTGGGTATCCACGGCCCGGGTGTCGATGCTGGGTACGCCCTGGAAGACCTGTCCCACGCTGTCCTTGTGCACCTTCAGGTCCATGATGATGCGGTCGTCGGGCGTGATCTGCGGCGTCACCTTCAGGCTGAGTGTCGCTTTCTTGAAGGACACGCTGGTGGCGCCGCTGGAGGTGGCCTGCTGATAGGGAATCTCCACACCCGATTCGATCACCGCTTCCTTCTGGTTGGAGGTGATGACCCGCGGACTGGAGATGATCTGGCCGCGGTTCTCGGCCTGCATGGCGTTCAACTCCAGGCGCAGCAGCCGTTCGCCGATGCGTCCCACCAGCAGGTCGACCGCGCTGGTCGGGTTGGCCACCGGCAGGTCGACCATCAATGCCTCGTTGCCGGAGCCCGCCGGGTTCTCGATGCCGACCACCTGGTTGCCGACCTTCAGGTCGCCCGGCAGCCCGCCCGACAGGATGCCGTAGGTGTTGCCGGACAGCGTGCCCTTGGCGGAAAGCCCCAGCTTCACGCCCAGGTCCCGGGCGAAGTTGTTGTTGGCGATCACGATACGCGAGGAGATCAGCACCTGGCGCACCGGAATGTCCAGGCGCGCGACCAGCTTGCGGATTTCCTCGATCTTGTCGGCGGTATCCTGCACCAGCAGGGTGTTGGTGCGCGGATCGACGCTGACCGTGCCCCTGCTGGACAGCAGCGAGCCGTTCTTGCCCTTGCTCTTGATCAGTGCGGCGATGTCCGCGGCTTTGGCGTAGTTGATCTGGATGAAGGAAGATTCCAGCGGCGCCAGTTCCTGGATCTGCTTCTTGGACTGCAGTTCCAGCTTCTCGCGGGCCGCCATTTCCTCGCTGGGCGCCACCCACATCACGTCGCCCACCTGGCGCTTGGACAGACCCTTGGCCTGCAGAATGATGTGCAGCGCCTGGTCCCAGGGCACGTTCTTCAGGCGCAGGGTGAGTTTGCCCTTGACGCTGTCGCTGACCACGATGTTGATGCCGGTGAAGTCCGCCAGCAGCTGCAGCACGGAGCGTACGTCGATGTCCTGGAAGTTCAGGGACAGCTTCTGGCCGGTGTACTTGAACTTCTTCTTGGCGGCCGCCTGCTGCTGTGCCTTGGTGACCGGTTTGACTTCCACCGTGAAGGTGTTGTCGGTCTGGTAGGCCAGCTGGTCGAAATCACCGGTGGGGGTGATTACCATACGGACGTTGTTGCCCTTCTGGTATGTGTCGATGGTCTGCACCGGCGTGGCGAAGTCGGACACGTCCAGACGCCGCTCCAGCTTCTTCGGCAGCGAGGCATTGAAGAAGTTGACGACGATCTTGTTGCCCTGGCGGTTCATGTCCACCGGCGTCGACGGATCGGACAGTTTGACCACTACCTGGCCCTGGCCTTCCTCGCCGCGATGGAAGGTCACGCCGTCAATGCTGTCGTTGGAGCCGGCCGCCGTCCCGGAAGGCGAAGTGCCCTGACTGGCGGACTCGGATTCGGCCATTGCCGCACCGGCATCCTGGATCGTCACGATGACCTTGTTGCCATCTACGCGGGTGCGGTACGGCACCATCTCGACCAGGTCCAGCACCACGCGGGTGCGGCCCTGGGCTTCCACCGCCGTCACGCTCTTGGTCACGCCCACGTTGATGGGCTGATAGCGCTTGGCCAGGTGCGTCTTGGTGGCCGGAAAGTCCAGCGCGATGCGGGCCGGCTTGTCGATGGTGAAGCTCAGTGGCTTGGTGGCCTTCTTCGCCATGGTCAGCGTCAGCTGCACGCGATTGCCCGGCAGACTGGCATAGCTCATGGATTCGAGCGTGTTGGGGCTCGAACCCGCGGCCCATGCCGACGCCGGCAATGCCGCGAGCGCTATCAGCGCGCCGGCCAGCCAGCCCAGCCCTCTTTCCCTTCGGCGCAGGCGCAGCCCCGACCAGCCGAAAACTTTATCCAGGTAGCACGTGACAATCATCTGTGTTCCCCCATGGGATCATTCGCTCAATGCGAGGGCGGCGTCGCGCTTCATCCAGCCACCCATTCCATCCGGTACGATTTCTACAAGTTTTACTTTCGCTTCAGTGATCTGGACGACCTTGCCGCGATTCTGGCCCATATAATCCCCAGGGCGCACCATATGAATGGTGCCGGTGCTGTCCTGTACGAGCGCCCAGTCCTTGCCGTTGCGGGCCAGGGTGCCCACCATACGCAGACTATCCAACGGGAACTGCTCCAGCGGCTGCAGCGGCCGATTGAAATCCGGATGGATGCCATTGTCGCTATGCCCGCCCAGGTCTGCCGGTCGGTTGAACGTGGGCGGCGTGAACGGCGATCGCAGGTTCTTGTCCTGGTAGACGAAGGTCTGGAAAGGCTGGAATTCCGGCAGCGGGTCGATCCGCGAGTGCTGGCGGGACTCGACCTGCTTCACGTAACTGTGCAGGTCCTGCATGTTGCTGCTGGCGCATGCGGTCAGGCCGCTGCCCAAAGCCAGCACCAGCAGTCCTCTCAGTGCGGCGCGAGCGGGGATCGGCTTCATTTCTGGTTCCCTCCCTGCTCGATATAGCGATAGGTCTTCGCGGTCAGCTGCATTACCAGTGGTCCCTGGCCGCTCTTGTCCTTCGCAGGGGTGATCCTGATGTCATGAATGGTCACGATGCGGGGCAGTGCCGCCACACCGCTTACGAAGGCGCCGAACTCGTGGTAATCGCCCCGCACCCGAATGCTGATGGGCAGCTCCGCGTAGAAGTCCTTGGGAACTTCCGCCTGGGGCTTGAACAGCTCGAAATGCAGACCGCTCGCCAGGCCGGTCTGGGAGATGTCCACCAGCAGGTCGGCGACCTCGGTCTTGTTGGGGAGCTGGCGCAGCATGGCGCCGAAGGAGTGGCGCATGTCCTTGAGCTGGGCCTGATAAGCCTTCAGGTTGGCGGCCTTTGCCGCCTTGCTTTCGAAGACATGCTTGAGCTCGGTTTCGTGGGTCTGGGCCCGGCGCAGCTCGTCGAGTTGATTCTGGGTGTCGAACCAGTAGCCCAATCCGAGGACGGCAACGAACACGATGCCTATCAGCACGGCACGCGCGACGGTCGGCCAACTCCCGATGTTGTTGAAATCCAGATCATTGATATCTGACAGGTTCATCGGCGCGCTCCCGTCACAACGGCTGTCTTGTCGCCATTTTCCTTGGGCGCCTGCTGCTTCGCTTCGAGCGTGAACTTGGACAGGTGCCGCCGGCTCGCATCCTTGGTCTCAATGAAATCCAGCTTCGGGTCGGTCAGCCACTTGGAGCCGGCGATGTTGCGCATGTAGGCCGACACCCGGGCGTTGGACTGAGCCATTCCCGACAGGGTCAGGCCGTCGCCATGCTGAGTGATACTGGTCAGGTACACCCCGTCGGGGAGCGTGCGCACCAGTTGATCCATCAGATGGACGCTTTGCGGTCGGCTGCGCTGCAGGCGTTGGATAATATTCATGCGGGCCAGCAGCTTCTTCTTGGTCTCTTCCAGGTCCTTGATGGACCGGATTTTCTTGTTGAGCTGGGCGATCTGGGCGTTTAGATAGCTATTGCGGCTCTGCTGGGCCTCGACCATCGCGCTCATGCGCATGTGGACGAACATCAGAAGCAGAACGGCGATAGCTACCGCCCCACCCGTCTGGAAGACGAACTCCTTCTGACGCTGCTTGCGCAGTTCCTCGCGCCACGGTAGCAGGTTGATATGGGCCATATCAGTCGAAACTCCTTAATGCCAGCCCGCATGCGATCATCAGCGCCGGCGCGTCGTTGCTGAGGGTCTGGGGCTTGACCCGGGACGCCAGCGACATGTTCGCGAAAGGATTGGCGATGGTTGTCTCCACGCCTATCTTTTCCTGCAGGAGCTCATCCACGCCGGGAATGGACGCACTGCCTCCGGCCAGCACCACGTGCTCGACGCTGTTGTACTGGCTGGAGGAGAAGAAGAATTGCAGGGACCGGCTGACCTGCTGAGCCATGGCCTCCTTGAAGGGTTCCAGCACTTCGGGGCCGTAGTTGTCGGGTAACCCGCCCTGGCGCTTGGCCATGCCGGCTTCCTCGTAGGACAGGCCGTAGCGGCGCATGATCTCTTCGGTCAGCTGCTTGCCGCCGAACACCTGATCGCGGGTGTAGATAATCTTCATGTCGTGCAGTACATTCAGGGTGGTCATGGTCGCGCCCACGTCCACCACCGCGATGGTCCGCTCGATGCCCTGGTCAGGAAGCTGATCGGCCAGCAGGGCAAACGCGTTTTCCAGTGCGTAGGCCTCCACGTCCACGATCTTCGCCGTCAGGGCGCCGGTTTCCACCGCCGCGACGCGCATGTCCACGTTCTCGCTGCGGGAAGCGGCAAGCAGAACGTCCACCGCATCGGGGTTCTTCTCCGATGGCCCGAGCACCTCGAAGTCCAGGTTGACCTCTTCGAGGGGGTACGGAATGTACTGGTCAGCTTCCAGTTCGATCTGGCTTTCCATCTCCTCGTCGGACAAAGCGCCCGGCATGGGGATGACTTTGGTGATGACCGCCGACCCCGCCACCGCCACGGCCGCGAATTTCGCACGCGTGCCCGAGCGTTTGACGGCGCGGCGAATCGCATCGCCCACCGCTTCGGCATCGGTGATACTCTTTTCCACGACGGAGTTGGGCGGCAATGGTTCGACGGCGTAGCTTTCCACGCGGTAGCGCGAACCACTGCGACTGAGCTCCAGCAGCTTGACAGCCGTGGAACTGATATCCAGTCCGACGAGTGGTGGCTTTGTCCTTTGGAGAAGGTGCGCGAGCTGCACGGCAATTTTCCTTTTATATCTACGTGGTTGTAACACGTAAATGTTTTGCGGCATTAGAAGGCATCGCCAACTCTTTGTCAACGAAGTGCCTTGTCTGCACGTAGGTCTCGTTTCACAGTATCGGAAGTTTTATACTTTTCTTTAAGCCCCATTCCATGACCGTATTCACAAACCAGCTGCATTCATGAGAAAACTCTTTCGCGCACTTCGCTATACGGCGGTCGCCGTAGTTGCCATGGCGGCCGTCGGCATGGTCGCGTTCGCTGTCGCCTACCTGTATATCGAACCCCAGCTGCCGAATATTGAGCGCCTGAAAGACGTGCAGCTGCAGGTGCCGCTGCGCGTCTATACCAGCGACGGGCTGCTGATGGCCGAATACGGCGAGAAACGCCGCATCCCGGTGGACTACGAAGACGTTCCGCCCCTGCAGATCAAGGCGTTCCTGGCCGCGGAGGACGCCAACTTCTTCCACCACCCCGGGGTCAGCGTGAAGGGGCTGGTGCGGGCGGCCATCGAGCTCATCCGCACCGGCCAGAAGCGCCAGGGCGGCAGCACCATCACCATGCAGGTGGCCCGCAACTTCTTCCTGAGTCGCAAGAAGACCTACCTGCGCAAGCTTCGGGAAATCTTTCTCGCTCTGAAGATCAATCGCGAGCTCACCAAACAGCAGGTGCTGGAGCTGTACCTCAACAAGATCTATCTGGGGCACAGGGCCTACGGGATCGGGGCCGCCGCCCAGGTGTACTACGGCAAGCCTCTGAACCAGCTCACCGTGGGCGAGATGGCGATGATCGCGGGTCTGCCCAAGGCGCCGTCGCGTTACAACCCCATCACCGATCCCAGCCGTGCCCGCGAGCGGCGCAACTACGTGCTGGGGCGCATGCACGACCTGGGCTTCATCGACGACGCCACCTACAAGAAGGCGCTGGCGGAAGACGATTCCGCAACGCTACATGCGCCGGCCATACAGGTGCACGCCCCCTACGTGGCCGAGATGGTCCGTGCGGACATGGTTCAGCGTTACGGAGACGCGGCGTACACGGACGGCTACAAGGTCTATACGACCATCGAGGCTTCGCGGCAGAAGGATGCCACCAACGCCCTGCGCAACGCCCTGGTGCAGTACGACTGGCGTCACGGGTATCGCGGTCCGGAGCGCCAGGTGGACCTCGCCAACTATCCGAATAGCGATGCTCAGGAGCAGCTGCTGGAGGAGATTCCCACCGTCGGGGGGCTGCAGCCGGCGCTCGTCCTTCAGGTGGCCGAGCGTTCCGCCAAGCTGCGCCTGGCCGACGGCAGCGAAGCGACGCTCGGCTGGGACGGTATCTCCTGGGCGCGTCGCTACATCGACGTAAACCGACGCGGCCCGGCGCCCACGAAGGCGGCGGATGTGTTGAAGGCCGGCGACATCGTGCGTCTGAAAAAGCTGGATGACGGCCACTGGAAGCTCGCTGAGGTCCCCACCGTGGAGGGTGCGCTGGTATCCCTGCGCCCCGACGACGGTTCCATCGTTGCGTTGGTGGGCGGTTTCGACTACTACCGCAGCAAATTCAATCGCGCCACCCAGGCGGAGCGCCAGCCGGGTTCCAGCTTCAAACCGTTCATCTATTCGGCGGCCTTGCACAAGGGCTACACGGCGGCCACTCTCATCAACGATGCGCCGGTGGTGTTCCAGGATTCGGCGGGTCTTGAAGGCACTTGGCGTCCCGAGAATTACAGCGGTCTGTTCTTCGGACCCACGCGCCTGCGCGTCGGCCTGGTCGATTCGCGCAACCTGGTTGCGGTGCGCCTTTTGCAGCGTATCGGCGTGGACTATGCGACTCAGTACGCGCAGCGTTTCGGCTTCGATCCCAAACAGCTTCCCCACAACCTGTCGCTGGCACTGGGCAGCACCAGCGTCACCCCGCTTCAGATGGCCACCGGGTATTCGGTGTTCGCCAACGGCGGCTACAAGGTCGAGCCGTACCTCATCAAGTCCATCGTGGACGAAAGCGGCAATGTGGTTTTCCGGGCCGATCCCGCCGTGGTGTGTGCCGAGTGTGAGGCGGCGGAAGGACAACCACGGTCGTCCGGCGGCGGCGCCCCAAGTGCCGCCGTGGCAGCCGGCACAACCGCGCAGACGTCGGCCGACACCGCTCAGCCCCAGGTATTGGTCGGACCTCCCAGGCCGCCCCTGCACCTGGCCAAGCGGGTCATATCGGCCCAGAACGCCTACATCATGACATCGATGATGGAAGACGTGATCCGTCACGGCACGGGCCGTCATGCCCTGGCGCTGCACCGCACCGACCTGGCGGGCAAGACCGGCACCACCAACGACCAGCAGGATGCCTGGTTCTGCGGATTCGACCGGGCGCTGGTGGCCGCGGCGTGGGTCGGCTTCGACCAGGTTCAGCCGCTGGGTTCCCACGAAACCGGGGCGATTGCGGCGCTGCCCGCATGGATGGGCTACATGGGTGCGGCCCTCAAGGGCCTGCCGGCGCAACGCATGGAGGAACCGCCGGGGCTGGTGACCGTGCGCATCGATCCGGCCACCGGGCTGCTGGCCCGGCCCGGCCAGGGCGACGCCATATTCGAGACCTTCCGGGTCGCCGATGTGCCGAAAAAGACGGCACCGTCCACGTCGGCGGGCGAGGTGGGAGGATCCGGTCCGGCCGTACCGGGACATTTGTTCTAGGCGGCTGTTCGTTTCCGCTGTCGCCCCGTGCCCGTCGGGCCACGACACGACGGTTCGGATCGGTCGCCGTTAATGGTGCAATCCAGGGGGCAGCGCCTATGGGTGCCAGACAAACCAGCCGGGACCTGCAGATGCGCCAGCGAATCGCCCAGGAGGCGGCGCGGGTGATGGTGGAGGAGGGGGTGCGCGACTACTACGCGGCCAAGCGCAAGGCGGCTGCCCATCTTGGCGCGCGCGAGACCCAGAACATGCCGCGCAACGTGGAGATCGAGGAGGCCCTGCAGCAGTATCAGCGGCTGTTCCAGTCCGACTCCCAGCCCGAATATCTGCGTTCCCTGCGGTTGGCCGCTCGGGAGGCCATGCAGTTTCTGTCGCGCTTCGAGCCGCGCCTGGTGGGCGCCGTACTCAGCGGCTCGGCCGGACAGTACTCCGACGTCGACCTGCATCTGTTCGCAGACACGCCGGAAGAGGTGGCCCTGTTTCTCATGCAATCGGACATTCCGTTCGAGAACGCCGAGCGGCGTTTGAAGGTCGGGCGCAACGAATACCGCCATTTCCCCGGTTTTCGTCTGGTGGCGGGCGAGCATGTGCTGGAACTGACGGTCTTCCCGTTGGACGGGTTGCGCGAAGCACCGCGCAGCAGCCTGGACGGCAAGCCAATGCGCAGAGCGACTCTGACTGCGCTGGACGCGCTGTTGGACGAAGGCTGAACGTCAGTCGGTTTCGGACGGCCCGGTTCGGCGCTCGATCGGCGCGTAGTCGCGCCGCCCGCTGCCTTCGTACAGTTGGCGCGGTCTGCCGATGCGCGTGGAAGGTTCGCCCATCATTTCCATCCAGTGCGACACCCAGCCCACGGTGCGTGCGATGGCGAACATGACCGTGAACATGTTGCTGGGAATGCCCAGTGCGCGGTAGATGATTCCCGAGTAGAAATCCACATTGGGATACAGCTTGCGCTCGATGAAGTACTCGTCCTGCAGGGCGATTTCTTCCAGCCGGATTGCCAGCTCAAACAGCGGATCGTCGCTGTTGCCGAGCTTTTCCAGGACTTCGTGACAGACCTGTCTGATGATGCGTGCGCGTGGATCGTAGTTCTTGTAGATGCGGTGCCCGAAGCCCATCAGCCGGAAGGGGTCCTTCTTGTCCTTGGCGCGGGCGATGTACTGGGGGACGTTCTTCACTTCGCCGATTTCCTCCAGCATGGTGAGCACCGCTTCGTTGGCGCCCCCGTGGGCCGGGCCCCACAGCGACGCGATGCCTGCGGCGATGCAGGCGAACGGGTCGGCGCCCGAACTGCCGGCCTGACGGACGGTGGCCGTGCTGGCATTCTGTTCGTGATCGGCGTGCAGGATGAACAATATGTTCATGGCGCGTTCGGCCACCGGATCGACCCGGTACGGCTCGCAGGGAACCCCGAACATCATCTGCAGAAGGTTGCCGCAGTAGCTCAGATCGTTGCGCGGATAGATGAACGGCTCGCCCACGGACTGCTTGTAGCAGGCGGCGGCGATGGTCGGCATCTTGGCTATCAGACGATGGGCGCTGATTTCCCGATGGCGAGGGTCGTTGACGTCCGTGGAGTCGTGGTAGAAGGCCGACAGCGAACCGACGACGCCCACCATTACGGCCATCGGATGGGCGTCGTAATAGAAGCCGCTGTAGAAGCGCCGCAGGTTCTCGTTGAACATGGTGTGATGCAGGATGAGGTGCCGGAACTCGTCGAGTTGCGGTCCGGCGGGCAGCTCCCCGTACAGCAACAGATAGGCCACCTCGAGAAACTCGCTGTGTTCGGCGAGTTGCTCAACCGGGTAGCCGCGGTACAGCAGCACCCCCTTTTCCCCGTCGATGTAGGTGATGCGGCTCGAGCAACTGGCCGTCGACAGAAAGCCCGGGTCGAAGGTGGTGTAGCCGAGCTCGCGGTACAGCCCGCTGACGTCGACGGCGCGGTTGCCGAACGTCCCTTCCAACACCGGTAATTCGATCTGCTTCCCGCTGAGCGGATCGCTGAGCATTACCTTTCGCTCGCTCATGGCATTCCTCCCCCGCCGCTGGCGGTCGGTTTCGGCCTTGCGCTCGACGTCCGGGCTTCAGTCAGGGTAGTGCTCAGGGTAGCCATGCCGGGCCATGCCGGTCTCCACAGCGGCTCGGGCCACTGCCGGAGGCACCCGTTCGATCAGGCGCGGGTCCAAAGGCGTCGGCAGGATATAGTCCGGTCCGAACTCGAGCTCGGTGAGCCCGTAGGCGGCGAGCACTTCCGCAGGCACGGGCTCGCGGGCCAGCGCCCTCAGCGCATGAACGGCCGCCAGGTACATGGCTTCGTTGATGCCGCGGGCCCGTACGTCCAGGGCGCCCCGGAATATGAAGGGAAACCCCAGCACATTGTTGACCTGGTTGGGGTAGTCGCTGCGCCCGGTTGCCATGATCAGGTCATCGCGCACGGACAGGGCCAGCTCGGGGTCGATTTCCGGGTCGGGATTGGAGAGGGCGAATACCACCGGCTTGGGCGCCATGGAGGCGAGCATGTCGGCGCTCAGCAGGTCGGGGCCGGATACGCCGATGAAGACGTCGGCGTCGCGCATGGCGTCGGCCAGGCTGCGCCTGTCGGTGGCGGTCGCGCAGTCGGCCTTGTAGGGATTCAGGTCGGTGCGTTCGGTATGCAGCACGCCCTTGCGGTCCACCATGAGGATGTTTTCGCGCTTCGCACCCAGGGCGGCGAGCAGGTGCATGGACGCGATACCTGCCGCACCTGCCCCGAGACAGACGATGCTGGCGTCCTCGATCCGTTTGCCCTGCAATTCCAGGGCGTTGAGCAGTCCGGCGGCGATGATGATGGCGGTTCCGTGCTGGTCGTCATGGAACACCGGAATGTCCAGGCGCTCCTTGAGGGCCTGTTCCACGGCGAAGCAGTGGGGCGCGGCGATGTCTTCCAGGTTGATGCCCCCGAAGCCGGACGCGATGCTGGCCACCGTGTCCACGAAGGCCTCCGGGCTTGCCGCATCCACTTCGATGTCGAACACATCAACGCCGGCGAAGCGCTTGAACAGTACCGCCTTGCCTTCCATGACCGGCTTGCCCGCCAGGGCGCCCACGTTACCCAGCCCCAGTACGGCGCTGCCGTCGGTGATCACGGCGACCAGATTGCCTTTGGCCGTGTAACGGTATGCCGCTTCGGGGTCGGCATGAACGGCGCGCACCGGTTCGGCGACCCCCGGCGTGTAGGCCAGGGACAGGTCGCGCTGGGTCTCGCAGGGCTTGGTGACCTGGATGCTCAGCTTCCCGGGGACGGGATGCTCGTGGTACTCCAGGGCGGCTTGCTTGAAGTCGTGGGACATTGCTCGTGTCAGCTTCCCCGGGAAGCGCCTCCATGATGCAGTTGAACGGAATGTTGCAGTTCGCGGAACCCGATGGCTCGGCCCCTGGCGACATCGCCCGAGGACGCGATGGTGCCCCCGTCGATACCGGAGCGCATCGCCATGGCGATGCGCCCGCGCAAATGCCGCGACGGTCCGGAACGGCTGGTTTCACGTCCGGCCCGTTGCATTCAAGTGTACTACCGGTGCGCGCCGGCAGGCAGGCTCCGACTGTCCACTACATGCAAGGCCGTGGGGTAGCGCACCTGCATACGCAGCTCGCGGCGGCGTTCGTAGACCAGTCCCTGCACTTCTATCGTCTGTCCCTGCAGCGATTCCAGCGGCGGGTTGGTGAAATAGGGCAGGTCCCGGCGGTCGATGCGCACGCCGAAGCGGCCCTGCAGGTCCAGCCACAGGGCGCGGGCGCTGTGGCCGATATGTACCACCCGTCCGCGGACCACGCGGAAACCGCGCGTGGTTCTCGGCAACGTCGCGCTGTCTTTGGGCTGGTAGGTCGCCAGGCTCCAGATGCCCCGGTGGGCCTGACGGGCGATGCGTTCCTGCGCGGCATAGCAGCGGGCATTCCACACATTCGGCGGAATCACCAGCGTGGTGGCCAGCCCCGCGCGAAGCAAGCTGGCGGTCACGCTGCTGCCATCCTCCAGAAAGGCGTGGGCCAGCATTCGCCCGTAGTGGTCCCGGCGCTGCTGGCCGAAGCGCAGATTCAGGCGCTCGTGGTGGGTGAACAGCAGCTGACGCAGGCGATCCCGGGCGGCCACGGCGTAGGGCTCGTTGGCGGTCCCGTCGCGGCCCATCTCCGGCGTGTCGAGACCGACCAGCCGCAGGTGCTGTCCGTTGGCGAGAAACACGGTGTCACCGTCGTACACGTAGGTGACCCGCACCTGTTCGTCGATGTGATCCGGAGGGCAGAGGGCGGCGGCGGATGCCGACGCGGCACAAAGCGCCGTGACGGCGGCGAGCAGGGCTCGCCGCCAGAACGAAAAAAGGGCGTCCCGCTGGCGGAACGCCCCTTCCTGACGCCGATGATGGGTCACACTCGGCGCTATTTGTTCAGACCGTATTTGCGACGGAACTTGTCGACGCGGCCGCCGGTGTCCAGGATCTTCTGCTTACCCGTATAGAACGGGTGGCATGCGGCGCACACTTCAACCTGCAGATCATGGCCTGCCGTGGAGCGGGTCTCGAACGAATTGCCGCAGCTGCAGGTGACCGTGACCTGCGTGTATTCGGGATGAATTTCCGGCTTCATGGTTGTTACCTCGGGGCGCTGCATCCAGCGCATAGCCTCGGGACGTTTTGCAGGCGTCCCCAATCCAAGAAGCGGAATGATACGGGATGATGCCGGGTTACGACAAGTCCCTGCGGCGGTTCGGATCGAGCCGGAGGATGTCGGCCTTGGGCCGGGGCGCGACTGGCTTGGCATGGCCCAGGGCCTCGAAAGCGTCCAGCAGCCCGCCTTCCTTGAGGACCGAATCCCACATCATGTTGCTCATCCGCAGGCAGGCCGCCATGGGTGTGCCGGAGAGCTGCCGTACCTGATCCAGCTTCCATTGCAGGCCCCGCAGGCGCTGCTGCTTTGGACGGGGAGCGCGGCGGATCGCCGCGTCGATGACCTGGGCTCGCTGCGCTTCGAAGGCTTCCGGGTCGGACGCCGCCAGTGCTGCCCAGTGTTCGAAATCTATGTGGCCGCCATTGTCGTTCATGGCTACCTCCGATGCTGATACCGTGGTGCTCCACGGTCTGTTATTGTTGTTCACTTCCTGAATAACCATAGCACAGGCGATGAACGGTGTCGCCGCGCGCGGGCGGCGGTTATCCACAGAAGCTGTGGATAACTTTGTGGATTAACTCGGGACGAGGGGTTGCCGGCCATGTGCCCGTTCCGGCCACGCTCTTGTGTTCAGTCTCCGGTTTTGTGTGGAAGTTGATGGGAAACATGTGGTTATCGCCCGGTGTTCCATTTTGGTGTCACTCTGCCCCTGGTCCTGACCGCTCTCGGACGCTGTAGATGGAAATGTGCATAAGAAATCCCCTGTTGAGTAATATGTTTCTGTCTGATCGGCATTTTTTCAGCCGTTGTCGGAGCGCTTGAAGATGGCCGGCAGTGAGCCCAAGGTGGGCTTCGTGAGCCTGGGGTGCCCCAAGGCACTGGTGGATTCGGAGCGCATCCTCACCCGTCTGCGGGCCGAGGGCTACGGTGTGGTGGGAAGCTACCGGCAAGCGGACCTGGTGGTGGTGAACACCTGTGGGTTCATCGACAGCGCGGTGGAAGAATCACTGGAAGCCATCGGCGAGGCCATGGCGGAGAACGGCCGGGTGGTGGTTACCGGCTGCCTGGGGGCGCGGGCGGACAGCATTCGGGAACGCTACGCGGACGTGCTGGCCATCACCGGTCCCCATGCCTACGAACAGGTGATGGAGGCCGTCCATCGGCACCTGCCGCCACCGGACGATCCTTTCACCGCCCTGGTTCCGCCCCAGGGTATCAAGCTCACCCCGCGCCACTACGCCTACCTGAAGATCTCCGAGGGCTGCAATCACCGCTGCACCTTCTGCATCATTCCCGCCCTGCGGGGTGACCTGGTGAGCCGGCCGGTGGGGGATGTCATGGAGGAGGCCGAGCGGTTGGTGGACGCCGGCGTGCGCGAACTGCTGGTGGTGTCCCAGGACACCAGCGCCTACGGGGTCGACACCCGCTATCGCACCGGATTCTGGCGGGGCAGGCCCCTGAAGACTCGCTTCGCGGCGTTGGCGGCCGCCTTGGGCGAGCTGGGGGTCTGGGTGCGGCTCCATTACGTGTATCCCTATCCCCACGTAGACGACGTCATTCCCCTGATGGTGGAGGGACGGGTCCTGCCGTACCTGGACATTCCCCTACAGCATGCCAGCCGGCGCATACTCAAAGCGATGAAGCGTCCCGCGGCTTCCGAGGATACCTTGCGGCGCATCGAGTCCTGGCGCGCCCAATGTCCCGAGCTGACCCTGCGGAGCACGTTCATCGTGGGCTTCCCGGGGGAAACCGAAGCGGATTTCGAGCAGCTGCTGGAGTTTCTGCACCACGCGCAGCTGGACCGGGTGGGGTGTTTCACCTACTCGCCGGTGGCCGGGGCGGCAGCCAATGAACTCGGCGATCCGGTGCCGGAAGAGGTCAAGCAGGAGCGCTTGGAGCGGTTCATGGAGGTGCAGGCCGGGATCAGTGCGAACCGCCTGCGCCGGCGTGTCGGGCAGACCATGACGGTACTGGTCGATGATGTGGATGAAGAGGGTGCCATCGCCCGCAGCGCCGCCGATGCGCCGGAGATCGACGGCTGCGTGTACGTTAGCGATGACCGCCTCAGGGTGGGCGAATTCGCGCAGGTGCGGATCACCGATGCGGACGAGCACGATCTTTTTGGGGAGGCGGTGTGATTCACAGGGTTTGCGTGCCGACCTGCCTCAGTTGACGAGCGGCAACCAAATTCTGCACTGACGAAGGTTGCCGCCACAGGACCACTAGTCGCCTTCCAGGGGCGTGGCCTCCACGATGTGGTCCAGGCGCAATTCCAGTCGCCGGCTGTCGGCTCCCATGGCGATCAGGTACTCGGCGCCCGATCGCGTCTGCAGATCCTTCGGTTGCAGAATTTCCAGGTGGGTGAACCCGTCCGGGTCGCGCCAGCATACCCGGAGTCGTTCCCGATGCATGATGGCAACTTCGTAGCGGCTGTAGAGGGCGCAGTCGATGGGATGGTAATCAGTCATCGTCCCGTCGCGTGCTGATGGTCAGCAGCGCGCCCGCGCCGTCCACTTCGGCGTGGAATTCGATGGGTCGGCAGCAGATCGGGCAGTCCTCGATGTAATCGGAGCTTCCGGCCGAACAATCGACGGCGGTTTCGAAGCCTTCGCCGCAGTAGGGGCAGTCAACCTGTATCTCTTCGATCATCGGCGCCTTCCTCGGGCAGGAACAGCGCAAGCAGATCATTCAGATATTGCCTGCCTGTGACGCTGGCCTGCAGGCCATCCGTGCCGTGCCGTTCCAGCAGCCCGGCCGTCAGCCCCTGATCGATCGCCGCGGCGGCGGTCTCCAACGGCAGACCCGTGGCCGCCTTGAACTGACTGGCGGTGAAGCCCTCGTTCAGCCGCAGGCCGTTCATCATGAACTCCAGCACGGCGTCGACGGGCCGCAGCAGGGATTCGCCGCCCACCGCCTCCATGGTTCCCGCCCGCTCCACATAATCCCTGGGATGCTTGAGCTTCCAGCGCCGGGTTACCGCCTGGCGCTGGGCGTCCGTGATCTTTCCGTGGGCGCCGGCACCGATTCCGAGATAATCGCCGAAGCGCCAGTAGTTGAGGTTGTGATCGCATCGGCGCCCGGGGCGCGCATAGGCGGAAATCTCGTACTGAGTATAGCCGCCCGCCTCCAGCGCGGTCCGGCCCTGCTCCTGCATGGACCAGACGATGTCCTCCTCGGGGAGTGCGGGCGGATAGCGATGAAAGCGGGTATTGGGTTCCAGGGTGAGCTGGTAGAAGGATATATGGGCCGGCTCCAGATCCACCGCGATCGACACATCGGCCAGACACGCCCCCAGGCTTTGATCCGGCAGGCCGAACATCAGGTCCAGGTTGAAATTGTCCAGGCCCGCGTAGTGGGCACTCTCCGCCGCCCGAATGGCCTCGCGCCGGTCGTGGATGCGTCCCAGGCGTTCCAGCTGGTCGGGTTGAAAACTCTGCACGCCGATGGACAGGCGGTTGACCCCGGCGGCGCGATATTCGGCGAACCGGCCCTGCTCCACGGTGCCGGGATTGGCCTCCAGCGTGATTTCCAGGGCCGGTTTGCAGCGCAGCCGGCTGCGTACCCCGGCGAGCAGTCGATCGATGGCCTCCGGCGAAAACAGGCTCGGTGTGCCACCGCCGATGAAGATGCTTTGGACCACGCGGCCCCAGATGGCCGGCAGCTCGAACTCGATGTCGGCAAGCAGGGCATCCACATAGGCCTGTTCGGGAAGGTCCGTCTTCAGTTCGTGGGAGTTGAAGTCGCAGTACGGGCACTTGCGTACGCACCAGGGCAGGTGCACGTACAGGGCGAGGGGGGGCAGAGCGTCGAATCGGAACATAAGTCTACCGCTAAAGGGGCCGGGGCGCGGCCGGGATGCAGTGCAGCCCGACGATCGGCGCACACCGACGGTTCAGGGCCGCGACGGCGGCGCGGCGGTGGCCTTGCGGCGCCAGTCTGCCGCCTTGGCGGGGTCGGCTTTCACGCCCAGCAGCCCCTGGTCGTACACATGGGCCAGCGCCGCCATGGCGTGGCGATTGCCTGCATCTGCGGCGCGCTTCAGCCAATACAGGGCCTTGTCCTTGTTCGCCAGCACGTCCCAGGCGCCGCTTTCGTAGCGCAGGCCCAGTTCGTACTGGGCCTGGGCATCGCCATTGTGTGCCCGGCGCTTGAGGGCCTCGGCGGACTCGCGGTAGGTGGCCGAGGTCTGCTGGCCCATTTCACTGATGGCATGCAGCAGTTTGATGGCATCCGAATCGCCCTGGGCGGCCGCCCTTTCCAACCAGCTGCGGCCCAGTTCCTTGTCCTGGGGGACGCCGAAGCCCTGATAGTACATCTTGCCGATTAGGAACTTCGCGTCCGCGTTGCCCTGCTGGGCGGAGAGCGTGAGCCAGTGCGCGGCCTGGGAAGGCTTGCGCGGTGTGCCCTCGCCGTGCAGGTAGGCGCGTCCCAGGTCGTACTGGGCCTTGGCGTTGCCGGCGGCGGCCGACTTCTTCCACCAGTAGACGGCGTGGGCAGGGTCCTTGCCGACGCCCTTGCCCTGGGCATACAGATCACCCACCAGCTGCTGGGCGTAGGGCTGGCCGTCGCGGGCCGCGCGGGTGAGCCAGAACGCTGCCTTCCCGGGATCGGGCTGCAGGCCGTAGCGGCCCTCCAGATAAGCCAGGCCCAGCAGCAGCTGGGCGCTGGGGTTCTCGTTCTTCGCGGCGGCGGAAATGGTCGCCAGCTCCTTGGCGGCGTCGGTGGGCTCGGCGGCCAGGGCGGGCGCGCCCAGGACCAGGCACAGACTAATGGCAATCGGGACGTGGGACAGCTTGTGCATTGCGTGCTACCGGTTCATCAGCGGGTAGTTCGGAGTGTCGTCGCCTCAGTGGGTCGGGGGCGCCCGGTCGATCTTGTAGAGCACCGCGATCAACACCAGTGTTGCCCCCAGCATCAGATGGGGGCCGAACAGCCAGAATACCAGAGGTACGGAAACGTAGTAGGCCCGCATGCCCAGACTGTAGTAGCCGCCTGCGCGGTTCAGGTGGATCGCCACGCGTTTCGCCGTGAGGGCCTTGGGCCTTCGTTCCGTCGGCACGCCGATCAGGTAGCCCACATGGTTGAACATGCGGATGGACATGGAAAAGCTGAAGAAGGCGACGAAGAAGTCGGCCACCAGCAGCAGGGATTTCGCCACCCACAGGCCCGGGTGGCGGGAACCGAGCACGCTGATGGTGTGGAACGAGGCGGCCAGCTTGTCGGCCTGTTCGGTCAGGGTCAGGGTGCCTATGATCAGCAGCACGGCGGTGGAGGCCAGGAAGGTGGCCGCCATGGTGGAATTGCGCAGGGTCTGCACGCCCACGATGGCCTGGCCGTCGCCGTCCATGATGTTTTCCACCCAGGCCGTACGGGCGGCCCGATTGATGGACTGGATGGTATAGGAGGAGTCGTGACGCAGCCGGTACGCCAGATACAGATGGTAGCCGGCCAGCAGGGCGACGCTGGTGCCGAAGCTGATGATGTCGCTGCCGTATTCGCTCCACCAGTGGCCCTGCATCGTTAAACCTTTCCTGCGCGACGACCGTTCGGCGGCCGCGGCGAAGCCGGGCGTGGGCCGGGAAGGGGCGGCCGATCCACCACGCCTATCCCAGAGCCCGGACCAGCTTGGTCAGCGCCTGGCCGCGGTGGCTCAGCCGGTTCTTGATCTCCGCCGGCAGCTCGGCGGCCGAGCAGTCGTGGGTGGGGACGTAGAATACCGGATCGTAGCCGAAGCCGTTGTCGCCGCGGGGCGCGCTCAGAATCCGACCTTCCCAGGTGCCCTGGCAGATGAGGGGCGTGGGGTCCGCGTCATGACGCAGGTACACCATGACGCATTGGAAACGCGCCGTGCGGGCCCCTTCCTCCACGCCTTCCAGTGCGGCCAGCAGCGTGTGCACGTTGTCCTGATCGCTGGCGCCGCTGCCGGCATAGCGGGCCGAGTAAATGCCGGGCCCGCCGTTCAGGGCGTCCACCTCGATGCCCGAGTCGTCGCCTATGGCGGGCAGGCCTGTGTGGCGGGCGGCGTTACGGGCCTTGAGGATGGCGTTTTCCACGAAGGTCAGGCCGGTCTCCTCCGCCTCCGGTACCCCGTATTGGGACTGGGGTACCACCTGCAGGTCATGGCCCTCGAGCAACTCGTTGATCTCGCGCACCTTGCCCGGGTTGCCGCTGGCCAGCACCACGGTCTTCATGCCGGCGTTTCCGCCAGCGCCGTGCGCTGGGCTTCTACCAGCCGTTCGATGCCGCTGCGGGCCAGGCCCAGCATGGCCAGCAACTCGTCCTGGCTGAACGGATGGCCTTCGGCGGTGCCCTGCACCTCGATGAACTGCCCGCTGTCGGTCATCACCACGTTCATGTCCGTTTCGGCGCTGCAGTCCTCGGCGTAATCCAGGTCCAGCACCGGCATGCCCTTGTAGACGCCCACCGATACCGAAGCGACCTGACCGAGCAGCGGGTCCTTCTTCAGTGCGCCGGTGGCGCGCAGGTGGGCGATGGCATCGGCCAGCGCCACGTAGCCGCCGGTGATGCTGGCCGTACGGGTGCCGCCGTCGGCCTGAATGACGTCGCAGTCGATGGTGATGGAGCGCTCGCCGAGGGCCTTCAGGTTCACCACCGCCCGCAGGGAGCGGCCGATCAGGCGCTGGATTTCCAGGGTGCGGCCGCCCTGGCGTCCGCGGGCGGCCTCCCGGTCCATGCGCGAGCCGGTGGAGCGGGGCAGCATCCCGTACTCGGCGGTGACCCAGCCCTGGTCCTTGCCCTTGAGGAAACGGGGTACCTGCTCGACCACGCTGGCGTTGCACAGGACCCGGGTGTCACCGAATTCCACCAGTACCGACCCTTCGGCGTGCTTGGTGTAGCTGCGGGTGATCCGCACGGGGCGCAGTTGGTCGGGCGCGCGTTGGCTGGGGCGCATAGGGGCTCCTCGGTTGCGTGGCAAAAACGGCATTATAAGCCCGCGGACCGTGTGCGCCTAAAGCGTCAGTCCTGCATTTCGGTACCGTACTTGCGGATAGCGCGGTGAATCTCTGCGATCGCACTGGTGAGCCGGTCCGGCGGCCGCCGGGTCCGGCCGCGGCTGTCCTGGCCGGCCGGCGCGCGGGTGGCATCCTGGTCGTCGTGCCAACGCAGGGCGACAGCGGTGATGTTGTCGCTGTGGGGGTAGCTGGCGCGCTGGGCGGACTCGGAAAGGGTATCCAGCCCCGCCGCGAGGTCCGCGTTGTCGGCCAGCGCTTCGATCCGGTCCTGGGACAGAGCCGACCAGAGCCCGTCGGAACACAACAGCAGCAGGTCGTCGGGCTGCAGGCTGACCGGTACTCCCAAGGTGGGCAGCGGCGACTCCAGGGTGCCGCCCACGCATCGGGTGACGTAGTTGCGCATGGGGTGGCGGGCGATTTCCTCTGCGGTCAGCATGCCCTGCTGATGCATGTCCTCCACGAAGGTGTGGTCCTTGGTGCGCGTCACGATATGCCCGTTGCGCAGCAGGTAGAGCCGGCTGTCGCCGACATGCAGCCAGTGGGCATGGCCGTGCTGTATCAGGCAGACCACCGCCGTGGTGCGCGGCTGGATGGGGGGGTGATGGGCCTGTCCGGCCTCGAGTATGACCCCGTGGGCATGCTCCAGGGTGGAGCGCAGGAAGGCCGTCGGGTCGGGCAGCGGCAGGTGTGAGGCCTCGAACCGCCGCCCATACTCGTCCACCAGCTTCTGGGCCGCCAGGTCGCCGCCCGCGTGTCCTCCCATGCCGTCGGCGAGCACCAGCAGGACGGCGGATTTGCGCTCCCGGGCGATGCACCGGTCCTGGTTGCTGGCGCGGTCGCCCAGCCGGCTGGCGAATCCCAGTTCGTACCGCACGGGGCGGTCCCCTAGGCTCCGGCCGGATAGCTGCGCATGGCGGCCGTCGGCAGATCATTGGGCGCTTCGGTTCCCAGCGCCGCGCGGAACTCCCCGACGCTCTGTGGTCGCAGCAGGGGATCCACTTCCATCGCCCAGTCCAGGGCGGCCAGCAGCGTGTCCGGGTAGCGCTTGCGGAACGCTGTCTTGGCGGGGCGCAGCGCATCGGTGAGGTAGCGGTCCCTGGCCGGTGGCGGCGGGCGGCCTTCGATGCAGGTGCGGATGGTGGCGCCCAGGGCGTAGATGTCCGTCCACGGACCCACGTAGCCGTACTTGTCGTATTGCTCGATGGGCGAGTAGCCGGGGCTGATCACCTGCCCGGGCTGTTCCATGCGGCTTTGCGGGAACCCGTGAACGGCGCCGAAATCCAGCAGCAGGGGCTGTCCGCCGGGCCGTATGTGTATGTTGCCCGGCTTGATGTCCAGGTGCAGCAGGTCCCGGGAATGGATCAGCTCCAGGCCGTCCAGCAGGGGCGGGAACACGGTCTGCAGGAACCGTTCGCTGAGCTTTCCGCGCCGGCCCCGGATATAGGCCTCCAGGTTCCTGCCCTCCTGATACTCCATGACCATGTACACGGTACCGTTGGCCCGGAAGAAGCTCCGTACGTTGACGATATTGGGATGCTTGAGGGTGGCCAGGGTGCTGGCTTCCTGAAAGAACAGCATACGGCCGCGATGGAACCGGTCGGATTCCGCTTCGCTGCGCGCCCGCACGGTAAGGTCCTTGGCCCGCACGGCCAGGGCGCCCGGCATGTACTCCTTGATGACCACCGGCGTGCCGCTGGACTGCTCGGTTGCCAGGTACACGACACTGAAACCGCCCCCGCCCAGGGTCTTGCTGATGCGATACTGGTCCAGTACCGTGCCAGCGGGCAGGCTCTTCAACTTCCTGATCATAAGATCCAATTCGGGTCGGTGGGCATGCGCGGTGCCGCCTGTGGACATGCGCGCCGGTTTCGCCGTCCGCACAATGCGCTTACCATTGAGGCCATTGCATTGTTCATCGGCCGACGGGACAGGGAACTTGAGATGATCCGGAGCATGACCGCCTTCGCGCGCTGCGAGCGCCATGGCGAATGGGGCCGCCTGACCTGGGAGCTGCGTTCGGTCAATCACCGCTATCTGGAAGTGAGTCTGCGCCTTCCGGAGGACCTGCGGGCATTGGAGCCGGCGGTGCGCGAGCGGGTCAACGCCCACCTGCGCCGTGGCAAGGTGGAATGTAACCTGCGCTTTCGGCCGGACCCGGCCGCGGTCCCGGAGATCGCTCTCAATGGCGATTACCTGGACCGGCTGCTGGACGCTTCCCGCGCGGTGGAAGAACGCCTGACCCGGGCTGGCGCCGTCAATCCGGTGGACGTGCTGCGCTGGCCCGGGGTGGTGCGGGAGGCCGAGCAGGATCTGGGGCCGGTTATCGAACAGGCCATGGCAGGGTTGGATGCGGCGCTGGCCGATCTGGTCGCCACCCGCGAACGGGAGGGCGAGCAGATTGCCGGCTGGTTGCGCAGCCGCTGCGACGCCATCGAGGCCGAGACGGTGCAGGTTCGCGGGCGTCTGCCCGAGATCCGCGAGCGGCTGCGTGAGCGCACCCTCGCGCGACTGGCGGACGTTGCGGCGGAGGCCGACGCGGGCCGGCTGGAACAGGAATTGGTGCTGCAGGCCCAGAAGATGGATGCCGACGAAGAGCTCGACCGTCTGGGCGGTCACGTGGCAGAGATCCGTCGGGTACTGGACCGCCAGGAGCCGGTGGGCCGGCGGTTGGACTTCCTGATGCAGGAGCTGAACCGCGAGGCCAACACCCTGGGGTCGAAGTCGGTGGATGGGGACAGCAGCCGGGCCGCTGTGGAGTTGAAGGTGTTGATCGAACAGATGCGCGAACAGGTCCAGAACGTGGAGTAATCCCCCGGCTGGACGCTTTACTATAAACGCCGGGTTGTGGCGCCCGGCCGATGGGAATTCAGACGACGATGGTTGCTGCAAACGACACACCGCCTGCGGAAGCGGCGGGGGGTACCCTGTACATTGTCTCCGCCCCTTCGGGTGCCGGGAAAACAAGCCTTGTCAAAGCGTTGTTGGAGAGGGATCAGGGGGTTGCCCTGTCCGTCTCGCACACCACCCGGGCGCCCCGGCCGGGCGAAGAGGACGGGGTGCACTATCATTTCGTGGACAATCCGACCTTCGACCGCATGGTGGAGGACGGCGCGTTTCTGGAGCATGCCCGGGTTTTCGACAACCAGTACGGTACCTCCCTTGCCGGCGTCCGTAACCAGCTTGCCGGCGGTCAGGATGTGATCCTGGAGATCGACTGGCAGGGCGCCCGCCAGGTCCGGGAAGCCGTGCCGGGCGCCGTGGGCATCTTTGTGCTGCCCCCTTCACGGCAAGCCCTGGAGGAGCGCCTGCGCGGGCGCGGCCAGGATTCCTCAGAGGTGATTGCCCGCCGCATGCGGGATGCGGTCACCGAGATGTCCCACTACGACGAGTACCACTACCTGGTCATCAATGATGTTTTCGATACGGCCCTGGATGAGTTGGCGGCCATTATCGTCGCGCGGCGGCTGACCCTGGAACGCCAGGGTGCCTGCCACCGGGCGATGCTGGCGTCGCTGCTGGCGTCCGGCGCTTGAATCCGCTAGACTGGCTTGCCCTAACTATCTGTTAGATCTACTGACTTGCAGGACGGGAACCCATGGCACGCGTAACTGTAGAAGACTGTCTGAGTAACATGGAAAATCGCTTCCAGCTGGTGCTGGTGGCTACCAAACGGGCCCGCCAGCTGGCCAATGGGGCCGATGCCATGGTGCCCTGGGAAAATGACAAGCCGACGGTGGTGGCGCTGCGGGAAATCGCCGATGACCTGGTCGGACCGTCGATCCTCGATGAAGTCAGCGCCCGCGAGCATGCCACCGAGTCTTCGATGACCGACGATGAGGCGCGCGTCGAAGAGGAAGCGCCGCCGGTGGGGTCGGCTCCGGAAGCGAGCAACAGCGAAGACTGACGGCCTGGCCGACTCCCCTTCCCTGTGCCGGCGGGGCGCTTTCCTGTCGCTGATCCCAGCGGAGTGTCTTCCGGTCCTGGCGCCCGGCGGACCACTGCGGCGCTGGCCGGGAGAACCGATATCCGTCTGCCATACCCCCACGCCTTGCGGTCTGCAGTCCGCCGGACGCGACCCCCGCTCCGGGCGGCTTCCCTTCGACCTGTGCCCCAACGATTGCCCCGTTAATCAGGGCGGGTGTTTGTCCCGTGCCGCGAATATCCTATGATCAATTGGCGATAACCCCGGGCCCGGACAAATCCCGGCCGTGGGCCCGTAAGGACGGCACGGCGGCGGCGATGGCGGCGAGAGCGGAGACCACTACAAACGAGAACGGGTCGCGCTTTCTGATCAGCGACCTGTGCGACCTGCTGGAGACCTATCTGCCCGCCGACCGGGTGCGGGAGGTCTACCGGGCCTATCTGTTCGGAGCGGAGGCCCACGAGGGTCAGCGCCGGATGTCCGGCGAGCCCTACATCTACCACCCCATGGAAGTGGCCCGCATCCTGGCCGAGATGCACATGGACTACCAGAGCATCGTGGCGGCGGTGCTCCACGATGTCATCGAAGACACGGCCACCGCCAAGGAACAGGTGGCCCGCGAGTTCGGGGAGGACGTGGCCGAACTCGTCGACGGGGTCAGCAAGCTGACCCAGATCCAGTTCGAAAGCCGTGCCGAGGCCCAGGCCGAGAACTTCCGCAAGATGCTCCTCGCCATGGTGCGGGACATCCGGGTGATTCTCATCAAGCTCGCCGATCGCCTGCACAACATGCGCACCCTGGGTGCGATGCCGGCCGAGAAGCGCCGGCGCATCGCCCACGAAACGCTCGAAATCTATGCGCCCATCGCCAACCGCCTGGGTATGAACACCATGCGTCTGGAGTTGGAGGACCTGGGTTTCGCCGCCCTGTATCCGGCCCGCTACCGGGTGTTGGCCGAGGCGGTGCGCAAGGCCCGTGGCAACCGCAAGGAAATCGTTCAGAAGATCGAGGCGGCGATCCGAGAACGCCTCGAAAAGGAAGGACTGTCGTGCCGGGTGGTGGGGCGCGAGAAGCACCTCTACAGCCTCTACCAGAAGATGCGCTCCAAGACCCTGCCGTTCTCGGAGGTGTTCGATGTCTACGCTTTCCGGCTGATCGTGGACCAGGTCGACACCTGCTATCGGGTGCTGGGTGTGATGCACAACCTCTACAAACCGGTGCCCGGGCGCTTCAAGGACTATGTCGCCATCCCCAAGGCCAACGGCTACCAGTCCCTGCACACGGTGCTGTTCGGACCCTACGGGGTGCCCATCGAGATACAGATCCGCACCGAAGACATGGACCGGGTCGCCGAAGCGGGGATTGCGGCCCACTGGCTCTATAAGACCGGCGACAAGAGCCGCAACAGCGCCCAGGCCCGCGCCCGCGAATGGCTGCGCGAGCTGCTGGAGATGCAGAAGCACGCGGGCAACTCCCTGGAGTTCCTCGAGAACGTCAAGATCGACCTGTTTCCCGACGAAGTCTATGTCTTCACCCCCAAGGGCGAGATCATGGAGCTTCCCCGCGGCGCCACGGCGGTGGATTTCGCCTATGCAGTGCATACCGACGTGGGCAGCACCTGTATCGCCGCCAAGATCGACCGGCGTCTGGCACCCCTGCGCACGCCCCTGCTCAACGGGCAGACGGTGGAGATCATCACCGCGCCCGGCGCCCATCCCAATCCGGCCTGGCTCAATTTCGTGGTCACCGGCAAGGCGCGTTCCAACATCCGCCACTACCTGAAGAATCTGCGCCGGGAGGAGGCCATCAACCTGGGGCGCCGCCTGCTGGACAAGGCGATGGCCGGGTTGTCCCTGTCCCTGGTGGATCTGGCGCAAACGCAGTTGGACGGCTATCTCAGCGAGTGTCAGCTGGCCAGCGTGGACGACCTGCTGGAGGACATCGGCCTGGGCAACCGCATGGCGGTACTGGTGGCGCGCCGGTTGGCGGCCGTGGAGGGGCCCAAGGAGGCTCCCGCCGCCGAGACCGAGGATACCCGCCCTCTGGGGATCAAGGGTACCGAGGGCATGGTGGTGAACTTTGCCCGCTGCTGCCGGCCCATTCCCGGTGATCCCATCGTCGGTTTCGTGAGTGCCGGACGGGGGATCGTCATCCACAACCAGCACTGCAAGAACGTCGCCGAGTACCGCAACCTGCCGGAGAAGTGGATCGACGTGCAGTGGGAGACGGAGGTCAGTGGGGAATTCCCGGCCGAAATCCGGGTGGACGTGGCCAACGAGCGCGGGGTGCTCGCCACTGTGGCCGCCTCCATTTCCGATACCGGTTCCAATATCGAAAACGTGTCCATCGAAGAGCGGGACGGTCAGAACACCACCTTGATCTTCACTCTGGCGGTCCACGACCGTCGCCACCTGGCGCGGGTGATGCGCCGGGTTCGCAGTCTCCCCGCAGTGCTGCGCATCAGCCGCAGCCGCGGTTGAGCTTGGTTGCCGACGGATGCACGGCCCGGCGCTATGGGTCATCATGTGGCCCCTGTCCAACAGCGGGAGCGATCGATGCCACGTGAAATCATCCAGACCGACCGGGCGCCCCAGGCGATCGGCACCTACTCCCAGGCGGTGCGCACCGGCGATACCGTCTACCTGTCCGGCCAGATACCGCTGGTGCCGGGCACCATGGAACTGGTCGACGGGGACATGGAGGCCCAGATCCGGCAGGTGTTCGACAATCTGACGGCGGTTGCGCAGGCGGCGGGCGGCGATCTGGCGGCCGTCGCCAAGCTGAACATCTATCTCACCGACCTGGCTCACTTCCCGCTGGTGAACCAGATCATGGCCGAGTATTTCCAGGAGCCGTTCCCCGCCCGTGCCGCCATTGGCGTGGCGGCGCTGCCCAAGGGTGCCGGCGTGGAGATGGATGCCGTGCTGGTGCTGGATCGGTAGCGCGGCAGGTCGGTGAGGCTGAGCGTGGGAGGCCCGACTGGCCCAGGGCGCTGGTGCCGACCGGTGCCGATGGTACGGCACGGGGAGATGGTCCGCGTCACCCAACGACGGTGTGCGCCGAAACGACACGGCCGCCATAGCGATATGACCGTAGGGACAGGGATCTAGGGGCCGCCGCCGTGGGGGAGAGGCGCGCAGTGTCGGGCAGCGGCACCACTGGCGAACCGTGTGAAGCGGGGCTGGCGATCACCGCTCTGAAGGGGGTTGGTCCCAGGGTGGCCGGTCGCCTGGAAAAGCTCGGTGTCTACACGGTGCAGGACCTTCTGTTCCACCTGCCCTATCGCTATGAGGACCGCACCCGGGTCGTACCCATGGGCGGCCTGCGCCCCGGAGACCCCGCGGTGGTGGAAGGGGAGGTGCAGCTGGCCGAGGTCCGATTCGGTCGCCGCCGCAGCCTGCTGGTACGGGTGAGCGACGGCACCGGTAGTCTTACACTGCGTTTCTTCCACTTTAGCGCGGCTCAGCAGAGCGGCTTTCAGCGTGGTGTGCGGGTGCGGTGCTATGGGGAGGCGCGTGCCGGTGCCGCGACCCTCGAAATGGTGCATCCGGAGTACCGGGTGCTGACGGCCGCCGATCCGCCGCCCTCCGAAGACCACCTGACGCCGGTCTATCCCACCACCGAGGGCGTGCATCAGTTGTCCCTGCGGCGCCTCGCCGAGGCGGCGTTGACCTGTCTGGACGAACCCCAGGGAGCCGGGGAGGTGTTGCCGGAATGGTTGCCGCCCGAGATCCTGCAGCGTTTCCGGCTGCCTTCCCTGGTGGATGCCGTGCGCTATGTGCACCGCCCGCCTCCCGACGCCGCCCTGGCCGACCTGGCCGCGGGCTTGCATCCCGCCCAGCAGCGGCTGGCCTTCGAGGAGTTGCTGGCCCACCACCTGAGCCTTCGGCGCCTGCGCCACAAGGCCCGCCTCCGGCAGGCCCCGTCCCTGGACGGGGATGGCGCATTGCTGGGCGGCTTCCTGGCGGCACTGCCGTTCGCGCTGACCGCGGCTCAACAACGGGTGATCGGCGAGATCCGAGCCGACCTGGCCGCGTCCCACCCCATGCTGCGTCTGGTACAGGGTGATGTCGGCTCCGGCAAGACGGTGGTGGCCGCCTGCGCGGCGCTGCAGGCGGTGCAGAGCGGCTACCAGGCGGCGGTGATGGCGCCCACCGAGCTACTGGCCGAGCAGCACTACCACAGCTTCGCGCGCTGGCTGGAGCCTCTGGGGGTCAAGGTGTCGTGGCTGGCGGGCAAGAGCAAGGGCGCGGCCCGTGCGGCCCGCCTCGCCGACATCGCGTCCGGCGAGGCGGCCATCGCCGTCGGCACCCACGCTCTGTTCCAGGCCGACGTGACCTTTGCCCGGTTGGGGCTGGTGATTGTCGATGAGCAGCATCGTTTCGGCGTCCACCAGCGCCTGGCCCTGCGGGAGAAGGGGCTCGGCGACGGACGGCGCCCCCACCAGTTGACCATGACCGCCACCCCGATTCCCCGCACCCTGGCCATGACCCTCTATGCCGACCTCGACGTGTCCGTCATCGATGAACTGCCCCCGGGGCGCACGCCGGTGCAGACGGTGGTGGTCTCCGACAAGCGTCGGGACGAGGTGGTGGCGCGGGTGCGCGACGCCTGTGCCCAGGGCCGTCAGGCCTACTGGGTATGTACCCTGATCGAGGAGTCCGAGGCGCTGCAGTGCCAGGCCGCCTCCGATACTGCCGCGGCATTGACCGAGGCCCTGCCCGAGCTGCGAGTGGGGCTGGTGCACGGCAGGCTCAAGGCACGGGAGAAGGAACAGGTCATGGCCGCCTTCAAGGACGGTCACATCGATCTGCTGGTGGCCACCACCGTCATCGAGGTGGGCGTGGACGTGCCCAATGCCTCGCTGATGATCATCGAAAACCCGGAACGCCTGGGGCTGGCCCAGCTGCACCAGTTGCGCGGCCGGGTGGGCCGGGGCGCGCAGGCCAGCACCTGTGTGCTGCTGTATCGGCCCCCCCTGTCGGACACCGCCCGCGAGCGCCTGGGGGTGATGCGCGACACCGTGGATGGCTTCGAGATCGCCCGCCGTGACCTGGAGCTGCGCGGTCCCGGCGAGGTGCTGGGCACCCGCCAGACCGGCATGTTGCAGCTGCGCATCGCCGACCTGGTGCGGGATCAAGGGCAGCTTGCGGCAGTGGAAAAGGCCGCCGAGCTGCTCCTGCGCCGGTACCCGGAGCGGGTGGGGCCGTTGATGCGCCGCTGGCTGGGGGACGCCGTGCGTTATGGGGACGTATGATGGCCGGCCCCGGTCTGGTTTCGGTTGGCCCGTGATTCGCTTGGCGTGCGATAATCGCCGTTTTGCGGCATGTCCTGGACGATGCGCGGGCTTTGATAGCGGTGACTCATACAAGCTGGCAGGGGTGCGGGCTGCACTGGATGCCTCATCGGCGCGTGTTGCGCAGCCGGATCCCGGCTTCCCTGCTGCACTGGCTGCTGGATCCGGCCTCCCTGACCCACAGGGTCCGACAGGCCTGCCCAGGCTGTTTCGGGGTACGGGTGGTGAGCCAGGGGTGGGCGCGGCCTACCCACGACGAGCGCCGCCGGCTGGCCATGCGCCGCGGCGAGCGCAGCCTGGTACGCCATGTCGAACTGCAGTGCGACGGCCGTGCCTGGGTGTTCGCGCGGACCGTGATACCCGCCCATACCCTGACCGGCGCCCGGCGCCGGCTGGCGCGGCTCGGCACGCGGCCCCTGGGCGAGTACCTGTTTGCCGAGCCGTCCATGCGCCGCGGCGTACTGGAACTGGCCCGGGTGCAGCCCGGCTGCCAGTTCTACGATCTGGCTGCCGGCAGTGAGGCGGCCTCGTCCGCGGCGTTGTGGGGGCGCCGTTCTGTGTTCCGCATCAAGGACAAGCCCCTGCTGGTCAGTGAATTCTTTCTGCCGGCATTGGGTGCGCGCGCGAATGCATGGCCGTTTAGCGCCTGACCGGAGTCCCCAGGCAGGGCAGCTGAGATGAATGTCGCCGTCGTCAAAGACCGTCTGCATCAGTACTACCGCCTGACCCGGCTCGACCGGCCCATCGGCAGTCTGCTGCTGCTTTGGCCCGCCATGTGGGCCCTGTGGATCGCCGGCGAGGGTCACCCTCGGCCGTTGATCGTGGCGGTATTCGTACTCGGGGTCTTCATCATGCGTTCGGCGGGCTGCGTGCTCAACGACTACGCGGACCGGCACATCGATCCCCATGTGAAACGCACCAAGGCCCGCCCGTTGGCGGCCGGGCAGGTCAGCGCGCGAGAGGCGCTCACCCTGTTCGTGGTGCTTTCCCTGCTCGCCTTTGCCCTGGTATTGCTGCTCAACCGCCTCACCGTGCTGATGTCCTTCGGCGGCATCGTACTGGCGGCTGTCTATCCGTTCACCAAGCGCTACACCCATCTGCCCCAGGTCTTTCTCGGCGCGGCCTTCGGATGGGCGGTGCCCATGGCGTTCGCGGCCCAGACCGGTGCCGTCCCCAAGGTCGGCTGGCTGCTGTTCATTGCGGCCATTCTCTGGGCGGTGGTGTACGACACCATGTACGCCATGGTGGATCGGGACGACGACCTGAAGATCGGCGTCAAATCCACCGCCATTCTGTTCGGGGATGCGGACCGGCTGATCATCGGAATCGTGCAGATTCTGTTGCTCGGTGCCCTGGTGCTGGCGGGCCGGCTGGTCCATCTGCAGTCCATGTACTACCTGGGGCTGGCGGTGGCCGCGGGCCTGGCCGTGTATCAGCAGTACCTGATCAAAGGCCGGGAACGGGACAAATGCTTCCAGGCGTTCCTGAACAACAACTGGTTCGGGGGCGTGGTGTTCGCCGGTATTGTCCTGCACTACATGCTGATCAGCCATATCTGATCCGACCCGCCCGGGTTAGGCGGAAGATTCGCTAAGCAGTGCGTGCGCATACCCACACTTCGATTTCGCCGACACCACGGCGCCGCAGAGTGCGGGCCAGTTCGGCCACGGTGCTGCTGGTGGCCATGACATCGTCGACGATGGCCACCCGTTCCAGGTTCGGTAGGTTACGGGTGCCGAAGGCACCCCGCACATTGGCGCGGCGGGCCCGCGCCGGCAGGCCGGACTGGGCGGGGGTCGGGCGCCGGCGGTAACAGACCCGGTCCAGCACCGGCACACCCAGGCGCGTACTCAGGGTGCGGCAGATTTCCAACGACTGGTTGAAACCCCGTTCCCGCAGCCGTCGCGGATGCAGCGGCACCGGTATGAGTGCCTGCGGTAGCGGGTCGATGTGGGCGGCCCTTTCGGCCATCAGGGTACCCAGCAGGCGCGCGATGCCCAACTGGCGGGAGAACTTCAGGCGCTGGACCAGGCGGTCGATAGGTGGCTGGTAGTGGGCCAGCACCAGGGTGCGATGGAAGGGGGGCGGGTGGCGCTGACAGGCGCCGCATACGGTCGTTTCGGTTCCACCCGCCAGGGCGCATCCGCAGCGCCGGCAGCCGTCGGCCGCCAGCGGCAGGTCGCGGCGGCAGCCTGTGCACAGGTCCAGCGATTCCCCGGTGCGGGTTCCGCACAGCTGGCAGCTGGCCGGGTAAAGGATGGTCTGGATTAAATGTAGCCAGTTGTAAACCACCGGACGTCCCTTCCGGTTGACAGTCAACAACGCTCCGGGCACCATACCCTGCCCCCGGAGGCCCATATCCTAACCCACGTCCACGTTGGAAGCGATGACCAGTCCCAACCCTTCGCAGTCGGTCACCCACAGTATCAGCGGGCGCAGCGCGCGGTTCGCCAGCCTGCTGTTCAACTATGGCAACATCGCCGCACTGCTGATCCCGTTTCCCATCGGTCTGTTCTGGCTGGGAGCCTCCATGCTGGTGTACGCCATGAACCGGCATCATCCCAACGAGAAGGTCGGCCACTATACCCAGCAGGCCGCCTATCGCTTCTACGGACTGACCGGCTTTTTCGTCGCGGCAGCCACCTTCATTCCCCACGGCCGCCACCATTATTACCTGATTGCCTGGGCGCTTGGGGTGTTGGTGCTGGTGCCCTGGTCCGTCATCGACATCCTGCGCATTCGCCGGGACCAGTGGCAGGACATGGAAGTGACCGTCGAGGAGCCGGTCGATGCCTGAGGGGCTGGCGGCCACGTCCGCGCCCGTCGAGGTTCGCGGCGACTGGCGCCGCGACGAGGTGCAGGCGCTGTTCGAACTGCCGTTCGCCGATCTGATGTTCCGCGCCCAGCAGCTCCATCGCGCGGTCTTCGACCCCAATGCCGTCCAGATCAGCACCCTGCTCAGCATCAAGACCGGCGCCTGCCCCGAAGACTGCGCCTACTGCCCCCAGAGTGCCCATTTCGACACCGGTCTGGAAGTGGAGCGCCTGCTGGATCTGGACACCGTGCTGGACGCGGCGCGGGCCGCCAAGGAACGGGGTGCCAGCCGCTTCTGCATGGGGGCGGCTTGGCGCAGCCCCCGGGAGAAGCAGTTCGTCCAGGTGCTGGACATGGTGCGTGGGGTGCGGGAACTGGGGCTGGAGACCTGCGTCACCCTGGGGATGCTGGATGACGATCAGACCCGTCGGCTTCAGGAGGCGGGGCTGGACTACTACAACCACAACCTGGACACATCCCCGGAGTTCTACGGCACCATCATCAGCACCCGCACCTATCAGGATCGCCTGGACACCCTGCGGCGGGTGCGCGATGCCGGGATCCACGTGTGTGCGGGGGGTATCGTGGGGATGGGCGAGGACCGCAGCGACCGGGCCGGCCTGCTCCAGGAACTGGCCAATCTGCCCCGTCATCCCGAGAGCGTGCCCATCAACCAGCTGGTGCGCGTTCAGGGTACGCCCCTGGCCGAGGCCGAAGCACCGGACCCCTTCGAGTTCGTCCGCACCATCGCGGTGGCCCGCATCCTGATGCCCCGCTCCCGGGTGCGTCTGTCGGCCGGCCGTACGGACATGAGCGACGAGCTGCAGGCGCTGTGCTTTCTGGCCGGTGCCAATTCCATCTTCTACGGCGAGCGGCTGCTCACCACCGACAACCCCGAGCAGGACCACGACCGGGGTCTCTTCGATCGCCTCGGCCTGCACCCGGAGTGATTGCAGCGCGGGCTCGCGCCCTGCGTCGTGTCCGCGCCCCCATGGGATCTCAGCGATGAAGGATCTGGCGGCACAGCTCGACGATCGCAAGGCCCGGCATCTGTACCGGCGCCGGCGGGTGGTCGCCGGGCCTCAGGGGCCGGAGACCATCGTCGACGGACGGCCCTGCCTCACCTTCTGCAGCAACGACTACCTGGGTCTGGCCAATCATCCGCAGGTGGTGCAGGCGTTCCGCGACGCCGTCACCGAATACGGCGTCGGCAGCGGGGCCGCCCACCTGGTGACCGGCCACAGCGTCGCCCATCATGCCCTGGAGGAGGAACTGGCTGCCTTCGTCGGGCGCCCGCGGGCGCTGCTGTTCTCCACCGGTTACATGGCCAACCTGGGGGTGGCCGGCGCCCTGCTGGACCGCCATGACCGGCTGTTCGAGGACCGCTACAACCATGCTTCCCTGCTGGATGCGGCCCGCTACAGCGGCGCACGGCTGGTGCGCTACGGGCACGGCGACAGCGGCGATCTGGAGCGGCGCCTGGGTGCTACGGCTGGCAGCGGCCACCGGCTGATTTCCAGCGACGGCGTGTTCAGCATGGACGGCGACCTGGCGCCGGTGCGGGCCCTGGCCGGGCTGGCCCGGCGCCATGGGGCGACGCTGATGATCGACGACGCCCACGGCCTGGGCGTGCTCGGCGAGCACGGCGGCGGTCTGCTGGAACAGCAATCCCTGAGTGTGGAGGATGTTCCGATACTGGTGGGTACCCTGGGGAAGGCGTTCGGGACCTTCGGCGCCTTCGTGGCGGGATCCGAGGCGCTGATCGAGACCCTGATTCAGCAGGCCCGTACCTACGTCTACACCACGGCGCCCCCGCCGGCGGTGGCACAGGCTACCCGCGCCAGCCTCCGGCTGGTGCAGCAGGACGGCTGGCGCCGCGAACGCCTGCGTTCGCTGGTGGCCCGTTTCCGGGAAGGTGCGAGCCAGCTGGGCCTGGCGCTCACGGCGTCGACGACACCCATCCAGCCGCTGCTGGTGGGTGACGCCGCCCGCGCTCTTGCCTTGAGCGACGCGCTGCTGGAGCAGGGCGTGCTGATTTCCGCCATCCGTCCGCCCACCGTGCCGGAAGGCACCGCACGGCTGCGGATCACCCTGTCCGCTGCCCACCAGGACTCCCACGTGGACCGGTTGCTGGCTGCCCTGGACGGGGCCGGCGCAAACCGACTCGCAGGCTGACCAATCTCCATGGCTTTGTACACGCGGACATCGGGTGCCGGGCCGGAGCTCCTCCTGCTTCACGGTTGGGGCCTGCATTCCGAGGTGTGGGCCGGTTTCGCAGAGGAGCTGGCGGCGGAATTCCGTGTCACAGTGGTGGACCTACCCGGCCATGGCCGCAGCCCGCCTCAAGGGGTGTTTTCCCTGCGCGATGCCGCGGAGGCGGTGCTGGCGGCGGCGCCGGCGCAGGCGCTCTGGTTGGGATGGTCCCTGGGTGGCATGGTGGCCCTGGAGGCGGCGGCCCGCCGCCCGCAACGGGTGAGTCGGCTGGTGCTGATGGCCAGCAACCCCCGTTTCGTGGCGGCGCCCGACTGGCCCGGCATGGACGCTGCCGTGCTGGAGCGCTTTGCGGCGGATCTGGCCGAGGACTACCGCAGTACCCTGCAGCGCTTTCTCGCACTGGTGGCGCGGGGTGCCGACAGCGAGAGCGATGGCCTGCGTGCGCTGCGCCGTCGCTTTGCCGCCGGTGAAGCGCCGGACGCCGACGCCCTGCAGGCGGGCCTGCAGATCTTGCGGGATACAGACCTGCGTCCCGAGCTGGCGCGGCTGGCCATGCCGACGCTGGCAGTGCTGGGGGAGCGGGACATGCTGGTGCCGGCGGCGGTCGGCCCGCTGTTGGCCCAGCGCCTGGGCACCAGTCGCGTGCAGACCGTAGCGGGCGCCGGCCATGCGCCGTTTCTGTCCCATCCTGCACGCTGCACAACTCTTTTGCGGGAGTTCATACCGTGAGCCGGGGCGACGAGTATCGGGTGGACAAGGGTCAGGTCCGGCAGTCGTTCGGGCGCGCCGCAGCCAGTTACGATGCCGCGGCGGTGCTGCAGCGCGAAGTCGGCGAGCGCATGCTGGAGCGTCTTCGGCTCCTGCGCATGAAACCCGAGCGCATTGCGGACCTCGGTGCCGGCACCGGCGTGGCTACCGCCGAGCTGGTGCGTCGCTACCGGGGCGCAGGCATCGTTGCCGTGGATATCGCCGAACCCATGCTCCAGCTGGCACGTCGACGGGCGCCCTGGCTGGGCCGGCCGGGATACGTGTGCGGGGATGTGGAAGGGCTGCCGCTGCGGGACGGGTCGGTGGACATGGTGTTCTCCAACCTGTGCATCCAGTGGTCCAACGACCTGGACCGGACCCTCGGCGAGTTCCGTCGGGTGCTGCGCCCGGGCGGGGTGGTGATGTTCACCACTTTCGGTCCCGACACCCTCCGGGAGTTGCGGGCCAGTTGGGCGGCGGTGGACGCGTACAGCCATACCAATGCTTTCATGGACATGCACGACATTGGGGATGCCCTGCTGCGTGCCGGTCTGGCCGAACCGGTGATGGACGTGGAGTCGTTCACCCTGACCTACTCTGAGCTGCGGGATCTGATGCGCGACCTCAAGGCGCTGGGTGCCCACAACGCCACGGCGGGACGCGCCCGCGGACTGACCGGCAAGGGGCGTCTGCAGGCGCTGGGGGCCGCCTACGACCGGTTCCGTCGCGACGGCCGGCTGCCGGCCACCTACGAGGTCGTGTACGGCCACGCCTGGGCGCCCAGCGATTCCATCCAGACCCGCAACGAGCACGGCCGCGCGGCTGTGCCGTTGGAGCAACTGCGCAGGCGTTGATGGTGGAGGCGACCATGAAAGGGTATTTCGTGACCGGCACCGACACCGGTATTGGCAAGACCGTGATCAGCGTGGCGCTGCTGCACGGGCTCCGGCAACTCGGGCTTTCGGCGATCGGCATGAAACCGGTTGCCTCCGGCTGCGAGCGTACCCCCGCGGGGCTGCGCAACGCCGACGCCTTGGCGTTGCAGGCGGCATCGGCGGCGGATGTCCCCTATGGGGATGTAAATCCCTACGCCTTCGAACCGCCTATCGCCCCCCATATCGCAGCCGCCGAGGCGGGTGTCGAAATCCGTATCGACCACATCGTGGACAGCGCGCGCAGTTTGGCCGGCCCCTTCGAGGCCGTGGTGGTCGAAGGTGTCGGCGGTTGGCTGGTGCCGTTCGGTGCGGACACCACAGTGGCCGATCTGGCGCGTGCCCTGGACCTGCCGGTTGTGCTGGTGGTGGGTATGCGACTCGGTTGCCTGAATCACGCACTGCTCAGCGCCCAGAGCATCCGCGCCTGCGGATGCCGTCTGGCGGGCTGGGTGGCGAACATCGTGGAGCGGGACTGTGCGCGACTGCAGGCCAACATCGCCACCCTGCAACAGCGCCTGGGCGTGCCGCTGCTGGGCACGGTGCCCTATCTGGATGAGCCCGACCCCGGCCGCGCCGCGGTGGGCCATCTGGATGTAAATCGGCTCGCGACCCTGGTCTGACTCCCTACTGCGTTCCGCTTTCTTCTCTGCGAACTGTCGGCAGAATTGCGTCGCCCGATAGCGGCGGACGACGCTGTCGCGGCATTTTCTCTTTGTATGTCCTGTGTAAAATAATATTCGAATCTGCTAAAACATTAATTTGACACACCGTAGCTATCTGTTATGACAAAACTTTCTTGAGAAAAGTTCCAAATTTAGTTGCCATGCCTCAAGCCATGGAGTAGCATCCTCGACAGCGCTCACCTCCGCCCCTGAACCGTGTCGAGCGGGGCGGAGACAGAAAAAATTGGTAACCACCGATCGTGACGCGTCTGTCTCCAGTTGCCGGTTCAGCATTCAGCCATTCCACTCCCCGCCGGGGCGAGGCCGCCAGGCGTTCGTGCTCGATCGATGGTTCCCGGAGGTCCCGCGGAAGCGGGACACGGCCTGCCGGCCAGACAGTCGGCGTGTTCGAGGGCCGAGTGCGCGCGCCCTGAAAGGGCGCCGATAAAGAATATTTTGCCCGTGAGTTGTGCAGCTGGCTTCGACCAGGCTCGGGGCAGGCACCGTCTGAGGGAGTGGTGCCGAAAATAAAACGTTCAGAAAAATTACAACATTCACACTACTGAAGGAGAGGGAAGGGCATGTCAGTGAGAAGCCGAAAATGGTTCACTCGCGGGCTGTTGGGGGCCATCCTGCCGCTCGCCGCAGGAGATGCGCTGGCCGACTACGCGCTCAACATGCCGCAAGGCGTGACACCCATCAGCCACGACATCTATCACCTCCACATGATGATCCTGTGGATCTGCGTGGCCATCGGTGTGGTGGTGTTCGGTGCGATGATCTACTCGATCATCTACCATCGAAAGTCCAAGGGCGCGGTGGCGGCCCAGTTCCATGAGAGCACCGCCATCGAGATAGTCTGGACGATCGTACCCTTCGTTATCCTGATTGCCATGGCGATTCCCGCAACCCGCACCCTGGTGGCGATGGAGGATGTCAGTAATGCAGACATGACCATCAAGATCACCGGCTACCAGTGGAAGTGGCGCTATGACTACCTGAACAGCGGCATCGGCTTCTTCAGTACGCTTGCCACGCCCAAGTCTGAGATCTACAACGAGAAGGCGAAGGACGCCAACTATCTTCTTGAGGTCGACCACCCTCTCGTCGTGCCGATCAACAAGAAGATCCGCATGTTGACCACGGCCGGGGACGTTATCCACTCCTGGTGGGTGCCTGCCCTCGGCGCCAAGAAGGACGCCATTCCGGGCTACATCAACGAGTTCTGGATCAAGGTGGAGAAGCCGGGCGTCTACCGCGGCCAGTGCGCCGAACTTTGCGGTAAGGACCACGGCTTCATGCCCATCGTGGTCGTAGCCAAGACGGAAAAGGACTACGAACAGTGGGTGGCCCAGCAAAAGGCCGAAGAAAACGCCGCCAAAGCCTCCAATCATCGTACCTGGACCAAGGATGAACTGATCGCCAACGGGAAGAAGGTGTTCGGTGCCAACTGCGCCGCCTGCCACCAGGCCAGTGGCGAGGGCATGGCCGGAACCTTCCCTCCTCTGATCCAGGGCAAGACCTTCAGTGGCTCGGCGGACATGCAGCAACACCTGCGCGAACGCGGCTTCCTGTCGGCCGACAACAAGATCGTTATGGGCCCCGTGAAGCACCATCTGGATATCGTGCTGCACGGCATACCGGGAACGGCCATGCAGGCATTCGCCTCGCAGTTGAGCGACGCCGACGTCGCGTCGGTGATCACCTACGAGCGCAATTCCTGGGGTAACAATACCGGCGACGTCATTCAGCCTGTCGACGTCAAAGCGGCCCGCTAAGCGAATCGGATCCTGGAGGAAACCTCATGAGCACTGCTGCGACTGCCCACGAAGCGCACCACGAGGAGCACCCCCGCGGTCTCGCTCGGTGGCTGTTCACCACCAATCACAAGGACATCGGCACCCTGTACCTGGTGTTCTCGCTGACCATGTTCTTCATCGGCGGCATCATGGCGCTGGTGATACGAACCGAATTGTTCAAGCCGGGGCTGCAGATCGTCGATCCGGCGTTTTTCAATTCCATGACTACCATGCATGCGTTGATCATGATCTTCGGTGCTGTCATGCCGGGTTTTGTGGGTCTGGCCAACTGGCAGATTCCCATGATGGTCGGAGCGCCCGATATGGCTCTGCCGCGCATGAACAACTGGAGCTTCTGGATCCTGCCTTTCGCCTTCGCCATGCTCCTCTCAACCCTGTTCATGCCCGGCGGGGCGCCGGCCGGCGGCTGGACCATGTACCCACCGCTGATCCTGCAGACCGGCATGGCGTTTCCATTCCTGATCTTCTCGATCCATCTAATGGGCATCTCGTCGGTGATGGGCGCCATCAACATCATCGTCACAGTGCTCAATATGCGCGCACCCGGCATGACGCTGATGAAGATGCCCCTGTTCGTGTGGACCTGGCTGATCACCGCCTATCTGCTGATTGCCGTGATGCCCGTGCTGGCCGGGGCGGTCACCATGCTGCTCACCGATAAGTTCTTCGGTACATCGTTCTTCAACCCGGCGGGCGGCGGCGACCCCGTGATGTTCCAGCACATCTTCTGGTTCTTCGGGCATCCGGAAGTCTACATCATGATCCTGCCGGCGTTCGGGATCGTGTCCCAGATCATCCCCACCTTCGCCCGCAAGCCGCTGTTCGGCTACAGCTCAATGGTGTACGCCACCGCCAGTATCGCGTTTCTGTCGTTCATCGTATGGGCCCACCACATGTTCACCGTGGGCCTGCCGCTGGGTGCAGAGCTGTTCTTCATGTACTCCACCATGCTCATTGCGGTTCCCACCGGCGTGAAGGTCTTCAACTGGGTTTCGACCATGTGGCGAGGCTCCATGACTTTCGAGACGCCCATGCTCTTCGCCATCGCGTTCGTGTTCCTGTTCACCATCGGCGGCTTTTCGGGGTTGATGCTGGCGATTACCCCGGCCGACTTCCAGTATCAGGACACCTATTTCGTGGTGGCCCATTTCCACTACGTGCTGGTGACCGGTGCCGTGTTCGCCATCATGGGGGGCGTGTACTACTGGCTGCCCAAGTGGACCGGGCACATGTACAACGAGGCCCTCGGCAAACTGCATTTCTGGTCGTCCACCATCTTCGTGAACGTGTTGTTCTTCCCCATGCATTTCCTCGGCCTGGCCGGTATGCCGCGAAGGATTCCGGACTACAACATCCAGTTCGCGGGATGGAACGAGGTGGCCACCATCGGCGCCTTCGGGTTCGGGCTTACGCAGCTGCTGTTCGTATACATCGTGGTCAAGACGGTCCGCGGCGGCGAGCGCGCCACGGATCGCGTGTGGGAAGGTGCTGACGGGCTGGAATGGACGTTGAGCTCGCCGCCTCCCTATCACAGCTTCGAGACCGCCCCTGAAGTCAAGTGAACCCGCGGCCCGTGCCGCCGCGGCGGCACGGGCCCGGAAGAAGGTGACATGACGATGACGGACGATCAGACCAGCCGAAACCGCGCAAACGTACGCCTTGCCCTGTTGCTTGCGGCAATCTCGCTGGGCTTTCTGGTGTTGTTCGTGGTGATGAATATGGGCGCCAGTAAATGACCGCGGGTCGCGGCGCCGTTGTCGCGCGCACTTGAGAACAATAACCCTATTACACAGCTAGTGAGGATGGGAGCATGAGCGAAGCACACGGTGGATATTATGTCCCTCACGGCAGCCGCTGGCCCATCGTGGGGTCCATCGGGCTGACCACTCTGTTGATCGGATTCGCCCTGCTGCTGGAAGGCAGAAACCTCGGTCACGAAATGATGATTGTCGGCGCAATCATCGTCGCGTTCATGATGTTCGGCTGGTTCGGCACGGTCATCGGAGAAAGCGAATCCGGGAAGTACAACAACCAGGTGGACCGTTCATTCCGTTACGGCATGAGCTGGTTTATCTTCTCGGAGGTCATGTTCTTCGCCGCTTTCTTCGGCGCGCTTTTTTACGCCCGCATGTTTTCGGTGCCCTGGCTCGGCGGCGAAGGGGCCAAGGGTGCGGCCCATGAATTTCTCTGGCAGCAGTTCGCGCCGGCCTGGCCCACCAACGGTCCGGAAGCGCTGGGCGGCGAGTTCAAGATCATGGATACCTGGGGTATCCCCGCGCTGAATACCCTGATCCTGCTGTCCAGTGCGGTCACGGTCACCTGGGCCCATTGGGGCCTGAAGAAGAACAACCGCATGCAGCTCATTATCGGGCTGCTGGTGACGGTGCTGCTGGGCTTTACCTTCCTCGGGATGCAGGCCCACGAATACATGGAGGCCTACACCCACTTCAATCTGACGCTTCACAGCGGCATCTACGGCACCACCTTCTTTATGCTGACCGGTTTCCATGGTGCTCACGTGACCATCGGAGCCATCATGCTGACTGTGATGCTGGTGCGCGCGTTGAAGGGGCACTTTACGCCCGATCACCATTTCGCGTTCGAAGCGGCGGCATGGTACTGGCATTTCGTCGACGTCGTGTGGCTGGGCCTGTTCATTTTCGTCTACTGGCTGTAGCGGATACGGCGGGCGGCCGTGGGCCGCCCGCGACGCAGGCTACCGGTTGAGTAGAGATGGTGTCAGTGGGAAGACGGGGCGGAGTCGGAATGCTGGGATGCGGCGGAAGAATTCGGGTAGACGCCGTGGGGATGAATGTAGCCGGTGGCGTATCCCAGGATGAGCAGCACGAACAGCAGCAGCGACAGGCCGATGCGCACCGTCAGCGCGCGCGCGGTGCGCTCGCTTTGACCCTTGTCCTTGATGAGAAACAGCAATCCGCTGCCCAGGCTGCCGACGATAATCAACAGCAAAGCGACGACGACGAGCTTGGCGAGCAATGGCATGGGGCCCTCCGGGGTTTAGTCGGAGTATAACTGAGGGGTGTTGGGCTTGCGAGGCGAAGTCGGCGAACGTTACCACCGGTCGGCTACGGCGGTGGGCGGATTCCAGTTTCGCCCCTCGTTCTGGCCCACAGTGGTGACGGTGTGCCTGTTGGCTCTGTTGATCAGCCTCGGGCTCTGGCAGATCAGTCGCGGGCACCAGAAGCAGGCCATGCTGCACGACTATGCCGAACGCACGAAAGCCCGCCCTGTGGTGCTGGAGACCGCTCTTTCCTCCGCCAACCAGCTCCGGCAACTTCGCTACCGCCCTGTGGTCGTGAGCGGACAGTACGATTCAGATCACCAATTCCTGCTGGACAATCGAATCCACCGGGGGCGCGTGGGTTATCAGGTGTTCACGCCGCTGCGTCTTGCCGGGACCGACCGGGGAGTGCTGGTTGAGCGGGGATGGGTGCCATTGGGGGCGAGCCGCTCCCAATTGCCCGTGCTGACGGTTCCGGCAACGAGCCGCCGGATCCAGGGTCTGGTAGACCTGCCGCCGCAGATCTATACGCTTGGTGACCAGACTGATACCGCTGCGGGGTGGCCGAAGGTGCTGCAGAAGATCCAGTTGAAACTGCAGGCCAAGCAACTCGGCTATCAGCTGTTGCCGGTGGTGGTTCTTCTCGATGCCGAGCAGCCAGACGGCTTTGCGCGGGATTGGCACCCGCTGCACGGTTTCGGTCCCGAGCGAAATTTCGGCTACGCATTCCAGTGGTTCATGTTGGCCGGAGTGCTTCTTTTCATTTACGTCAAAGTCAACATGCGGCGCGAAGGTGGCGGGAATGACTCAAATGGTTAGCACGTTCAATCCTCTTCGTCGTCTGTCGCCGGTGAGTCGGCAGCGGTTCACACTGATCGCTATCGCCCTGATATTCGTGGCGCCGATGGCAATCGCCTGGTTGTTGCTGGCCCGCCCGGACTGGCGCCCCGCCTACACGGTCAACCACGGAACGCTGGTGCAGCCGCCGCGGCCACTTACGGATCTGGCACTGTACGGCACCGACGGCCGGGCCTTGGGAACCCACTACCTGCAGGGCAAATGGACCTTGGTCTACATCGGGTCTGCCCGGTGCTCGCAGGTGTGCCAACGCCAGCTCTACAACACGAGACAGGTTCGCCTTGCCCAGGGTAAGAACATCGGGCGCGTGCAGCGGCTCATGGTGCTGACCGATGCCGCGGGGTCGTCCGATTTGCAGGCTATTCGGGCCAAGCAGCCCGACCTGACCGTCGCTATGCCGAGCGCGGCGGACCGCGCCGCCTTTATTAATCGGTTCGCAGTTGCCGGTGATCTTGATGCAGGCAGCGCGGGTCGAGTGTACGTTATCGACCCGTTGGGCAATCTGATGATGAGCTACGGGGCGCATGCCGATCCCTCGGGCATGCTCAAGGACCTGGAGCGTCTGCTCAAGGTTTCCTACGTCGGTTGACGTGCAGGGTGCGGGAACGAACCGAATCAGGCGCCGGATCCTCGCTGCAGGAACGGCGCAGCGGATGGGGGGAGGACAGACAATGAATGCGCTCGTGCAGGGTGCGGTGGTTCACTGGCGCGACTATCTCGATCTGTGCAAACCCCGGGTGGTCGCCCTGATCATGTTCACTGCCATCGTGGGGATGTTTCTCGCGGTTCCCGGGACAGTGCCCATGCAGGCATTCGTGTTCGGTACCCTCGGCATCGGCATGGCGGCAGGTTCCGCGGCGGCCATCAACCAACTGGTGGACCGACAGGTCGATGCGGGCATGGGCCGCACCCGCAACCGGCCCCTGCCCAGCGGCCACCTCCACGCTCAAAACTGCCTTTGGTTCGCCATCGCGGTCGGCGTGGCTGGGCTCGCCATGCTCGCTGTACTGGTCAACCCCCTCACGGCGTGGCTCACATTCGGTTCCCTGATCGGCTATGCCGTCATCTACACCGTGTTTCTCAAGCGTGCCACACCCCAGAACATTGTCATTGGGGGCGCTTCCGGGGCCGCTCCGCCGGTACTCGGCTGGACGGCAGTCACCGGAACCGTCGACCCCCATGCCCTGCTGCTGTTCCTGATTATCTTCGCCTGGACGCCGCCGCATTTCTGGGCGTTGGCCATCCACCGGCGCCAGGAATACGCCAAGGTCGACATCCCCATGTTGCCGGTAACCCACGGCGTCGAATATACCCGGTTACAGATTCTGCTCTACACGGCGCTGCTGTTTGCGATCAGCGTGCTGCCATTCGTTACAGGCATGAGCGGGCTGCTGTACCTGGCTGGCGCCCTGGTGCTCGGCGGCGGCTTCCTGCGCTATGCCATTCTGCTCATGGTTCGCCGGGACGACGAGCGGTTGCCCATGCAGACATTCGGTTACTCGATCGTATACCTGATGGCGTTGTTCGCGTTCCTGCTGGTGGATCATTACGTGCCGTTGATGCTTTCCCTGCTTCGCTGAGTCGTTCGTCGCCCCACCGGCACCGGACGATAACGCACCAAAACAGGGACTTGGTCCCCCGCCCTTCCCGGTCAATAAACTAACTATTTGTTGACATTAGCAATTCCCTCACATTTTGTACCCCTGTCGGGGTATGGATATTCGACCGCGGCGGCGATAAATTCCGGCAAAGCCCGCGCTAGATTACGGCAAAGTCGGCGCTAGTTTCCGGCAAAGGCCATGGGAGTCAGTGTTGCGCGGGGACCGGCGCCAATTTAGAATGCCTTGATTTCAATTTTAGAATGTCTTGATATTTTGTTTTGATAATATTGACCGTTCGGGCTTGAACTTGAGGGGAGGCAAGGCATGGCTCAGGCTTCAACCGCCGTACCAGAGCAATACAACTACGACATAGTGCGCAAGTTCGCCGTCATGGCGTTGTTCTGGGCTATTGTCGGCATGAGCGTCGGTGTCTGGCTGGCCCTGG
>CAZNBB010000006.1:0-5758 GCA_964571225.1 uncultured Gammaproteobacteria bacterium
AGGTCCATATAGAACATGTAGGGCGAGGGATTGAGGCTGCGCAATGCCCGGTACAGATCCAGGGGCGGGGCATCGTAAGGCACCGACAGACGCTGGGACAGCACCACCTGCATCACGTCGCCTTCCACGATGTAGTCCTTGATACGCCGTACGGCCCCCTCGAAGCCCTCCCGGGTGAAGCCGGACACGAAATCCGATTCGCGCACTTCCCGGGATCTGGCCAGGGCCTGGTAGCCGGGAACCGACTCGCGCAGCTGCTGCACCAGCGTTTCGAGACGCGCCTGACCGCGTACCCAGGCGTCTTCCTCCGAAGGATCGAGATGGACCACCACCAGCAGCTTGCCCGCCAGATTGTCGAACACCACCACCTCGTCCGACACCATCAGCAGTACGTCGGGGGTGCCAAGGGGATCGTCCTGGGGGGCGCCGGCGAGGCGCGGCTCGATATAGCGGACGGTATCGTAGCCGAAATAACCCACCAGCCCGCCGGTGAACCGGGGCAGGCCGTCCACCCCGGGAATGCGGTAGCGGCCATGGAACGCCTCCACCCACGCCAGGGGATCGGCGACGTCGACCGCCTCCTCGATCACCTCGCCGTCCTGGCTGACGGTGACGCGGTGGCCGGCGATCTTCACGATCTTGCGACAGGGCAGGCCGATGATGGAATAGCGGCCCCACTTCTCGCCGCCCTGCACCGACTCGAACAGGTACGAGTACGGGCCGTCGGCGAGCTTGAGATAGGTACTGAGCGGGGTGTCCAGATCCGCGAGAACCTCGCGGGTCACGGGAATGCGGTTATAGCCTTGCGCGGCCAGTTCCTGAAATTGTTCAGGGGTCATAGGAATCACCTTTGAGACGAACCAAGGGCACAACGGGTACAGCCAGCGTCGCCGTTCAGCGGCGCCATCGCTTGCCGGTTGTCGTGCCCAGCCGGTCTGTCTCTACGGTGAAACCCATGTGTTTCAGGCCGCCTTCTCCAGCAACGATGATATCTGCGCCATGGAATCCACCACAGCGTCGGGATGCGCATCCCGAATGTCCTGGCCGGGATTATAGCCGTAGCTGACGCAAACGATGCGGAAGCCCGCCGCCCGCGCGGCCGTCACGTCGTTGACCGAGTCGCCGATCATCAGCGCGTTGGCGGGCGCCACCCCGAAGTGCCGGGCGGCATGCAGAAGCGGCTCCGGATCGGGCTTCTTCCTGGACAGAGTATCACCACTGATTATCAGGGAAAAGTCGTCGTGAATGCCCAGATCGCGCAGCAGCGGAAGGGTGAAACGCTCCACCTTGTTGGTCACGCAACCCAGGGCATAGCCGGCTGCCCGAAAGGCATCCAGCCCTTCGCGCACGCCGGGATACAGTACGCTGCGCTTGGAGGTGTTCTCCGCATACAGATCGAGAAAGATCGGATAGGCCTTCTCGAACAGCGCCGGCTCGGGCATGGCATCCATGTCGTCCACCAGCGCGCGCTCCACCAACCGCTGCACGCCGTTGCCCACCCATAGACGCACGGATTCCTCGCTGCGCGGCGCCATGCCGATGCGCTCCATCATGACGTTCACGCAATAGGCCAGGTCCGGCACACTGTCCACCAGCGTGCCGTCCACGTCGATCAGGATCATTTCCGGCCTGCCGAGTCCCATCATCGCCCCGGCGGCGCTCAACCGTGCACGCCGGCAAGAGCCGCGCGCATGGAGTCGATGGTGGCCTTGTAGTCCTTGGTGCCGAAGATGGCGGAGCCGGACACGAAGGTATCGGCGCCGGCCTCGGCGCACATGGCGATGTTGTCCACCTTCACGCCGCCGTCGATCTCCAGCCGGATGTCCCGTCCGGATTCATCGATCATGCGCCGGGCTTCGCGCAGCTTGTCGAGCACATAGGGGATGAAGCTCTGGCCGCCGAAACCGGGGTTGACGGACATCAGCAGCACCATGTCCACCTTGTCGATGACCCACTTCAGGTGCTCCAGGGGCGTCGCCGGATTGAACACCAGGCCGGCCTTGCAGCCTTCGTCCTTGATGCTCTGCAGGGTGCGGTCGATATGCTCGCTGGCCTCGGGATGGAAGGTGATCCAGGTGGCACCCGCCTTGGCGAAGTCCGGAATGATGCGATCCACCGGCTTGACCATCAGGTGCACGTCGATATCGGCGGTCACCCCATGCTTGCGCAGGGCCTCGCACACCAGCGGGCCGATGGTGAGATTGGGAACGTAATGGTTGTCCATCACGTCGAAATGCACCATGTCAGCTCCGGCCGCCAGGACGGTGTCGACTTCCTCGCCCAGGCGCGCGAAGTCCGCTGACAGAATGGATGGTGCAATCTTGTAGTCCGGCATGGTCCTGGCCTCTTCGCTGGAATGGATTCCGATGTGGATTCGTAAAGGTGCGAAATGTACCTTATCGTAGCTGGATTTTCAGCCCTTACGATCGATCGGATGGCGGCCGCCCCTCAATCCCTTCCATGCAACAAGGAAAATCCATGGAACGACAAACACGCGCTAAGCCATTACTCGGTATGTTTTTTATGCTGGTACTGTCGGCGTCGGCGGTGCCCTGCACAGGGGCGACCAAACCCGACGCGTCCCATGCGACCGCCGCCAAGACAGCCCCGGCTGCAGCCCCACCCAAGGAGGACACCGCCAGGGAACAGCGCTGGGCCAAGGAACTGGCGGGCGACCTGGTGGTGGGCGAGGCCCAATGGCTCAAGGCCAAGGGAACCCGTTTCCTGTCCCTGTACACGCAGCAGACGTTGGCGTCACGTAAAGGCGCGGTGATCCTGCTGCCCGGCATGGGCGCGCACCCGGACTGGCCGGGAGTGATACACGCCCTGCGGGTGAAGCTGCCCGATCATGGCTGGTCGACGCTGTCCTTGCAGATGCCGCTGCTGCCGAGCGGGTCGCCGGCAGACGATTATGCGTCGCTGTTCGACGTGGCCGCGGCCCGCATACAGGCCGGCATCGATTTTCTGCACAAGCAGGGCGTCAAGCATATCGTGCTGGCCGGGCACAGCCTGGGCGCCGCCATGGGCGCCTGGTACCTGGCCAACCACCCGAACGCCGGCGTCGAAACGTTCGTGGGCGTGGGTATGATCGCCTCGACCAAAAAGCCACGCCTGGACACCCCGACACAGTTGGGCAAGATCCATATTCCGGTGCTGGATATCTACGGCAGTGAAGACCTGGAAAGCGTGATCAAATCCGCGCCCGCCCGGGCCACCGCCGCCCGCCGGGCGGGCAATCCGGACTATAGGCAGCAAGAGGTGGCGGGCGCGGACCATTTCTTCGACGGCCTGGAGGACGAACTGGTGCGGGACGTGCGGGGCTGGCTGCGGCACGTCACGCGCAAGCCGGGACAACAGCCGTAGGGTCGTGCGCGCAGGCTTCCACCGGGTCGTGTACGCTAGTGGTCCTTACGGGCGCAGACTTTCGTAACTCTGGCTGACCTGGGAAGCTACAAAGGGTTTGGGGCATCGTCGAGTTCGGTTGTTGGGCTTCGCGTTGCTCAGCCCAACCTACGAGGTTCGGCCCAACCTGCGGCGATCGAGCCAACGCGCGGCTTTCAACTCGAACGCGGCGCCTCGTCGTACACGGGACGACCCGCACCCCGAAGAGGGGAGTCCTGCGGAATCTGGATAACAAAGGAGAATCGTTCATGAGCACTGCACCACACGCTATCGCCCTTGCCCTGCACGTGCTGTCAGCCGTGGTCTGGGTCGGTGGTATGTTCTTCGCCTACATGGCCCTGCGGCCGGCGGCGGCGCAGCTGCTGGATCCTCCCCAGAGACTGCCCCTGTGGTCCGCGACCTTCGGACGCTTCTTCCCCTGGGTATGGATAGCCGTCGTCCTGCTGCTGGTGACCGGCTATTGGATGATGTTCAGCGTTTTCGGCGGCATGGGAACGGCTCCCATGTACGTGCAGATCATGCAGGGTCTGGGCATCATCATGATGCTCATCTACTTCCATGTGTTCTTCGCGCCTTACCGGCGACTCAATCAGGCCGTCGCCGCCCAGGACTTCAAGGAAGGCGGCCGCCGGCTGGGGCAGATCCGCAAACTCATCGGCCTCAATCTCACCATCGGCCTGATCGTGGTCGCGATAGCCGCCGGCGGGCGCTACTGGTAATCGTTCAGGCCGCGCCCTTGCGGGCCTCCTGAACGGTGTCGTAGGCGGCACGGATCTCCTGGGCCTTCTGGGTCGCCAGCTTCATCATCTCCTCGGGCAGGCCCTTGGCCACCAGCTTGTCGGGATGGTGCTGGCTCATCAAACGCCGGTAGGCCCTTTTCACCTCGGCATCGGAAGCTTGCGGGGAAACGCCCAACACGGTGTAGGCATGCTGGAGCCGGTCACGGCTCGGCGCGGCCCGGGCCCGGCCCGCTCCCCCTGCACCCGGACCCGCACCTGCCCCCGCAAAGCCCCGTGCCGCCCGCACCATGGCTTCCAGTTGCCGGAACTCGAAGCCGGTTATCCCCAGCCGGGCGTAGATATGGTGCAGAGCACGCTCCTCGGCCACATGCAGGCTGCCGTCGGCGTACGCCGCCTGCAGCTGGATCTCCAGAAACATCAACAGCAGATGGCGACGCCGCCGGCATTCATCCCGAAACTGGGCAAGGACGGCGTCCAGATCGAATCCCGGTTCCTTCCCCTCCTGGAACAGACGAATCGCCGCCTGGCGCTGATCGGGCGACAACTCCATGTGGTCCATCACCGCTTCGGCCATGCGGATCTCGTCTTCGGAGACCCGTCCGTCCGCCTTGGCGATATAACCCATGACCGCAAAGGTGGCTGCGAAAAAGGCGGCCTTGATGCGCTCGGAGCCGCCGGGCTGGGCGTGACTCAAACGAATCCGCTCCATGCCCCGGTCGAAATTGTGCCCGAGAGCGACGCCCAACAAGGCCCCGAGCGGTCCGCCCAGCAGGAAGCCGAATGTCCCGCCGATCACTTTGCCCCACCAACTCACTGTCGTCTCGCTCCTCGTCGATGAATTTGCAGGCGCCGCTCAGCCCCCACGGCTGACCAGCACCGTGGTCACACCATCCAGCACGAACTGCACGGCAAGCGCCGCCAACAGCAGCCCCAACAGCCGACTGACCACGTTTGCCCCCGTCTCTCCCAGCAAAGCGAGGATACGGGCGGCGAACACCAGGGACAGCAGCGTCACCAGCAGGATCCCCGCCAGTATGCCCAGTACGCCCAGCAACATCAGCGGATCACCGCGATGCCCCCCCGTGAGCAACAGCACCGTGGTGAGCGCACCCGGCCCGGCAATCAGCGGAAAAGCCAGCGGGAACACTGAAATGTCGTTCTTGTGCTCGGCTTCGCGCTGCTCGCGCAAGGTCGTCGATCGCAGGCCTGACTGGCGGGCGAACACCATGTCGATAGCGAGCAGAAACAGCAGGATGCCGCCCGCAATCCGGAATGCCGGCAAGCCGATGCCCAGTCCGCGGAGCAGACTGTCACCCACCAACGTGAACAGCAGCAGAATCAGAGCCGCCAGCGTCACGCCCTTGATCGCCATATTGCGCTGCTGCGAACGGTCGCTGTCGGCGCTCAGAGCGGCAAACATGGGTGCCAACCCGATGGGATCGATGGCAACGAACAGCAGCAGAAATGCGTTGAGGTAGAAATTGCTCATCACGCCTTCGCTGGGGATGATGCACCCCGGAGGCGGGCAGCGGACAGCCGCCCATGCGACATGCCCCCGCCCCGTTCGATGCCATGCGAGTACCGTGGAAGCCGCGTCATGGAACCGACGAAGCGGG
>CAZNBB010000006.1:5858-46654 GCA_964571225.1 uncultured Gammaproteobacteria bacterium
CGTTCGATGCCATGCGAGTACCGTGGAAGCCGCGTCATGGAACCGACGAAGCGGGCGCACCACGGCGGCGCGGACTGAAGCCGCAGCTTAGCCGGCTTGCGTGACGGGCCCAATGGACCTATAACATAGTCGGAGTGTGAATTTCGGCCCGGCCTCAGCGGCATTCGTCGCACACGGACAATACTACAGCAGGCGCTGTTTGGAGGTAACCGAATGGCCACCGAATACGAGCCCAGAATCGGCGACTGGTACCGGAACTCCGCTGAGGAGACGTTCGAGATCGTCGCTTTCGACGAGACCGACGACACCGTAGAGATCCAGTATTTCGACGGCACCGTCGAGGAACTGGACCTGGACACCTGGTACGAGCTGGATATCGAGCCGACCGCACCCCCGGAGGACTGGTCCGGGTCCCTGGACATCGAGCGCGAGGATTACGGCGTCGATCTCGACGAAAAGCTTCTCGCCAAGCGCAACAATCCCCTCGACGACCTGGACCAGTAGCCCCCGCCCCACCACACCGCCCGTCATCTTCCGCTCCCCGGGCCGGCGTTCGCAAACTGTGATGTGGGTCGCGTTTGCGGCGCCCGCCAACCGTCAAGCTTGCCTTCTGCGAGGCCGCTAACTCTTGCAGAGGACTTCGGTCAAGCGACCGGCCATCGATCCGGGGCAGCCCGTTATGCGTTTCCCTTTGCACATCCAACAATTCCTGGAAAACCGGGACATCCCCTACGAGGTGTTGGTACACCCTCAGGTGCAGACGCCGCGCGACGCGGCGGCCCATGGCTATATTCCCCTCGGCCAGCTCGTTCACGCCGTACTGCTTGAGGATCGGCGCGGACCTCTGCTGGCGGTGCTGGCGGCGAACCAGCAACTGGACCTGCACGCCCTGAACCGCCAGTTGCAGCGCGACCTCGAGATGGCAGACCCCGAACGTGCGCGCGCGCTGTTCCCGGACTGCGATCCCCGTGCGCTGCCGCCGCTCGCCGAACCCTATGGCGTGAAGGCCATCGTGGACGAACGCCTGTACCGGCTGACCGAACTCTACTTTCAACCGGGCACAGGCACCGCTCTGGTACAGATGCGCGGTCACGACTTCGAGGTGTTGATGGATGACGCCTGGCGCGGTTTCGGTTTCGTCTCCGGAGACTTCAACGACAATCCGGACAACAGCGGCCCGCAGGTGGACCTGATGCGGCGCCTGCAACAAATCGATCACCTGCCGGCCATGCCGGCCATGGCCCAGCGCATCCTGCAGGTACGCGCCAATCCCTACGCCGGCGCCCGCGAGCTGGCGCAGGTGGTAGAGCTGGACCCCAGCCTGGCCGCACAGGTCATGCGCTACGCCCGTGCCCCGTTTTTCGGCTACCCGGGCCCGATCGATTCCGTACAGGACGCCATTGCCCGCGTGCTGGGCTACGACATGGTCATGAACATCACCCTTGGCATTGCCACCGGCGCACCGTTTCGCATGCAGGCCAACGGCCCGTTGGGCATGACGGCGTTCTGGCGCCACGCGGTTTACTGCGCGGCCCTCACCCAGAATCTGGCCAAGGCGCTGCCCCTGGCACGCCGCCCGCCCGCCGGTCTGGCGTATCTGGCCGGCCTGCTGCACAACTTCGGCTTTTTGCTCATGGGGCAACTGTTCGAGACTGAATACTTCTGGCTGAACAAACAGGCTAACCGGCATCCCGACATGCCGGTGACTCAGCTGGAGCGCCAGATGCTGCAAACGGACCACACCGAATTGGGAGCCTGGCTGCTGCAGGCCTGGCAGTTGCCGGCCGAAGTCGTAGCCGCGGTACGGCATCACCATGACGAGGACTATCGGGGAGACTACAACCTGTACCCCAACCTGGTGCTGGTGGCCAACCGCTTGCTGGCACGGGACGGCATCGCCGTGGACAGCCCCCCGGAACTGCCCGAAGCGCTGCTGGCCGATCTGGCGCTTTCCCACGACCAGTCGGAAATCGTGCTGGAAGCGGTCCGGCAAAGCCACAGCGGGCTCGACACCATGGCACACCAGCTTGCCGCCTAGGGAACCTCTGCACAGGCCGCCTACAGAAACGCCGCCGCACTGCCCACCCGTCCGGCTGGACTATACTCAAATTTGACAATCCATCGCGCTGTAGTTGCCACCTACAGCTATCTTCAGGCGTATCTCCCTGATTCCCTAAAGGAAGGAGGGCATCATGCGCAGAAGGCTTTATTTCCTGCTCCCCGACCTCAAGCTCGCCCACCAGGTGGTGGACGAACTGCTGCTGGCCCGCATCGAGCAGCATCATATCCATGTCATCGCACGGGAGGACATGGCCACCGGCGACCTGCCCCAGGCCAACTTGCTGCAGCGCAGTGACATGGTCCACGGTCTGGAGTTGGGGCTGGTGCTGGGCGGTGCCACCGGCGTGCTGGGCGGTATCGCCGCCCTGCTGATGCAGCCCGATCAGCTCCATTTCGGGTGGGGAACGGTGTTGTTGGTCTGCGGGCTCGGCGGCGCTTTCATTGGTGCCTGGGCCGCCAGCATGATCGGCACGTCCGCCCCCAACTCGAGCCTGAAGGCGTTTCAACAGGCCATCGAGGACGGCCAGATACTGCTGATGGTGGACGTACCCAGGAGGCAGGTGGACTCGGTCCGCGACCAGGTCACCCGCCTGCACCCCGAGGCGACCTCCCGGGGCGTGGAACCCACCATTCCCGCCTTCCCCTAGCGACCCCTGGGGGGCATGGCGGCGCCTGACCCTTCATCGGCCGCACCCCGGGAGGTCACCGCTGCCCAGGCCCGCCCACTGCGGCGGCAACCAGGTGCCCAGGTCGTCAGGGACGAAGACCTGGGCCTGGCGCGTTCGCTCCTGCACACCCGGCCCGCCGCCCGAACCCTGATCATATCCATCGGGCTCCGGATCGGTCCTGCAGCCGGGACCGCCCGCACCCTGTTCCGTTGCCTCCGCTACCGCACACCGGAGCTGCCCCGCGCTGCACAACGACGAAAAGATGACGCATAGGAAAGCTCCGCACAAAGCGATCAGGCGAACGACCGCACGGCGCAAAGGGCCGGGTTATATGGGATCAGTGACAGCTTGAGCGCCTTTGCAGATCCGTGGGAGCCCTTCAGCGGCCTGCGCAGAGCTTTACTCGCGGTCGCCCTCAAATACCGCGCGACACCGCCGATAGCATTTGTGAACGCACGTTCGTTCTTTCAAGGGGGCATGCAATGGCACACATCATCGATCTGGCGACGGGACAGGTCTGCGGGCCGGCAGCCGACGAGCAACCCGCCGGAATCGCCACTGAATGCCTGCAGTTGGAACTGCAGCATGCAGCGGCACCGGAGCGCGAGGCACTACCGGCCGATCTACTGGACGCCGATGCGGCCCGCTTCATCGCGACCATGGAAAAATTCTGACACACAAACGCGTGCCCGCCCGGGGGGGGACTTCCCGGGCGGGCACGCTTATACTCGCAAGCAGGGACATCTACCGGCCAACCGGTGCAATGGATTCGGACCTTGCTTCAAAATTTGTCGGATCGATGGCGGGCGGCGCACTTGGCGACGCCATCGGCGAACTGGCCTTCCGGATTCCATCCCGGGAGCGGCTCAGCGAGGAGCTCGACTGGCGCAGCGAGCTGTCATACACCGACGATACAGCCATGGCCATCGCACTGGCCCGTTCACTGCTCCAGGTCGGCGACGTGGACCCCCAGCAGCTCGGGGAAGAGTTGCGCAACCAATACGAGCACGAACCCTGGCGCGGCTACGGACCCGGACCACCGACCATCTTCGCGGCGGTGGCAAACGAGGGCATTCCCTATCGGGCCGCTGCTCGGCGCCTGTACAGCGGACAAGGATCCTACGGCAACGGCGCCGCCATGCGTGCCGGGCCGCTCGGCCTGTTTTTCTATGGATCCCCCGTCCTCTACGAAAAGGCCCGCGCCCAGGCCGAGACGACTCATACCCACCCTCTGGGAGTGGACGGAGCGGCGGTACAGTCGCGAGCCATCGCCCTGGCGGTGTCCCTGGATCCGGACAACGAGTTCCGCCCGTCGTCCTTTGTCGACGAGCTGACCGGTTTCTCCCAGACGCCGGAACTGCGGAGCAAGCTCGCCGAACTGGGCGATCTGCTGGAGCGCGGGGCGCCACCCTGCGACGCTATCCAGACGCTGGGCCACAGCCTGGCGGTGGACGAATCCCTCCCCTTTGCGCTCTATGCGTTCCTCAGCCACCCCCACAGCTTCCCGGAGACCCTGTTCTGCGCCACTCTGCACAGTGGCGACCGGGATACCATGGGTGCCATGGCCGGCGCCCTGTGCGGTGCCTTCCTGGGCTCCCAGGCCCTGCCCATGGACTGGCGCGCCAAGCTGGAGGATCGCAAGGAAATCGAGGCGCTGGGCACCCAGCTCGCGGCGCGTCACCGCTGAACGACGATCACTCGCCGATATGCAACAGCAGCCCGCTCCTGCGGGCACGCCGGAACACGGCCAGAAAGACCGTTACCCCAAGGCTGAGGTAGAGCAGGTTCAAGCCGGCGGCGGCCGCCAACATCTGCATGTCCAGCCGGTGATGGAAGATGAGCGCGCGCATCCCTTCGAACACGTGGCTGGATGGCAGCGCCCAGGCCACCGGCTGCAGCCAATCAGGCAGCACCGAAATCGGATAGTAGATGCCGCTCAGGGGCGCCACCGCAAACACCGCCACCCACGCCAGGCTTTCCGCTCCCAGCCCGTAGCGCAGCACAAGTCCGGCCACCAGCAAACCGATCCACCACCCCATGACCAGCAGATTGGCGAAGAACGCCACCAGTGGCAGCCCCAATCCGAAGATGGAGTAGTTGTACAGAGGAATGGCCAGCAGCGCGGCTCCGCCGACGCCGATCAGGGTGCGTATCAGGCTGATCACCAGCAAAGCCGACACCAGCTCATAGGGGCGCAGCGGGCTGACGAACAGGTGTCCGAGGTTACGCGAGTACATTTCCTCGAAGAAGGCCAGAGACACCCCCAGCTGCCCGCGAAACAGCACGTCCCACAGCAGCACCGCAGCGAGCAGCACACCGGAGGCCTGGGCCACCCAGGAGCTGTTGGTGGCCAGGAAGCGGCTGATGAATCCCCACAGCACCAGCTGCATGGTGGGCCAGTAGACCAGCTCCAGGGCGCGCGGCCAGGACGCTCTCAACAGGTACAGATAGCGCAACACCATGGCGCCCACCCGCTGCAACGAGAACAACCGTTCGGCGGGCGGCTTCATGAGGGCATTCCCGCGGCGTCCCCGTGCCCGTCCTGCTGGCGGGCGATATCCAGAAAGACCTCCTCCAGCGTCCGACGCCCGTAGCGGGCCAGCAGCTGCGCCGGCGTACCACGATCCACCAGCCTGCCGGAGCGGAGCATGATCACATCGTCGCAGACGCGTTCCACCTCGGGCATGTTGTGGGAGGCCAACAGCACGGTCGCCCCGGCGTTGCGCTGGTAGTCCAGCAGGTATCCGCGTATGCGGTCGGCGCTGTCCGGATCCAGGGAGGCGGTGGGCTCGTCCAACAGCAGCACCTCGGGTCGGTTCAGCATCGCCTTGGCCAGCGCCACCCGCGTGCGCTGTCCCGCCGACAGGGTGCCGTAGCGTCGATCCAGAAAGGCGGTGATATCCAGCTCCGCCGCCAGTTCGCGCACCCGTGCGCGCACACCGCGCAGCCCGTAGAGATGGCCGTACACGGACAGGTTCTCGGTCACTGTCAGGCGTTGCGGCAGGTCTACGTAGGGCGAGGAGAAGTTCATTCGCCCCAGAACCCGGTAGCGATGGCGTTGAATGTCCTCGCCCAGCACGCTGATCTGCCCGCTGCTGGGAGCGAGCAGGCCCAGCAACATGGACAGGGTGGTGGTCTTGCCGGCCCCATTGCCGCCCAGCAACGCGCACACGGAACGACGCGCCACCGAAAAGCTGATGTCGTCCACGGCCAGCACGTCACCAAAGCGTTTGCTCAAATGCCGAGCGGCAATAACCGGTGCGTTCATTCAGCCCTGCACTTTGAACACAGCCACCGACCCGTCACGCCGCCGGCGGCTCGGTCACCACGACCCAGCCGTCCTGCACGGCCACGGCTACCGACGCCAACGCGTCGCCCGTGCAGGGGCCGGCCACGCAGCGCCCGCTTTCGATGACAAACCGTGCATCGTGGGTGGCGCATTGGATATACGCTCCGTCCATATCCAGGAACTGGTCGGGCACCCAGTCCAGAGGGCCGCCGGTATGGGGACAATGGTTGCGGTAGGCAAACACCTCGCGCCCGCGCCGCACCACGAAGATGTCCCACACACCGTCCGGGCGCGGCACGCTGAAACCACGCGAGCCCGGATCGGAGAGCTCCTCCAGCCGACAGAGCGTGCTTATGGGGGGATCTGTGCTCATTTCGTTGCCATGGACCGCTAGAGCTCATCGAGCCCGGAAAGACCGGCCTGGCCGCATTTGCGCCCCGCCAGCCGGCAGGCGCCTTGCAGCGCCCGCTCCAGCGACCAGCCGCGCAGGCAGCCCGCGATCAGACCGGCGTTGAAGGTGTCTCCGGCTCCCAGGGTGTCGATCACCCGCGGCGGCGCAAAGGCCGGGCTGTGCAGCAGGCGGTCGCTGCGATCCAAGGCCCAGGCGCCGGCCTCGCCCCAACTGCACACCAGATCGGCGCTGGGCGCCCGGCCCCGCGCCCAACGCAGCAGCGCCTCGGCGCTGGCGTAACCGCTGGCCCGGGCGTAACTGCGGGAAAACAACAGTAGCTCGGCATGACCGAACAGCGCCTCCACACCGGGTCGTGGCTTCTCAACCTCCACCGACCGGCGCAGATCCGGATGGCGTACTGCGGCGTCGGCCAGCATCCTGCACGTGTCCTCCACGTTGCGTCCCTCACAGTGGAGCCAGTCGACGCCGACCAGGTCTATGGCGCGGTAGTCGTCGAAACCGAACTCGGGCAGGTCCCGGTAGTGCACGATGGTGCGCGAGCCGTTGCGCCGGTTGAGCGTCACATAGGAGGTGGGCATGGCCCCGCTTGGCAGACGCCGACAGAAGCCGGTATCCACATCATGGGCGGACAGGTCGTCCACAATGCGCCGGCCATCGGGTCCTTCGACCAGCACACCGCCCCAGGAACAGCGATGTCCCAGCTGAGCCAGCACCACCAGGGTGTTCGTCGCATTGCCGCCGCGGCAGACGCGCTGGGCAAGAGCACGCACTTCGCCGTCTTCAGGCGGATAGCCGTCGACCGTGTTGATGATGTCGAGGGTGGCAATGCCGATGCCGAGGATGCGGGCCATGATGCCCGTGGGAGGTTACGGCACGCACCGCGTTTGTCAACACGGTACGCGGCGGGCGGGAAGGTTCACCAGATCGGCTTGGAGTCCGAAGAATCGCTGGTGCCGGGGGTTTGCCCCTGACCGGCACCGCTGGCCTGCAATTGGGCGGACCCGGCGTCCGTGGCGGGCGCCGTCGAGGATGCTTTCCGGTCGCTGCCGACCGCGCTGTCGGTGACCGGGCCGGATTGGCTGTCGGCCACCGGCGCGGGCGTTTCCGACCCAGCAACAGACTGGCCGGCGGTTGTATCAGCGGCGCCGGGGTCGGCGCTGTCGGTGTTGGCGGTTACCGCACCCGGGTCGCCGGTCTGCTTGGCCGGGGGTGCTTTGCGGTCACCGCCGTCGGCGCTGCCGGCGATCGGGCCGGGTTGGATGGCGCTCGCCGATTCTGGCGCTTCCGGCGCAGCAGGACTACGGGCGGCGGCTGTCGGCTCGATACTGGGCGCGGGGGCGTCCATCTTGGCGGTCGCGGCGCTCGCAGCGCTGGCGTCCTTAACCGGCGGGGCCGAATCCGTCGGGTCCGACTTGGGTTGGGCAGGGCGCGCCGCGGTCACGACTGCCTTGGTCGGACCGTGACGCTCTGCAAGGTGCGTCTCCCGGACCCGGGGCGCGGCGGCCCGCTTGGACTCATGGCGACGGGCGGCAACGACCGTCTTGGGCGGAGGTACCCGCCGGCCCGATTCGCGTGCCTTTGCAGGACGCTCCACCGCGGACTTTGCCGCCTGTTCGTGGTGCCTGGAGGCCGTCGGAGCCGGTGCTGCCGGCCGCGCCACCGACCCGGCGCCACCGCTGATCGACTTCGCAGGCGCAGCCGCGACGACCGTCTGCTCGCCTGCCTGGGCGGCCAGACGCGCGCCCCAGAAGTGGTAACCCAGCGCCCCGCCGGCGCCCAGGACCAGGGTGGCCGCGATCCCGATCCAGAGGCCGCCTTTGCGTTTACGAGGCGCATTCGGAGGCGTGGCGGCAACGGCCGTCTGCTCGGCATCCCGCAACGGCCGTTCCGGCTCACGCTCGGCGACCTCCGCAAGCGGGGCGGACGTATCCTGTTCAAGGGGGGGCGAAGAGGGGGCAGCAGCGATGTGTCCCGAGTTGGCATGTTCGCCGTGCGAATCCCCCAGGTCGGGAATATCCAGAGGCGCTTCCGGGCCACGGGCTCGAAGCGCTTCCAGTTCCTGCTGCAGCTGCAGTGCCTCCTGTTCGGCGGCTTCGCGAGCGGTTTCGGCCTCGGTGCGCAAGCGCAGGGCGGTTTCGACGTTGGCCCGGGCCAGTTCCAGCTCCTTGCGGAGTTCCGCATGGGGATCGCCGTCGTCGCCGGTTGCGCTCTGACGCAGCTCCGCCAGGCCCCGGGCGACAGCGGCCTCGGCACGCAGCTGGTCGGCTTCCGTTCGCGCCGCGTCACGGGCACGGACCAACGCGTCCAGGCGCCCCTGGTATTGGGCGGCGTCGGCGGCCAGGCGATCCCGTTCCGCTCGTACCTGCGTGAGCTCGGCAACCATGTGCTCGGACGGCTCGCGCACGCCGTCCAGCTCCGCGCGCAACTTTTCGATCGTGCGGTCGAGCTCGGCCCTTTGCTGCTCGTGCTCCTGGCTCAACCGGTCCAGCTCCTCGTGGGGGACGGTTCCGGACAGCGAATCGCGGGCCGCGGCCAGGGCTTGTTCCACGGCGGCGAGTTTGGTAGCGGACTCTTCGCGAAGGACCTCGATAGCCTGGGCGTGCTCAGCGCCCTGCTGGTCCATCTCCTCGCGGGCCTGCGCCAAGGCTTCGTCCAGCTCCGCGATGCGCTCGCGGGCAGCGTTCAATTCGGACTCGACCGCCTCGGCACGCTCCAGGTCGCTGCGCAGGCTGGCAATGCGGGCGTCCCGTTCGGCAAGATCGCCCTGCAGCTGTTGTTGCAGGCTGCTTGCCTGTTCGCGCTCGCTGTCGGCGGCCTGCAGCCGCGCCACATGCTCTTCGAGCTGGCCGGTGACGGTCTGCAACTCGCTGTCGAGACGGGCGCTGTTGTCCTTCAGCACGGACAGCTCTTCCTCGGCAGCGCCGCGCTGCTCGGCCTCCTCCTGGGAGCGGCGTTCCCAGTGCTGCGCCGTAGTGCGGGCGCTGTCCCGCTCGCCCCGGATGACGGCGAGCTCTTCCTCGGCCGCAGTGCGGACCCGCTGCAATTCCTGGCGCAGCAGGTCCTGTTCGCGACGGGCCTCCTCGGCTGACGAGGACAACTCGGCTTCACGTTCCAGGGTCCGCTCCAGCTGCTGCTTGGCGGCCTGAAGATCGGTTTGCAGCGATGTCACTTGTGCCAGAGCGTCCCGCTCGGCGGCCCGCATCCGGGACAGCTCTTCGGAAATTTCCGAGGCGGTCTGTCCGCTGGCGGCCTGTTCGTCCTCCAGAGCCTGCACCCGCTGGCGGGCGGCCTCCAACTCCCGCTGCAGGGCATCCTGATCCTGAAGCCGTCCGTCACGCTCGGCGACCTGCGCCAACGCTTCCTGCAACTGCTCGGAGGCGCGAACCAGCTCGGCCTCCTGCGCCTGCTGTCGCGTCTGCGCCTGCTCCTGCTCGGTCTCCAGCCGGCCACGCAGGTCGTCAAGCTCGCGCAATGCAGCCGTCCGCTGCTCGGCCAATTCGGTCTGGGCCGCCTCCAGCTCGGCGATTTTCCCGCGGGTTGTCTCCAACTGCTGCTCGAGAGCGCTCTGCTCCCGGGCTTCGCCCTCGGAACGTTCCGCAAGCCGGGCGTTGGCGGCGTCCAGCTCGACCTGCAATTGCTCGGCCCGTTGGGCGGCGGCCCTGGACTCTTCCAGTGCCTGCTCCAGGTCGCTGTGCTGCCGGCGCAGTTGCTCGATCTCGGCACCCGCCTGCTCGGCGGACTGCACGGCCTCCTCCAGCCGGGTGCGCTCCTGCTCCAGGGAGTGCGCCTGCTCCTGGGCGGCCGCCAACGCCTCCCGGGCCGCTGCCAGATCCGCCGACAACTGCTGGCGCTCGGCGCTGTCCCCTTCCCGGGCCGCCTGCAATCCCTCCTGCAAACGACCACGTTCCTGTTCGAGGCTCGCACTGCGCTCCTGCGCGGCGGCCAGCTGCGCGCGGGCCTCCTCCAGATCAGCCTGCAGCTGTTCGCGTTCGGCACTGTCCCCTTCCCGGGCCGCCTGCAGACCCTCCTCCAGGCGGCCGCGTTCCTGCTCGAGGGTTGCGCTGCGCTCCTGGGCGGCGGCCAGCTGCGCCCGCGCCTCCTCCAGGTCAGCCTGCAGCTGTTCGCGCTCGGCGGTCAGTCCGGCACTGCGGTCGACCGCAGCGGTTTGCTCGGCCTGCAGACGGTCAAGCGCGTCGCGGGCCTCGCGGGCTGCCTGTTCGGCGGCGGCGACGGCCGTGTCCCGCTCGGCCAGCTTCTCGCGCAGTTGGGCGGCTTCCTGACGCTGCTCGTCCAGTTGCCGTTCGGACGCCCCGTTTTCGGCCTGCTGTTTCTCGATTTCCTCGACCCGCGCGCGCAGGGACTCGAGCTCCGCCAGTGCTGACGACTCAGCCTCCCGGGCCGTCTCCAGGCTGGTCTCCAGTTCGGCCAGCCGTGCCTCCTGTTCCTGGACTTCCCTGTGCCCCGCCTCCAGCTTGGTGCGCAGCTCATTGAGGAGCTGTTCGGAGCGGCGCAGGGAGATACGCTCGTTCTTCAGTTCGTCGCTCAGTGCCCGTGACTGATCCTGGGCGAGGTCGCGCGCCTCGACGAGCTCGGCCTCCCGATCCCTGGCGGCCTTGAGACGATCCCGCGCCTTGTCGCGAAACACCCTGATCTTGGCCAGTTCCGCCTCATAGCGAGCCCTGACATCGTCGGCCTGTTCCGATCCGGCGCCGGTCTGCGGCTCCTCCGCCTGCGGCGCGGATCGCTCCCGGTCCAGGGCGATGACCTCGGCCGTGGGGCGCTCCTGCGTCGGCGGCTCGGCGACCGGTGCGGGGCCGGCGGACGCCGTCTCGGAGCCTGCGGCCGCGAATCCCGGGGTGCTCATCAGACCGTCGCGCAGCACGTAGACATCGTACCCACGCTGGCTCAGCACGAAGGCACCGCTGGCGCTGCGCCGGCCGGTGTCGCAGCACACGATGTACCGGCCGTCGCCGTCCAATTCGTCGGCGCGCTCACGCAGCGACGACAAAGGAATGTTGACGCTGCCCTCCAAGGCGGCGTTCTCGAACTCCCCCGGCAGCCGTACATCCAGCCAGGTGGCGCCTTCGGCTACCATGGCAGTGGCCTGCTCGTAGCTGGCCTGGGCAATCAGCGGCTCCTTCAGCAGTTGAACGAAGTCCTTCTTGGCGAGCCGCATCAGGACGCCGTCGGTGAGCATGGTGACCGTGGCATTGCGTTTGGCGTCGGACAACAATGCGTCCTCGCCGAAGCTGGCGCCGTCCCCCAACTCCGCCACTTTCACTTCGGCCGCCGTCGGAGACGGCCGGCGGCTCACCGCACAGCGGCCGTGTTTGATCAGATAGAAGTAGTCCCCCTCACCGCCCTGCTCGATGATGGTCTCGCCGGCTTTGGCGGAGAAGGCTTCCATGCTCATGAGCAGGCGCTGGATGTTGGCGGGGGGCAGTTTCAGGAAGGCTTGCGACTGGAGCATGCGCGTCATCCAGTCGTCGTCGTCCTCCGCGTCGATTTCCACCACTTCGTAGCCCGCCGACTGGTCCCATGTCAGCATGATGTCAAGCAGGCTGGTATCGATGCGCACCACCAGCGCCGTGGTGGTGGCCCGCGCGGAGACCTGTCGCGGCTGGTGGTTGGCAAGCGGGTGGCGGCTGGCGTCAGAGCCGCCTCGAATGGAGCCGACGACCTCGTTCTTGTCGCCGATCAGGTTGACCTCGCCTTCGAGCAGGTAGACCGATTGGTTGTCCCGGTCACCACGCTTGAACAGGTAGCGTCCGGGACGCAACTCGTCCACCACGGCCTTTTGCGCAATCTCGCCGAGATACGCTGGAGACAGACCGTTGATGGGGATGAGATCCCGAAAAATCTTCTTGTCTAACGCTTTCTTGGCCGCTCCCATACCCACCAATTCAACCCCGAAGGAACCGTTCGCGCATTAGGATCTCCGGTCGGCCCGAAGGGTCCGGAGACGTGCAGATATACAGCAGAGCTATCGGCCGGATGAGCGGCTTTCTTGATCCGGTCCTACCCGAAAATCGATGCCGATTTCCGGCGTCGACCGGCCGCTGCGGCAATTCCGACCATGTGCGGAAATGCCCCCTTTATACCCCGGGGCGGCGACTCCGGATTGTGGACTGGTTCACATCATCCAGGTGCTGGCAGGGTCCTCTTGCCGCCCGCCCGGCGGTTCCCTACCATGAAGGTGCACGCGACCGGTGAAGGCGTTCATGGCCAACAAACCTTTCCCCACCCCGGAAGCGGCCGAAACGGCTTTCTATGACGCCCTGGAGCGGGCAAGCCTGGAAGGCATGACGGCCGTCTGGGACGACAGCGACGAGATCGCCTGCATACACCCCGGCGGCCAACGCCTGAGCGGGCGGGCAGCGGTGCTCTCCAGTTGGCGGCAGATCTTCGCCGGCGGTGCCCACCTGCACTTCTCCATCACCCACCGCCACAGCATCGCCGACGAGACCTTGGCGATCCACATGGTGGACGAACACATCGTCTCCGGCTCCCGCCGCTATCCGCCGGTGATCACCACCAATATCTACCGGCGTTCGGGCGCGGGATGGCGGATGGTGCTGCACCACGCCTGTCCGTCGCCCCCTGCGACCGGCGCCGCCAACGAGAACGGCCGACTCCACTGAACGCCTGCCAACGGATCAGGGACGGGCGCGATGAGCGCGGGCTCTCGGCTCGGGCGGCTCGCGGTATTCCATCACGCGCCAACCGTCCGCACCGGCTTCAAGCACCAGGCAGGAAGGTCCCCCATAGGTACGCGCACGCCCGCAGGCCCCGGGATTGAGCACCCAGGGCCGGGCGCTGCGATCACACACGAGCCGGTGGCTGTGTCCGTATACCACCGCACGGGCGTCGGGATAGCGGCTTCTCAGCCGCGGATGGCGCTGCGCAGGCCCACCGGCCCGATGTCCGTGCACCACCACCAGATGCCCGCCAGGCAACTCGATATCCGCTTCCTCGGGGAGCATGCGCAGTACGTCGTGGTGCCCGTTGCCCCAGTGCGCGTCGTCATCGTTGTTACCGCGCACCGCAAAAACCGGCGTTCCCGCAGCTTTCAACGCTTCAAGCACGGTGGCGCCGCCAATGTCTCCGGCATGAACGATGAGGTCGCAGGCATGCACCCGCGCGGCGATGCGCGCGTCCAGATAGCCGTGGCTGTCGGCCACCAGGCCGACTCGTACCCGTTTGGTCATGGTCACAAAATAGCGGCATTCGCGCCGCCCATCACGGTTTCACAGGCCCCGCATACTGCAATCGCCGCATGCTCCGGCAAGGCGCTTTTCGGGACCGGAGGCATCGGGTTCGGAATATGACGGCAATGCTCGTTGGCCGCGCAGTCGTCAACGCATGCGTTCCTACAGTCCACCCTGCACCAAACAGCGGCAGGAAAGCGACGAAATGACTTTCCAAAAACCTTTAACAATTTTCAGGTTGTGCTATCTTATCGAGGCCGGAAAACCAAGCACAGTGCAGAGGAGCGTAATAAATGGCCGCGAAAAAGAAAGCCACCACCAAGACCGCCAAGACCAAAGCTGTAGCGAAGGCGGCAAAGAAGCCTACCACCAAGTCGGAAACCTTCTCCTTCATCGCTGACAAGACCGGGCTGGCCAAGAAAGACGTCGGCGCCGTCTTCGACACGCTTTCCCAGCTCATCAAGCGCGATCTGAAGAAAGCCGGACCTGGCGTATACACCGTACCCGGTCTGATGAAGATCAAGGTCGTTCGCAAGCCCGCTACCAAGTCGCGCAAGGGCGTGAATCCCTTCACCGGCGAGGAAATGACCATCAAGGCAAAGCCGGCCCGCAATGTGGTCAAGGTGCTGCCGCTCAAGAATCTGAAGGAAATGGTCTAAGCCAGACCTACCAGCCGGCGGGCTGGTGCGAGGGGGAACGCTATAAGAAAGCGAGGGCAGACGAAAGTCGGCCTTCGCTTTTTTTCACCCCTTTTCCCGCCGTCTCAACCGGCGCTCATCGCGAAGCACCGGGCCCGCGGGAGCGACCGCAACCGAACTCGATGCAGCTCCCGTCCGCTTCATCCGGCCTGCAAAGCAGCCCACCGGATAGGGCGCCTCCCGCGGATCCCACCGCAGACATCCACCGACCCGGGCGCGACCAACCGCAGGGCCTGGCCGCCGGTACAGGCCGGTCATGCACCGTGCGCAAATGCGTTCAGGGCTGATGGAAACGCACCGGGGTGTCCACATCCCGGACGTGCAGTGCCAAATGCGTCAAGAGCGCGGCCATGGGGAGACCACGCTGGAAGGCCGGGCCGGTCGTCAGTCGCCGCGCTGCTTTTCCCGAAGCTCGGCCTGCACGCGGTGCTTGGTCTGCAGGAAATCCTGGTGGGAGACGTGCAGCAGATCGGCCACCTTGCGCACCAGGTACTCCTCGTACTTGTCCATGACGCCGTCCGCAAAGGCCACGCGCCACAGCATTTCCACCACATAGGCCTTGCGCTTGGGAGAGAAATGCGTATCGATCAGATGGGTGAACTGAAACAGACTGCTGGCGCCGCTGGCATCCTGCTCGGCCAGTTCCACAAGCTCCGCCGTTTCCTCGGCCGACAGGCCGAACACGCGCCGCAATGCGTTGTGCACCGCGGTTCTTTCCTCCGATTCCACGTGAAAATCGGCTCTCGTCATCTCCACCAGCAGCGCGGCGGTCGCCAACCGCAGGGCATGCTCGGTATCGCCGCGACCTTCGTCGGCGGCCCGCATCTGTTTCTCGAAGAAGTGTTGAATGGCTCGAATCATGGCGTGGAAAACCGCTAAACGTCGATCATTGTAGTTTTCGGACCACACCCGAATGACTTCGTTCTCTACGCAGGCGCGGTCCGAAAGCCCTTCCCAGTATACGGGACGCCGCTGGCGTGTTCATCCGGACCGTGGCACAGTGGCGTCTGCGGCGCAATCCCACTGCCGTGCGTTTCCCAGGAACCCGAAATGAGCTCCCAGACAGTCACCAAGGGCAAAATGGTCTCCATGCAGTACAGCCTGACCACCGCCGACGGGGTCGTCGTGCGCACTGCCGAGGAAGAGCCGATCCGTTATATCCACGGGGAGGGCATGCTTTTCCCCAGGCTGGAAGCCGCACTGGAAGGTAACGGCCCCGGCGACGTGGTGCGCGTCAAACTCCTGCCCGACGATGCCTTCGGCAAGCGGGATGTGGACCTGGTGCACGAAATCCCCCTCGGCGAGCTGCCCGCCGGCGAGCACATCGAAATCGGCGGCCAGTTGGTGGGCAAGGACGAAGCCGGACGGGACGTGCCGTTTCGCATCACGGAAATTCGCGACGACATCGTGTACCTGGATGGCAACAACCCTCTCGCGGGCCATACGCTGATCTTCGAAGTGGAATTGCAGGACATCCGCGATGCCACCGAAGCCGAGCTCGAGGCGGCCCGCCAGTCCGGCTGATGGCCCGCGAGTGCCATGGCCGAATCCATCGTATTGCTCAGCGGCGGCATAGAAAGCACGACGCTGCTGCACCAGGAACGACGACACCATTCGCCGACCGGCCTGTTCGTCGACTACGGGCAGCGCGGCGCGGCCAGGGAGCGGATGGCGGCACAGGTCCAGTGCGCGCGCCTGGGCGTGACGCTGCGGGAACTGGGCATGCCGGCCGTTGGTAAGGCTTTTCGGGAGGGCCTGGACAGGCGTTTGCATGTTCCGCTGCCCCACCGCAACCTGGTGGTCCTCAGCCTGGGCCTGAGTTTCGCGGACAACCACGGCGCCGCGCGCCTGGCCCTGGCGCTGAATCGGGAAGACACGGCCAGCTACGCCAGCGCATCCGCCGACTTCCTGGACCATTTCAAGACCCTCGCCCGCGACCTCAGCCCCATCGAGATCGCCACACCACTGCTCGCATTGAGCAAAGCCGAAGTGATCGATCTGGGCACCGGGCTCGGTGTGGAATTTGAGGACACGTACAGTTGCCTGCTCGGCTATCCGCAGCACTGCGGAAGCTGCCCCCAATGCCAGAAACGCCGGGCCGCCTTCAAGGCGGCCGGGCGACGGGACCCGACCGACTATAGGCGCGACTGAGAGCGGGGAATGCGGCGGCGTCTGCGCCACCCGTAGCCCAGCGCGGCGAACAGGGTGACGAGTATCAGTGAACCGTCGTGTTGACCTCTCGACACGGTACAGCCACCGCCCCCGCCGCCGGATGATGTGGCGGCCACGGGTGGAGGAGGCGCCGGGTCGGGAAGCGGGTTGTCGGCGGCAGCAACCGCCGCCTGGGCGTCCACCACACCTGCACCGCACAGACTGGTGTTGCAGCTGGCGTCCGGGAACGGGCGGGCCGTAGCCCTGAGGGTGGCGCGCACCTGAGCCGGGGTGAGGGCCGGGTTGCGGGACAACATCAGGGAAACCACTCCGCTGACGACGGCAGCGGCCGGGCTGGTGCCGTCGACGAGCCCGTAGCCCGGGAGACCCGGTGTGGTGGCGCCCAGATTGTAGGTGGACTCGATGCCGTCGGTGCTGTCGCCCCCCGGTGCGCTGAGGGCAACAGCACTGCCGTAGTTGCTGTAGGCGGCCAGGGCACCGCTGCGATTGACGGCCGCCACCGTGACGACGTTGTCGCAACTGGCCGGGGTCACGTTGGCCACATCGCCGCTGCTGCCCGCGGCGTGGTTGCCCGCCGCCACCACCACCGTCGCACCGGCCGCCACCACCGCATCGATGGTCGCCTGTTCCGCCGGGCCGCACGGCCCGTCGGCGGCGAAACTCAGATTCATCACCCGGGCCGGCGTAGGATTGTCGGGAACGCCGGCCACGTGCAGGCCCGCCGCCCAGCGCATGGCGTCCAGCACATCGGACATCTGCCCGCCGCCCACCCCCAGCACGCGCACCGGCAACAACCGCGAGTAGTGGTTGATACCGGCGATACCCACGCCGTTGTCGGTGGTCGCCATGATGATCCCGGCCATCATCAGGCCGTGCCAGGAGCTGGGCGTGGAAGATGTCCAGTCGCCCGGATCGCTGGGGTCCGGATCTCTTCCGTTGCCGTCGTTGGCGATGGTCGGATCGCTGATGAAATCGTAACCCGGCAGGATGCGGCTGCTGTCCAAATCCGGGTGGGACAGAATGCCGGTATCGAGCACCGCGATGGTGATACCCGGGCTGCCCCGCTCCATGTCCCACGCCCCGGGCAAACGCGCACCAGCAGTGTCCTCGTACAGATACCATTGCTGGGGGTAGCGCGGATCGTTGGGGACGAACGCCGCATGCACGCGCCGGTCGGGCTCGGCATAGGCAATTGCGGGATCGCCGGCCAGCTTGGCCGCGATACGCCGCGCATCCGTGAGCGACACCTGCGCCGGAAGCCGCGCCAGCACCGCACCCCCGGCCATGGTGCGCACCGGCGTCAGGGACACGCCCGCAACGCGGGAGGCCGTTGCGAGGGCATTTCCCTGGGCGGCGACAGCACCTACCGCCACTGATTGCGGGCTGCGAAAGCCGATGATCAGGCCATCGGTCGCGGCCTGCGCCCCGGCGTACGGCAGACAACCCAGCAGCGCGCCGGCCAGCGCCACCCACCAACGGGCCGCACCGGGACGTCGGTGGATACCGTTGCCCGCAATCGACATCGGATCAGCCCGAACCCAGCCGGAACCGCACGCCGTGATACTCCAGCACGACACCGCCCTGGGTGATGCGCAGCAGCCGCGGGCCGGCCGCGAGAGTGTCTCCTTCCCGATAGCGATGCATGTTGATGAGCACGAAACGCCGGGCCGGGTTCCTGGCGTACACGTGCACATCCACATGCAGCGCCGGCAGCCCCTGGCGTACGTTGGCGGGCAGGTCCCGCAGCAACGGGACCTCCACCGGGGTTACCGGGGCGGCCGGCGCCGATGAAGCGACGGTCGTTGACGCCTTCTCCGACGCCCCGCTGCTTGCTGGCGTGGCGGGCGGCGGCGGGGCGGCATGAGCCTTTGCGACATTGGAAACGGATACCGGCGGCGTGCTCGGCGGGGCGGCGGAAACAGCGGCAGCCGCCGGCGGCGGGCCGGGATGTTGTGTCGAGGACAGCGCGTTCGCACTCGCGCCGGGCACGGGAGCGGGCAGCGTGGGCGTCTGTTCGACCGGCGGCACCGCCGCCGCGGGTTGCCTGGGCGGCGAAGCTGACCGGGACGCCACCACGTCCCGGGGTGGCGCCGGCTGTCGCGGCCGTGCGGCCATGCTGGCGGGCGCCTGGGACGCGGCCGGCGACGCTGCGCCGGGTCGGGCCTGGGGCACAATGGCGGCAGCCGGCGGAACGGCTTCCACCGGACTGCGATGGCTGTCACCGATCTCGAAGCGGGCCAGCAGGATGCCGCCCGACAGGCCAACCAGCACCATGAACGCACCGAGCACCCAGCGGGTCACGGGCGGCGCCTCCCGCACCGCCACCTGCTCGGCACCGAGACTGGGGACCTGGCCCAGGGCCCGGTCACGCTCCGATTTCTTCAGTGCTTCCAGGATATAGGACATGGGTTCAAGCCGGTTTGGAGGGTTTTGCGCACAGACGCGGGGTGTCCGCCCGGTCGGCAGCCGAGTTCAACTGGATCAATGTCCGCCCCCCCACGATACCGTCGGCACGCAGGGCATGCCGGCGTTGGAAGCGCTCCACCCGGGCCTCGAGGGCGCTGTCGAAACGGTCCGGGTCGGGCACCGGCGGCACCGCGCCGAGCACCCGTTGGAGTTGGGCGCGCAGCCAGCGCACGTCCGGCCCGCTGTCGCCGACCTTGAGCACCGCCGACGCCACCGGCGGGCGCCAGAGGACCGTATAGTCGCCGTACCACTGCTGCTGCAGCGCACTGACTGGCAGGTTGTACACATGACCGGCGATCCGAACTCGCGCAACGGTGTCGTCCAGGTGCTGCAAAAGGACGGGAACACGCCGACCGTCGCTTGTCACCAGTTCCAGGATGGCCGGCCGATCGATGTTGCGCAGGGTACTCCAACTGCCCGCATCGCTCAGACAACGCAGTCCATGAGCCGCCGCGGCGCGGCACGGTGAGCCCTGCCGTTGTGCCGACGGCAACTGCAGCTGCCAGAGGGCGAAAAGTCCCTGCCACGCCTGATCGCGGGCGTCGGCGCCGGCATCGGCGAGCAGTCTCGGCAGAGAGTCGGCGGCGGGAGGTACCGACGGCGGTATCGGCGAAGCCGTCGGCGCATTCGTACCGGAACGCGCTTCGTCGGCCCTGGCAATGGCGATGGGGCCATCCTGGGACACGGGTCTTGTCGCGAGCGCCGACTGCGAATCGGAATCGAGATGACTGGAACGGATGTTCAGTACCGACCATGCCACGGCCGCCACGATCAACAGGGCGGCTCCACCGGCCCACGGCAGCCAGGCAATGCGCCGCGCGTCCCCCGGCGAACGCCCCAGCACTTCACGGGTGGCGCGCCGGACGATGCGACGGTCGACGCGCTTTTTCTCCTCTACATAGGCACCCAGCAACGCACGGTCGCACAGCACATTGATCAGGCGCGGCACGCCGGCGGAGCGGGCCTGTATCTCCCGCAGTGCGCCGTCGGTGAACAGCCGTCCCGAGGCGCCGGCCACCCGCAGCCGATGGCGGACATAGTCCCTGGTCTCGGCGAAACTCAAGGGTTCGAGATGGTAGCGGGCGGTGATGCGCTGAGCCAGTTGGCGCAGGTCGCTGCGCTCGAGGATCTGCTTGAGCTCCGGCTGCCCGATGAGAATGACCTGCAGGAGTTTGTCCTGGGTGGTTTCCAGATTGGTGAGCAGACGCACCTGCTCGAGCACTTCCGCGCTCAGGTTCTGCGCCTCGTCGATCACCAGCACCGTTCTGCGACCCCGCCCGTGGGCATCCAACAGGTGCGCGTTCAAGCGGTCCACGAGTTGTTTGACCGTGGCGCCTTCGGGGTAGGCCACACCCAGCTCGTCGCAGATGGTGGCAAGCAGTTCGACGGCATCGAGGCGGGGGTTGAGGATGAGCGCTACGGCGACATCGTCCGGCGCCTGCTCCAGCAGACAGCGGCACACGGTGGTCTTCCCGGTACCCACTTCGCCGGTCAACTGCACGAAACCGCCGCTCTCCCCGACGCCGTAGAGCAGGTGGGCCAGCGCCTCCCGGTGGCGGGCACTCATGTACAGAAAGCGCGGATCAGGCGTTATCGAGAACGGCCGGCACTGCAATCCGAAGTGATGGCGATACATACGCGTTTGGAAACGGGATTCCGCACACCGTAGCGATTGACGCTGCACATTATGCATCGGACCCGGAGCGAATGCAGGCGCAACCTGTCACCGCCCTGGTACGGGCAACGGGTGTCCTGAAACTTTACAGGGGGCCGACGGCACTTTTTCCATATATTCAATGACTACCGTTCACGACACTCGGCGGACACGAGGGGGCGTGGCTGCGGCGGCGCGGCCCTGGATAACCGAGCCCTGCCCGGTGGATGGAATTTCTCCAGTACAAGCGGCGTCTTACACATCCGATGGCAATGGATGGCGGCCGCGGCGCAGTCAAAAACTTTACACCGGACCGTCCTTTCAACGCCTTGCTGTCGGACAGCCGACCGATAACCGGCTGATCCCGCCCGGGTTTATGCACATGCGGCATGGGTCTTGCTTGTTCCCTGCAAAGGTACGAGCGCAGCGCGTATTGGCCTGATGGCCGCTGTCGCGCAGGCGCCCGCCCAAGCAGTAGCCGCCCGGGACGCGCCCAACAACAACCAGTACACCGCGCCCACGGCGACCGGTACGCCGGTCAACCCGGCGGAGGGGGACTTATGAACGGAAGAGTCCGCAAAGAGATCAATGGCCGTACGGTAGTGGCACGCCCCGTCTACAAGGGGGGAGTGTTGCCCGCCTATTGGGTGGGTACCGTGAACGAACGCACCCTTCCCCTGACGTTCGAATCGGCCCCCGCCGTGTTCGGCTTCGTACGCCGCAACAACGGGCACTGAGCCCACCGCGGGTCACCCGCCCCCCAAGCGACACCCGGCCCAACCTTCCGGGCGCAAGCGCTTCACGCCGCCTCGGCGAGTGCCTCCAGCAGACGGGCCTTCAGATCGTTGAGCCGGCCGTGGAAGAAATGACCCACATCCTTCATGCACAGGGTGTCGGGCGACGGGTCCACGCTCCGCACCCAATCGAGGACCTGGTTGCAGGGCACCACCTCGTCGCTGTCGCCCTGCACCAGCAGCCAGGGGCAATCGGGCGGCGCTATCGTACCGAAGTCGAAGAAGTTCACCGGTGGAGCCACGGTGATCAACCGGCTTACCGGCCAGCGACTGGCAGCCCGCAGCACCACATAGGCACCGAAGGAAAATCCCGCCAGCCAGACGTCGTGTCCGGGGCGCTGTTTGCGCGCCCAGTCCAGAACCGCCAGCAGGTCGTCGGTTTCACCCTGCCCGCCGTCATATTCCCCCTCGCTGGCGCCCACGCCCCGGAAATTGAAGCGCACGGTGCCGACGCCGAGCTCGTTCAGCGTCTGGGAGAGGTAGTGGACGACCTTGTTCTGCAAGCTGCCGCCGTACAACGGATGGGGATGACAGACCACGCCCACGGCCCGCATGGGCGCGCCCACCGGCGGACAGGCGGTAATGGCCTCCAGCATGCCGGCCGGGCCGCGGATACGCACCGCCTCGCCCACGCACGGCACCATGTCCTGGTCGCGGTCATACCAGTGGGAGTCCTCGCTCGGCGGCAGCATGGGTCACATGTACTCCGGAAGCCCGCATGGGCGGAGGGAAGATTATAGCGGAAGCACGAAGCGGCGCTCAGCACGGCGCGGCAGGCGATACCGGCCCGTCGCAAATAAGGGAGACACCGCAGGCGGTGACACTGTGTCGAGCCGGCCATCCCTGGCGGTTTTCCGCTAGGGAGCCTCTGCACAGGCCGATCAAGTGGATGATCACAAGGCGCAAAGGGGCGGGGAAGCGGAGTTTACAAAAGGTAAAGAGCATTCCGAGCGCCCTTGCAACGCCGTGAGCGCCGCTTCAGCGGCCTGTGCAAGGGTTCCCTGGAGGAGCCACAAAGGCGTCAAGCGGGACCTGCCGGGTGCCTAAGCCAGGAACCGCAGGCGTGCTGCGCAAAGGTACCTACAGGTCCTTGACCGAGTCGCGGGTCTGGGTGAACGGGGAATGGAGCAGCAGGTCGAGACGCAGCCAACCTTCCATGTCCACAGATTCCCGCCTGGCATTGGCGTATTCCAACACGACTCGCTTGATCCGGCCCTCGACATGCAGGACCGCCCGGACCTGGACCAACTGCCCCACGATGTTGGTGTACCAATAGCCGGGAATGGGTTCTTGTTGTAGGTACATGGTGGTGTTGCCCGGGTTGCGGGTCGTTCTTGGTTATTGATCGACCGCCGCGTACAGCCCGAACCAGCGATCGCATGGCGACATCGGAAATGCCCTACTCGCTCAGCGCCCCCGACGCCGGGCATGGGCCACCGACACCTGGCCACGCCCGCTATATAGGGTCCAGCATCCTACATAGGCACATGTTACAGGGGACGCCGCCCCGGCGCCAAGGGCGCCGCGTGGGAATCGGGTGACCCGGCGCCGTTAACCCGACGTAAAACCCGCGCACCCCACTGCACCGCGCCGAACGCGTACGCGGGGCCCCACCATCATCGAGTCGCGACCCCGCCCACGGGGCCCCGTTACCCGCACTTGGACTCCCCGCAGTTCAGGCAGGTCAGGCACCCGTCCATCTGAATGGCCGCCTTGGTGTTGCACTTGGCGCACAGCTGGGCGCCTTCCGGGAAATCTCCGGAGTCGGCGGCCTCCGGGGCCTGGGCGGTGCTGGCCTCGTACTGGGCACGCTTTTCCGCGATGAGCTGCTTCTGATGCTCGTCCAACTCGTCGTCCTTGAGCATGCCGATCATACGCAGGTGGCATTCGATGGCGTCGCCGATCTCCGCCACCAACGATGGCATGTACTTGCCGCCCTTCTTGAAATAGCCGCCGCGGGGATCGAACACCGAGCGCATCTCTTCGACCAGGAAGGTGACGTCACCACCCTTTCGGAACACCGCCGAAATGATGCGGGTCAGGGCCACGATCCACTGGAAGTGATCCATATTCTTCGAGTTGATGAAGATCTCGAAAGGCCGGCGCAGCTCGTGGACGGTGCCCTGATTGAGGACGATGTCGTTGATGGTGACGTACAGCGCATGCTCGGACAGGGGCGTCTTGACCTTGTAGGTCGACCCCAGCAGCATCTCCGGACGCTGCAGCTTCTCGTGCAGCTGTACGACATTGTCCACCTGCTTCTCGGTCTCGGCTACCGGCGCCGCGGCGGCCGGCTCCTCGGGCTTTACCACACCGTAGCCAACGATTTTGCTGTCGATCTTGGTTGTCATTTCCTGTCCCCTGATTACAGCCACCCAGTTCGCGAAACGCCCCGTCCGTGCAATCGACGTCGCGGGGCCATGCGGTGTCCCGGTGGTCAGAATTTTCCGTAATAGCCTTCTTTCAGGGCATCGTAGAGGTTTGCGGCGGTATGCATCTCGCCGTCGTACTCCACTTCCTCGTTGCCCTTGAGCTCGACCGTGGAACCGTCGTCCAGCTCGAAGCGATAAGTGGTGTTCTCCAGATCCTGCTCCTTGACCAGCACGCCCTGGAACGCTTCCGGATTGAACCGGAAGGTGGTGCAACCTTTGAGCCCCTGCTCGTACGCATACAGATAGATATCCTTGAAATCGTCGTAGGCGTACTCGGTGGGCACGTTGGCGGTCTTGGAGATGCTGGAATCGATCCAGCGCTGGGCGGCTGCCTGAATGTCCACGTGCTCCTTCGGCCGGATGTCGTCGGCGCTGACGAAATACTCCGGCAGCTGCTCTTCGGGCTTGTCGCTGTAGGGCATGGCCTTGGCGTTGATCAGCTCCCGGTAGGCCAGCAGCTCGAAGGAGTACACACCCACCTTCTCCTTGGTCTTGCGGCCCTCGCGAATCACGTTGCGGAAGTAATGATGGGCGAAGGATGGCTCGATGCCGTTGCTGGCGTTGTTGGCGAGGGAAAGGGAAATGGTGCCGGTCGGCGCAATGGATGTGTGGTGGGTGAAACGCGCGCCCACCTGGGCGAGTTCCTCCACCAGCTCCGGCTCGGCGCCGGCCACACGCTGCATATAGCGGCTGTAACGCGCATGGAGCACCTTGCCCGGCACGCGATCGCCTACCGACCAGCCGTCGCGGGCCATTTCCGGACGCCTGGTCAGCATCTCGGGGGTCACCTCGAACTCCTCGTCCATGATGGGCGCCGGCCCCTTCTCCCGGGCCAAGTCCAGGGCAACGCGCCAGCCCTCCACTGCCATTTCCCGGGTGGCCCGCTCGGTGAACTCCAGAGATTCCGGCGAGCCGTACTTCATGCGCAGCATGGTCAATGTGGAACCGAGCCCCAGATACCCCATGCCGTGGCGGCGCTTGCGGTGGATTTCCCCGCGCTGGCCGTCCAGGGGCAGGCCGTTGATCTCCACCACGTTGTCCAGCATGCGGGTGAACACCGCCACCACTTCGCGGTACTCGTCCCAGTCGAAGCGGGCCCGGTCGGTGAACGGCTCCACCACGAACTTGGTGAGGTTCACCGATCCCAGCAGGCAGGAACCGTACGGCGGCAGCGGCTGTTCGCCGCAGGGATTGGTGGCGCGGATGTTCTCGCAGAACCAGTTGTTGTTCATCTCATTGACCTTGTCGATGAGGATGAAGCCCGGCTCCGCGTAATCGTAGGTGGAGGACATGATGACGTCCCACAGGCGCCGGGCGCGGATGGTCCGGTAGATCCTGCAGGCCACCTGGCCGGCGGCATTGACCACATAGCTGTCCTTGACCGGCCAGTCGCGCCAGATCACCTGCTCCGAATCGGTCAGATCGAGGTTCGCCGAATCGGCTTCCTCGCGGGTGACCGGGAACGCCAACGGCCAGCGGGCGTCATTCTTCACCGCTTCCATGAATTCCCGGGTAATCAGCAGCGACAGGTTGAACTGGCGCAACCGGCCGTCCTCGCGCTTGGCACGGATGAAATCCAGCACGTCGGGATGGCCCACATCGAAGGTGGCCATCTGGGCGCCCCGCCGCCCGCCGGCGGAGGACACCGTGAAGCACATGCGGTCATAGATGTCCATGAACGACAGGGGACCGGATGTGTAGGCGCCGGCACCCGCCACATAGGCGCCCCGGGGCCGCAGGGTGGAGAACTCGTAGCCGATACCGCAACCGGCCTTGAGGGTCAGCCCCGCCTCGTGAACCTTCTGGAGGATGTCGTTCATGGAGTCGCGGATGCTGCCCGACACCGTGCAGTTGATGGTGGAGGTGGCGGGCTTGTGCTCCCAGGCGCCGGCGTTGGAGGTGATCCGCCCGGCCGGGATCGCACCCCGGCGCAGTGCCCACAGAAAGCGCTCGTACCAGTGTTCGCGTGCCTCGGCCGTCAGCTCCACCTCCGCCAGCGCCCGCGCCACCCGTTTGTAGGTGCCATCGATGCTGGCATCGATGGGCATACCGTCCTTGGTCTTCAGGCGGTACTTCTTGTCCCAGATATCCATGGACGCGGGCTGAAAGGGAATGTCGGAAACTCGGGTGGGAACGGCTTTGAGGTGTGCGGTGGTCATTATGTCTCCTGGCTTCCAGAGGACTTATGGTTATAAGCCGACAGCGCGGCCATGCCGGCTCGGCCTGGCATGGAACACAGTCGTTGGAAAGGGTCAGATACACCACAAGATGTTGTGGTCAGTGCTAGGCAGATTAGGCACAACAAACGACGCTGTCAAGAGTCTAAAACAATCCGCGAGAGTATTATTTTGTACTTTATTATTAAACACTTATAATCGACGTAAATGTGGCGCCCGGAAACTCCGAAGGATATCAGTGACAAAAGGGGAAACCGCCCGGCTCTGCCCGGGAACCACAATATCTTGTGCTCCGGGCGGACTGCCCCCCAGGCCGCCGGGGCAACAGCCGCCAAAGCTCTCCACACAGCTCCGCCGGCGCCTTGAAAATCCCCGCTGCGCCTATATCTACGGGGTAGAGACCGACAACCGATTCCGAACAGGAGATACGCTCATGGCTGTGACCCGCTATGAACCTTGGAGCATGCTCAACCAGCTTCAGAACGAAATCAATCGTATGTTCGATACCCGTGCGCCCGTGACCGGCGCGGAGGACAATGCCAACGTGGTGACCGGCGACTGGGTGCCCGCGGTGGACATCAAGGAAGAAAACGACCGCTTCGTGATTCACGCCGATGTGCCGGGCGTGGACCCCAAGGACATCGAAGTGAACATGGAAGGCGGTGTGCTGTCCGTGAAAGGGCATCGCGAGAGCGAGAAAAAGGAAGAGCGCGAGAACTACAAGCGCGTGGAACGGGTCAGCGGCACTTTCTACCGCCGCTTCGCCCTGCCCGATACGGCAGATGCCGAAAAGGTCAGCGCCAAAGCCCGCAACGGCGTGCTGGAAATCGTCATTCCCAAGCACGCCAAGGTGCAGCCGCGCAAGATCACGGTGGAGGAATAACGCCGCCACCAACCGGGTCGGCCCGAAGGTCCGCGGCCCATGCCGCCCTTCGGGCCGCCTTTCCTCGGGGCACGCCCTTACCGGACTGTCCCAACTCGGGCCGCGAACCTTCGACCTATGGAATACAAGGACTACTACAAGATCATGGGGGTGTCCAAGGATGCCACCCAGGACGAGATCAAGCGGTCCTATCGCAAGCTCGCCCGCAAGTATCACCCCGATGTGAGCAAGGAACCGGACGCCGAAGCACGCTTCAAGGAGGTCAACGAGGCCTACGAAGTGTTGAAGGATCCGGAAAAGCGGGCCGCCTACGACCAACTCGGGAGTCAGTGGAAGCAGGGCCAGGAATTCCATCCGCCGCCGGGATGGGATGCCGGCTTCGAGTTCAGCGGCGGCGGCTTCACCGGAGCGGACCGCGGCCATTTCAGCGATTTCTTCGAATCGCTGTTCGGTATGGGCAGCCCGTTCGGCGGCGCCTCCCGCACCGGCGGGCGCACCCGCGGCGGCTTCCAGATGCGCGGCGAAGACCACCACGCCAAGATTCTGGTCAGCGTGGAGGATGCCTACCAGGGCGCCACCCGCACCCTGCAGCTGCAGGTGCCGGCGGTGGATGCCCAGGGCCATGTCAGGCTCACGCCCCGCACCCTCAACGTAAAGATTCCCAGTGGAGTGGGCGCGGGCCAGCATATCCGCCTGACCGGCCAGGGCGGCCCGGGCGCCGGCGGCGGTCCCGACGGCGACCTTTACCTGGAAATCGAGTTCGAGCCACACCGACTGTATCGGGTCGAAGGACGGGACGTGTACGTCACCCTGCCGGTGGCGCCATGGGAAGCGGCTCTGGGGACCACCGTTCCGGTGCCGACCCTGGGCGGAAAGGTCGAGCTCAAGATTCCGGCCGATTCCCAGAGCGGCCAGAAGCTGCGGCTCAAGGGCCGTGGACTGCCGGGCAAACCGGCCGGCGACCAGTATGTGCTCCTGCGTATCGTCACGCCCCGGGCCGACAGCGAGGAAAGCCAGGCGCTCTACCGACGTATGCAGAAGGAAATGCCTTTCAATCCACGCAAGGACATGGGGGTCTGAACCGTGCCCAGCCGACAGTCGACTCCATCGGTGCTGAGCGGGCATGTGCTGGATGAAGAATTCAGTCTCAGCCTCGCCGAGTTGTGCCGAAGCGCCGATCTGCATGCCGAACAGATCGTCGCCATGGTCGAGGAAGGCCTGCTGGAGCCGGTGGGCAAGGACCCCCACACGTGGCGTTTCTCCGGCACGGCGGTGCGCCGCGTCCACATCGCCATCCACCTGCAGCGCGACCTGCAGGTCAACCTGTCGGGCGCGGCGCTGGCCCTGGAACTGCTGGACGAAATACGGGAACTGCGCACCCGTCTGGAGGTCTTACAGTCCGAATTAACGGATTTATGACAATGATGCGGGGTCCGGGTATCGGTACTCCGGAACGGTGAATAGCACTGCTTCTGCTCGATTAAGAGCTTGCAAGGGGGTCGTCCATGAGCACCCTGGAACAGATCCGCGCGGGTCTCGGCCGGGCATGGGAGACATTGAGCGACGGCTGGCAACAGCTGTATCGCCGTGCCGGGCATGCCCTGACCCGCTTCAACCCGGTCGCACGCACCGGAGAATTGGAAACCTCCGCGGAGCAGAGAATGCAAAGCGGCTCGCGCTGGGCCCTGCTGGCGGCGGAGGTGCACGAGGACGACCGACAGCTGGTGGTGCGTCTGGAAGCGCCCGGGATGGAGCCCGGTGATTTTGAAATCCAGGTAGTGGACAACATCCTGGTGGTGCGGGGAGAGAAGCAGGTACGGCGCGAGCAGAGTCACGGCCAATATCATCTGCTGGAATGCGCCTACGGCCGTTTCGAACGGGCCATTCCCCTGCCGGCCCCGGCCGACGAGAGCGGTGCCAAGGCTCACTACCGCCGCGGCGTGCTCACCGTCACCCTACCCAAACAAAGCCCGTCACGGGCACGCCGAATCGAAGTAGAAGGAGTCTGACCCATGCAACGCCGCTTTCCGCTCATGCAGCTCTGGCTGCTGCCATTGCTGCTCGCCCTGGCGGGGGCGCCGGCTGCGGCGCACCTGCCCCCCTCGGTCAACGGCAAGCCGCTGCCCACCCTCGCTCCCATGCTGGAGCATGTCACCCCGGCGGTGGTCAACATCGCCTCCATCGGCAAGGTCCGGGTCCAGCAGAATCCGCTGTTCCAGGACCCGTTCTTCCGGCAGTTCTTCAACATCCCCGACCAGCCCCAGGAACGCCAGACCCAGAGCCTGGGCTCCGGGGTGATCGTCGATGCCAAGCACGGCTACATCCTGACCAACAACCATGTCATCAAGAACGCCGACCGCATCAACGTCACCCTGCGGGACGGGCGTCAGTTCAGGGCCAAGCTGATCGGCACCGACCCGGCCTCCGACGTGGCGGTCATCCAGATCCCGGCCAAGAACCTGACCGCGTTGCCGCTGGCCGATTCCTCCAAGCTTCAGGTAGGCGATTTCGTGGTGGCGATCGGCAATCCCTTCGGGCTCGGCCAGACGGTGACCTCGGGCATCGTCAGCGCCCTGGGCCGTACGGGTCTGGGCATCGAAGGCTATGAGGACTTCATCCAGACCGATGCCTCCATCAATCCCGGCAACTCGGGCGGCGCGCTGGTGGACCTAGCCGGCGAACTGGTAGGCATCAACACCGCCATCATCGCCCCCAACGGCGGCAACGTGGGCATCGGCTTCGCCATCCCGGTGAACATGGCCCGCGACATCATGGACCAGCTCATCAAATACGGCCATGTGCGCCGCGGCCAGTTGGGCGTCACCGCCCAGGATCTGACTCCGGAGCTGGCCAAGGCGCTGGACATCAGCGGCCACAAGGGTGCCGTGGTGGCCCAGGTGGACAAGGGCTCGCCGGCGGCCAAGGCCGGCCTGAAGGCGGGCGACGTGATCGTCGCGGTGGACGGCAAACCGGTCAGCGACGCCGCCCAGATCCGCAACCGCATCGGACTGCTGATGGTGGGTCAGACCGTACGCCTGGACATCCTGCGCAACGGCAAGCCCGAGACCATCAAAGCGGTCATCGCTCAACCCCAGATGACCAAAATGGACGGCAAGCGGCTGAGCCCCGAATTGGAAGGCGCTGAGCTCAACAACATCGAGCAGGGCATGCCCGACTACGGTCAGGTCAAGGGTGTACTGGTGGCCGGCGTGGCGCCGGGCAGCCCGGCGTGGAACGCGGGCCTGCGCAGCGGGGACGTGATCCTGTCGGTGAACCGCCATCCAGTGCACAGCCTGGCTCAGGCATCCCAGGCCGCCGCCGGATCGCGGGGACGGCTGCTGCTCAACGTCAAGCGCGGCAACGCGGCCATGTTTGTGCTCATCCAATAGGCCACAAGCCCTCACCGTTCGAACGCCCGGGGATGCGGGCCGGGCTGCCGCCACGCTGCCCGGCCCACCGCCGCCCTCAAAACCCCACGAAGCTAATAGTTGAGTAAATTAGTAAACAATAATACGCTTATCTGCATATAAGGCCGATTGATCCAATCAGTCCGGAGGTGTCAGATGAGCACATTGATTCCCAACTTCCCGTCCGACGGCGTGGTGACCGTCAATCGCGTGATCCTGCGCCCGGAATACACAGTCGACGATCTGCAGGAGCGTGTCGCATTGCTGTGCGAGAACGTGAAGACCTACCACTCGGAAACCGGTTTCGTGGGCGGCTTCGTGGCATTGAACAGCGGCAGTATTTCCAATGAAGGCTCCACGGTCGGCCAGCCGGTGAGCGGCGACCTCAAGGACCGGGAGGCACTGATCGTGACCTTCTGGCGATCCTTCGAAGAGCACGAGCAGTCCCACCGCAGCGACACCTTCCAGCCCTTGTTCCGCGACGTTCTCGAACTGTGCGAGAACGGCAACGAGGAACTGGCCTACCAGATGCTGTGGTCGGGCGCGGCGTACTCCCCGGAACAGGCCCAGGCGGCCCGGGAGGCCAAGGCGGCGTACGCGGCCTAACAGCGGCGGACTGCCCCTCCTGCGGAGCGGTCAGGTCGTCAGCCGACGATAGATGTCCGAGACCTTCAGCGGCAGCTTGCGGACCTCGTCGATGACGGTGTAGTTGACCGCCCCGTACATGTGGGGCAGGTAGTCCTTCGCCTCGGTATCGATGGTGATGCAGAACGGATGCACGCCGGCCTGCTTGGCCTCGATCAGCGCCTGGCGGGTGTCTTCGATGCCGTAGGCGCCCCGGTAGCCGTCGTAGTCGTCGGGCTTGCCGTCGGACAGGGTGATCAACAGCTTGGTACGGGCGTCCACCTCGCTGAGCAGACGGGTCAGGTGGCGGATGGTGACCCCCATGCGGGTGTAGTCCTGGGGCGTGATGCCGCTGATGCGGGCCCGCGCGTCGGCATCGTAGGGTTCGTTGAAGCGCTTGACGCGGTAGACTTCGCAGCGCTTGCGGGTCATGCCGGAAAAGCCGTAGATGGCGTAACGGTCCCCCAGGGTCTCCAGGGCCTCGCACAGCAGCACCAGGGATTCGCGCTGGGCCTCGTTGATCCACCCCTTGGTGGAGCCGCTCATGTCCACCATGAACATCACCGCGATGTTCCGCTCCAGCTTGTGCAGCTTGGTGAACAGACGGTCGGTCATTTCCATGCCGCTGCGGGTGTCGGCATAGGCCTCCACCAGGGCATCGATGTCCACGTCGTCGCCGTCGGTCTGCTTCTTGAGCAGCTTGTCCTCGCCCCGCAGGGCCTCGAAGGTGCGGCGCAGGCCGCGCACCAGACCCGCGTATTTCTGCACCGTCGCTTCGGCGAAGCCGTCGTAGCGGGGATGCACCTCCAGCTCCCGCAGCACCGCCCAGTTCTTGCGGTAATGGTGCCGCTCGTGGTGCCACTCGTTGTACAGGAAGGCGCCTTCCTCATGGTAGGTGCCCTTCCACACTTCGCTGGGATCGCGCTCGCCTCCGTCGCCACCGTCCATGCGGTAGGCGCCGTCCCCGGCGGCCACCAGGTAGTCTTCGGGGATCTCGCCCAGGTCCTGCAGGATGGACTGCATGGTGCCTTTGACGTCGTCTGGCGGCGCCACCGGCTGGCCGTCCAGCTCGATCTCGTAGGTGAAGCCGTCGGGCAGCTCGGCATCGGGCACTTCCCGCAGCTGGAACTGCCCGCGCGGCTCCGTCTCCTGCCCGGTCTCGGCGTCCTCGCCCTGCTCCTGGGGCGGCTTGCGGCGTTCGTCCTCGCGCATGCGCACCAGGCCTTTGCGGAAGGCCTCGCGGTCCTGGGCCAGACGCAGGGCCCGTACCGCTTCCACCCGTTCCGGGTGCAGCGTCCCCTGATAGAGGGTCGCTACAGGGTCCGACGCCCCGTACACCGACGCCAGCAGCTCGATGCTGTCCTGCACGGTGGCCTCCGGACGGGCCAGGCGCCGGGCCGCCTCCTCCCATTGCGACGACAGCCCGACGGAGTCGCCGGCGTCGCGCAACTCGCTTAGCTGTCGATACACGCCCGGCAGATCCCGCTCGATGCAGGCATCCAGGCGCAGCACCTCCAAGGCGTGAAACCGGCCCAGGGCACGTTCGGGGCGATCGAACCCCGCCACCACCGCGCCCACATCGGCGCGCCAGGTGCCGTACCAGGTCTGGGCCCACTGGTGCACCACCATGGCTTTGAACAGACGGAAGTTGGCATCCTGGTCGGAAAATCGGGCCAGCGTCTCCGGCAGGAACAGGGTCTCGGTGTCGGTATACACGGTGTCGCCGGCGGCAATCCTCAGGCGCCGGCCGTTGAGCCCGTGCACGAAACCCTCCAGCACCCCCTGCACCCTCTCCAGTTCCAGGCCACTGCTGCGCGCCATGCGGTCCCGGACAAAGCTTTCCACCTCCCGCAGGGATGAAAGCCCGGCGTACAGCCCGGCGTTGTCGTAGGCGTCCATGGCACGGATCAGCCAAGCCTCGGTGCCGGCCTCGTCCATGCGCTCCAAAGCGTCGGCCGCGTGCTCGGCGAACTGGTAGGCCATTTCGGCGTTGGTGCGCGCCACCACGCTCACCCAGTGCAGGGCGAAGTCCTGCTGGGCCCGCTCCAGTCGGGCCAGCCTCCCGGCGGGACCGGCGGCGGTGCGCCGCGAGGACAGCACCGCATCCAGGTAGGCGTCCAGATAGTCCTCCACTTCCTCCACCCTGAGGCGCTCCAGCGGCCCCACCGTGACGGCATCCCGATCATCGAACCACAGGGCGGCACCGCCGGCCGGCAGCACCCGGCCGTCGCCGGTGGCGATCCCCACCGACACCGCTTCCACGCTGCGCCCGGGCAGGGCATCGTGCAGCATCTGGGCGACGCTGGCGGCGCTCCAGGAACCGGCGTCCACCTGCACCCAGATGCCACGACACTGTTCGCTGACCAACGGGACCATGGTCTTGATCATGCGCGGCAGGTCCACCTCGATGTCCCAGCTGCCGCTGCCGGGTCCATGTCCGATCCGCGGCGGCTGGATGCTGAGGAAATCGAAATGCTCGCCCCGGCGCAGGGCGTTCTCCACGAAGCCGGGTACATGGGCGTGTTCGAACCGCGCCTGCCGCTCGCCGAGCATGGACCGCGCCAGTTCCAGACGCTGGTCGCTGGCATCCACGTGGACGACGGTGGCACCGGCGCGAACGGCGGCCTCACTCACCGCCCCGGCGCCGGCGAACAGGGCCAGCGCGCGCATGTCGTCCAGGTCGTAAGAGCCGCCCAGGCGCTCGGCAATCCAGCGCCGGCAGGGAACTTCCCGAGGTTCCACGCCGATCCGCCCGCCGGCGCCCAGCACGCAGCGCAGCCGGGCGCCGTCCAGCACCAGTTCCCAGCTGCGAGGCAGCCCATCGCGGGCCGCGCGCCACTCCCGGTCGCCGGCGCAGCCGTAGGTCCAGTCGGCCCGCCACTCCCCCAGCACCGGTTCACCCTTGGCCCGGGGATCCGGACGGCTCAGCACCAACTCTCCGAAGCGCTCGAGCTTGCGCCCGCGCCCGAAGTCCAGCAGCTCGTAGTCGTCGAGGGGCGTCTCGACCACGATCTCCCGGATATGGGAACCGAAGGCGGGAATGTCACGGTACATGGGTCAGGACTCTCGACAACCGATGGGCTATGCGCTGCGTTGGCGTTTCCGCGCCGCACGAACCCCCGTCAAAAATCAAATACGCCACGGAATCCACGGAAAGGAAAAACTCGATGGTGGGCGAGCTGCAGTCGCTGACGACATGCTTTCAATCATACCCCGTCACCACCACTCCATCATTCCGCCCGTGGGTTCCGTGGATCTTCCTCCCGCCACCGGCCGCGTGAACGGCCGAAAAAACAAAATGCGCCACGGAAGACACGGAAAGCACGGAAATGAAAGATTCAGTGCGGGGCTCGGGGCACCCACTGATCCCACCCCCCAACGGTGCCGTGCGACCGCGACTCGATGTTTTCCGTCCGTGGGTTCCGTGGCTCTTCGTCCCGCACTCTACGGGCGCCGCGAAACCCGGCTCAGAACACCGAGGCGCTGAGCTCATGGACGGCGGCCAGCATCTCCGCGTCATCGGTGAGCGCCTGGGCGACGGCGGTGCGGCAGGCGGCCACCGGCGATACGCCGCTGACGATGAGCTTGGCGGCATGCACCAGCAGGCGCGTGCTGGCCCCTTCCTCCAGGCCGCTGCCCTTGAGATTGCGCGTCATGTGGGCGAACTTGACCAGCTGGCGGGCAACCCCTTCGTCAACGCCGGTCTCGCTGGCCACGATGCGGGTTTCCAGCTCGGCGCTCGGATAGTCGAATTCCAGGGCCACAAAACGCTGGCGCGTGCTCTGTTTGAGGTCCTTGAGCACGCTCTGGTAGCCTGGGTTGTAGGAAATCGCCAGGCCGAACTCCGCGCTCGCCTCCAGCAGTTCCCCCAACTTCTCCATGGGCAGAACGCGCCGGTCATCCGCCAGGGGGTGGATCACGACGGTGGTATCCTTGCGCGCCTCGACAATCTCGTCCAGGTAGCAGATACCGCCGTTGCGCACAGCGCGGGCCAGAGGCCCGTCCACCCACACGGTCTCGCCGCCCATCACCAGGAACCGGCCAACGAGGTCGGACGCGGTCAGATCGTCGTGGCAGGACACCGTGATCAGGGGCCGCTGCAGGCGCCAGGCCATATGTTCCATGAACCGTGTCTTGCCGCAGCCGGTGGGCCCTTTCAGCAGCACGGGCAACTGGTTGCGATAGGCGGCCTCGAAAATCTCGGTCTCGTCGCCCACCGCCTCGTAGTAGGGCTCTTCCCGGATGAAATACTCCTCGGGCTTCAGTACTCGGGCACTCACGACGGCTCCTCAACGGCTCCCCAGGCGGGCAGGCAAGCACGGTAACCCGCGGCGCGGGCAGCGGGCAACCATACACCTCGATATAAAAGGTGTTATATGGGCTTTCTATCGATCTATCGGAAATTTCGATGGATTGGAGAGTCACGCCCGGTGGCGTCGCCGCCTGAGACCGAGTATTGTTTACCGACTAAGCAGAGCACGCTCGACCTTCCAGGGTCCCCCGCCGATTTCAGGATGTTGAGGGCCGGGTTTCGCAACCCGCCGCGGCCGGTCACGAGCGCGTGCCAAGGTGTCCTGATCACCGAATTAACCTACGCATCCGGACTGGAGGTAACTCAATGTCGGAGGTAATCGCAACCAACCAGACCATTCTGGTGGTCGGTGGCGGCATCAGTGGTGTGACTGCCGCCCTGGAAGCCGCCGAGTGCGGCAAACAGGTGATTCTCGTCGAGAAGAACCCGTCCCTGGGAGGCCGCGTCAGCCAGCTGTACAAGTACTTTCCCAAGCTGTGCCACCCGACCTGCGGCATGGAGATCAACCTCAAGCGCCTGAAGGCCAATCGCAACCTGCGGGTCATGACGCTCACCGAGGTGACGGACGTGCAGGGCGAGGCAGGCAACTACAGCGTGACCCTGACCCAGCATCCCCGTTACATCAACGAGAACTGCACCGCGTGCGGCGACTGCGCAACGGCGGTGGAGGCGGAGTTCGACAGCGAGCACAACTACGGCCTGAACAAGCGCAAGGGCGCCTACCTGCCCTTCGCCATGGCCTACCCGCAGCGCTACGTGCTGGACCCGCGCGTCATCGGCACGCCCGACGCCGACAAGGCCAAGGAGGCGTGCAAGTACGGCGCCGTGGACCTGGACATGCAGGAGACCCGGACCCAGATCACCGTCGGTGCTGTCATCTGGGCCACCGGCTGGCGCCCCTACGACGCCGCCCGCATTCAGCCCTACGGCTACGATCGCATCAAGAACGTGATCAGCAGCGTGGAGTTCGAGCGCATGCTGGACCCCTTCGGCCCGACCGGCGGCAAGATCGTGCGCCCCTCCGACGGCAAGGAGGCCAAGAACGTGGCCTTCATCCAGTGCGCCGGATCCCGCGACCGCAACCACCTCAAGCACTGCTCGCGCATCTGCTGCATGGCCACCCTCAAGCAGACCACCTACCTGCGCGAGAAGTTCGACGATGACTTCAAGGCGTCGGTGTACTACATCGATATCCGCGCCATCGACCGCATCGACGATTTCTACCGCAAGGTGCAGGACGATCCGAACGTCACCTTCATCAAGTCCAAGGTGGCCAACATCGTCGAAGACAAGGCGACCGGCAACCCGGTGCTGAACGGCGTGAACACCGAAGGCTATCACCGCTACAGCAACCCCCATGACCTGGTGGTACTGGCGGTGGGCATGGAGCCGAGCGTGTCCAAGGACAGCTTCCCGGTCGAGGTGGTGGTCAACCAAAGCGGCTACATCGAAGCCGACCAGGCCAACGGCGCGATCTTCGCCGCCGGCTGTTCCTCGGACGCCCTGGACGTGAACCGCGCCGTGCAAAGCGCCACGGCCAGCGCCCTGCGCGCGATCCAGGTTGTAAATCGAGTTGCTGGGATGGAGGGTTAAACCGTGGCAGACGTGAAAATCGGAGCCTATATCTGCAAGGGCTGCGGTCTCGGGGACCGCCTCGACACCGCCCAACTCGCCAAGATCGCCACCAGCGAAGGCAAGGCGGCGGTCGCCCGCGAGCACGAGTTCCTGTGCAACGCCGAAGGCGTGGCCATGATCCAGAACGACATCGACAACGAAGGCGTCAACCGCGTTGTGATCGGCGCCTGCTCGCGCCGCGCCAAGACCGATGCGTTCAACTTCGAGGGCGTCGCCATCGGACGGGCCAACCTGCGCGAAGGCGTGATCTGGATCCGGCCCGACACCGACGAGGCCCGCGAAACCACCCAGGAAATGGCGGACGACTACATGCGCATGGGTTGCATGGAAGTGCGCCACATGACGCCCCCAGCCGCCAACGAGGAAGCGTCGCGCAATCCGAACATCCTGATCGCCGGCGGCGGCATCTCCGGCATGACCGCCGCCCTGGAAGCGGCGGCGGCGGGTTATCCGGTGACTATCGTGGAGAAGAGCGGCCAGCTGGGCGGCGCCGCGGCCGGCTTCCACCGACGCGTCCCCGACCGGGCTCCCTATGCTGATCCCATGGAAACGGGCATCGATGAAATGGCCCGCAGCATCGAGGAGAACCCCAACATCACGGTGCATTTGAACTCGCGCATCGCCAAGACCTCCGGCGCGCCGGGACGCTTCTCCGCTGACATCGCCACCGAATCCGGTTCCACGCGCACGGAGAATTTCGGCGCCATCATCATGGCCACCGGCTTCACGCCCTACGATGCCAGCCAACTGCCGGAATTCGCCTACGGCAAGAGCCCGGACGTGGTGGACCAGATGGGGCTGGAAAAGCTGGTGAAGGAAGCCGACGGCGGCGCCATCAAGCGTCCCTCCGACGGCAAGCCGGTGGAACGGGTGGTGTTCGTGCAGTGCGCCGGCCAGCGCAGCGACAAGAAAGGCCATCTGCCCTACTGCTCCGGCCACTGCTGTGTCACCAGCATCAAGCAGGCCATGTACTTCAAGGATCAGAACCCGCAGATCGACACCAACGTCATCTACACCGATCTGCGCACCCCGGGCGCCCCGGGCGAGGACTTCTATCGCAGTGGTCAGCGCAAGGGCGTGACCTTCACCAAGGGCAAGGTCAGCGAAGTGGTGCCCGGCGGCAGCGCCCTGCAGGTGAAGTTCAAGGACCTGATTCTGGACGACGACGTCAGCGAAGAAGCCGATCTGGTGGTACTGGCCACCGGCCTGGTGCCCAACTCGGGCGTGGACATCGACCCGCAGGTCGCGGCCAAGGCAGAAGAGGGCGAGGAAGGCGAGAGCGCCCAGGAAGCGAAGGTGGAGATCCCGGTGGAGTCCATCCTGAATCTGGACTACCGCCAGGGTCCGGACCTGCCGCACCTGAAGTATGGCTTCAACGACTCGCACTTCATCTGCTTCCCGTACGAGACCCGCCGCACCGGCATCTATACGGCCGGCCCGGTGCGCCGTCCCATGGACATCGCCCAGGCACGGGAAGACGCCACCGGGGCGGCGCTCAAAGCCATCCAGGCCCTGGAGAACGCCAGCCTGGGACGCGCGGCGCATCCCCGCTCCGGCGACCTGTCCTTCCCCAGCTTCCGCAAGGAAGGCTGCACCCAGTGCAAACGCTGCACGGTGGAGTGCCCGTTCGGGGCCATCGACGAGGACGAGCAGCGCTATCCGCAATTCAATGAAGCCCGCTGCCGGCGCTGCGGCACCTGCATGGGCGCCTGCCCGGTGCGCGTCATCTCCTTCGAGAACTACTCGGTGGATACCGTCGGTCAGCAGATCAAGAACATCGACATCCCCGACGAGTTCTCCGAGAAGCCGCGCATCCTGGTGCTGGCCTGCGAGAACGACGCCTATCCGGCGCTGGACATGGCATCCATGAAACACATCGAGTACAGCGCCTTTGCCCGGGTCATCCCGGTACGCTGCCTGGGGTCGGTGAACACCATCTGGGTCACCGATGCCCTGAACAGCGGCTACGACGGTGTGATCCTGATGGGCTGCCAGAAGGGCGACAACTACCAGTGCCACTTCGTCAAGGGCTCGGAGATGGCTCACTACCGCATGAGCAAGATCGACGACACCCTGACCCAGCTCAACCTGGAAACCGAGCGGGTGAAGACCTATGAGGTGGCCATCACCGACATCCAGCGCGCCCCGCAGTTGATCAACGAGATGGCCGAGACGATCGAGAAGATCGGCATGAGCCCCTTCAAGTTCTAGGAGCGAACCATGAGCGACCTGAACACACAGATGGTGGAGCAGTATCGCAACAGCTTCCTTCGGGAAGTGGAGGCGAATGTCGAGGAAGGGGACTGGGTCAAGATGTGCATGCAGTGCGGCGTGTGCTCCGGCTCCTGCCCGTTCGGCCCCCACTGGGAGCATCCGCCCCAGGAACTGTTCATGATGATCCGGGCCGGCAAGCGCGAAGAGGTGCTTACGTCCAGCTCCATGTGGATGTGCACATCCTGCTACAACTGCATCGTGCGCTGCCCCCGCGAATTGCCTATCACGCACATCATGCACGGACTGGCCACCTATGCGAAACGCCTGGGTATGGCCCCCAAGGAACAGCCGACCATGAAGTTCGCCCAGAAGTTCTGGGACAACCTGTCCAAGACCGGCCGGGTCAACGAGCTGAAGCTGGGCATTTCCCTGTACTTCATGAACGGCTTCAGTGAAGGCGTGAAGACCTCGCTGAAGATGAAGGACATCGGTTTGAACATGATGAAGGCCAAGCGCCTGAATCCCATGGAGGCTGTCGGCGGACACAAGTGCAAGGATGCCAAGGGCCTGCAGGCCATCCTCAAGAAGGCCCAGGAGATCGAGGAAGGTAAGATCGCCAACTCCGGTTACGCGAAATAAGGAGGACCGACATGGCCAAGAAACAGTATTCGTTCTATCCCGGCTGCTCCTCCCAGAAAGCCGCGTCCGCGTCCAACTACATGGTGTCGGTTGACGCCATGTGCGACGTGCTGGATATCGAGCTCAACGAGATCCCCGACTGGAACTGCTGCTCGGCGTCCATCGGCTACGCCGGAGGCGGCGAGCTGCCCCGCCTGGCCCTGTCGGCGCGCAACATGGCGCTGTCCGAGCAGGCCAACCCCGATCAGGACATCGTGGCCACCTGCGCCGCCTGCTGGCTGGCGACCAAGGAGACCCAGGAGCGGCTGCACGAGGACGGCGATCTGATGAAGGAGACCAACGAGGCCCTGGCCCAGGCCGGCCTCAAGGTGAAGGGCGACCAGAAGATCCGCCACATGGTGGAAGTGCTGATCGAGGACTTCGGTTACGACGAGCTCGGCAAGCACGTGAAAAGGCCCCTGGAAGGCATGAAGATCGCCGGCTATGTCGGCTGCCAGACCAACCGCCCCTTCGGCATCGACGGCGAGTCCTTCGAGAACCCGAAGTACCTGGACAAGCTGGTGGAAACCATGGGCGCGGAGCCCTTGGACAACTACGAGAAGAAGGTTTCCTGCTGCGGCGGCGCGCTGGCGTTCTCCGAACCCGAGAAGAGCCAGGCCCTGATCAAGGACATCATCGAGTCGGCCTACGACGGCGGCGCCGAGATGATCGTCACGCCCTGCCCGGTCTGCCAGATGAACGTGGAGATCTATCAGGACCAGATCAACCAGAAATATGGCACCAAGTTCAAGATGCCCGTGGTCTACTACTCCACGCTGATGTCGGTTGCGTACGGCAAGAACGGCAAGGAAGCCGGCCTGGACGGTCAGGTCATCCGAGCCAAACAGCTCGAGGAAGTGGCCAACAAGTAGGTCATTAGCCAAAAGCCACGGAATCCACGGAAAGCACGGAAGTAAATCAGCGAAAAAACCGGCGCGGCGGGTCGGGTGTATAAAACAAACCCCCCCCCCCGCCACCCCCCACACCCCACACCCCGAAAATAAAAAAAAAC
>CAZNBB010000006.1:46664-62977 GCA_964571225.1 uncultured Gammaproteobacteria bacterium
CCTTGTAACGCTCTTATTTAAATATGCTAAAAACCGGGCGGGGGGGGTCTTCTTTACAACACACCCCGCCGCGCCGGCCTCCCCCAACTCCCTTCAGCCGGATCTTCAATGCAAGCTCGCAATAACCGCGGCGCATAACCGTAGAGTCGTTGGAGCCACGGAACCCACGGAGGTAAAGAAATCGGGTCAACGGCATCGCCGGAACCTGGCGCACACCACTTTCTGCGGTCTGCCGTCCCGTAGGCTCGCAGTCTCGTAGGTTGGGCTGAGTACACCGAAGCCCAACGTCCCCCGAACGCCCGAACGCCCGAACGCCCGAACGCCCGAACGGATGCCGAATTGGTCGAGGGCCGGACGTTGCGCTGTTGGGCTTCGCGTTGCTCAGCCCAACCTACACTGCTTCGCTTTCGGTGCGGGGTTTTCGGGCCCGTGTGTCGCACCGAGCATCGCAGTCCGAAGCGGCTCAGAGCGCACTCTGTTCGAGCCCGAGATGACCCAAGCCCGACAGGGCGCCGGGTCAGCCGGCGAGTTGGGCGCGCGCCGCTTCGGGCGAGAAGCGCAGGGTACCCCGATAGGGGTGCGACACCCGGGCGGCCTTCTCTTTGGGTACTTTCTCTTGACCGCGCAAGAGAAAGTACCTCGCCGCGCGGGCGCGAGAGCCCACATTCAATACAAAACAAAGACCGTCAGGCCTTGACCAACGCGTCAGTAAAGATCCCTCCAAGGTTGCAATAGGCGTAGCGCATTGCACCAGCAGATCGCATCGGTCCGGCGCAATGCCCTTCGGTTATTGCGCCCTACGACTGACGCGGCACGCCTCCGCAGGGATCGATGATTCGTGCTCGACGCCGTCCAGCCCGTCGCGCCCCGTCCAGCTTTCATGATTGTCCCTTTCCGTGGGTTCCGTGGCTCTAATGGTGGTTTCCGGGGCGCTTCTGATGCTTTTGGCCCAATAAAGCCCCTTCCTGGCTGTGCTATAGTCCCGCCACACGCCTGCAGGACCGCTTCCATGGAAGACGCGCCCGACTCCGCCCCCTACCATCAGCTTGGCCCGGACACGGTGCTGACCGCGGTGGAATCCTGCGGCTATCGCACCGACGGGCACTTCCTGGCCCTCAACAGCTATGAGAACCGGGTCTATCAGATCGGGTTGGAAGACGAGCCGCCGTTGGTGGCCAAATTCTACCGGCCCGGGCGTTGGAGCGATGACGCCATATTGGAGGAGCATCGATTCGCCCTGGAACTGGCCAAACGTGAAATCCCCGTCGTCGCGCCCCTGCCGGACCGGGACGGAACCACCCTGCACCGTTACAAGGGATTCCGGTTCGCCCTGTTCCCCCGTCGCGGGGGGCGCTGGCCGGAGCTGGATCAGCGCGACAACCGGTTGTGGCTGGGGCGGTTCATCGGGCGCATCCACGCAGTGGGCGCCGTGCGGCCCTTCGAATACCGCCCTGCCCTGGACAGCCGTTCGTTCGGCACCGACTCGGTTCGGTTCATACTGGAAAACCGGCTGATACCCGGCCACGTGGAGGAAGCCTACCGCACCCTCACCGAGGACCTGCTGACTCAGATCGAGGGGCGCTTCGAAATGGTCGGCGCACTGCGGCGCCTGCGCCTGCACGGGGACTGTCATCCGGGCAACATTCTGTGGACCGATGCCGGTCCCCACTTCGTGGATCTGGACGACTGCCGTTCCGGGCCTGCCGTGCAGGATCTGTGGATGCTGCTGTCGGGGGCGCGGGAGGAAATGGCCGTCCAGTTGGGAGACATCATCGAGGGCTACACGCAGTTCTTCGACTTCGACCCTGTTGAGCTGCACCTGATCGAGCCCCTGCGGACCCTGCGCATGCTGCACTACGCGGCCTGGTTGGCGCGACGCTGGAGCGATCCGGCGTTTCCCATGGCGTTCCCGTGGTTCGGTTCGCCCCGTTACTGGGAAGACCACATCCTGGCGCTGCGCGAACAGGCCGCCGCCCTGGACGAACCACCACTACCGGTTTAGGGGCCGCCCCCATTCGGCTGTGTCGACCTCATCCCGTGCAGACGCGGCGGCGCCCTGCAGTTTGCGCTTGCGCTCGGCGCTTCCATATACGGATGGCTCTGCCGGCGGGCGGGTCTTGAAGCGCCGATGCAGCCACAGGTACTGGTCGGGCTGGCGGCGCACCTGAGCCTCCACCAATGCGTTGAGGCGCGCGGCGTCGCGGGCCGGGTCAGGTCCCGGGAATCCCTCCAGGGGCGGGTGGATCTGCAGCCGGTAACCGCCGCCGCGCGGCAGGCGGGTCTGGGTGAACGGCACCACCGCCGCCCGACCGTAGCGGGCCAGCTTGCCGGTGGTGGTCAGTGTGGCGGCAGGCACGCCGAAAAACGGCGCGAATACTCCGTGCCGGATGCCGTAGTCCTGATCGGGCGCGAACCAGATGGCATGTCCCTCGCGCAGGCGCTCCACCATACCCCGTACGTCCTCCCGGGCGATGGCGATGCCGGTATCGTTGTGCCGTTCCCGGCCGCGGCGCTGGACGTAGTCGAACACCGGATTCTTGTGGCGGCGGTACATGCCGTCGATGGCCAACTGCTCGCCGAGCAGTCCCGCGCCGATTTCCAGGGTGGTGAAATGCATGGCCAGCAGAATCACCCCCTGCCCCTGCAGTCGCTGCAGGTGCTCCAGGCCGTCCACCGTCGCCAGCCGCCGCAGCCGCCACTTGGGCCACCACCACGCCATGCCTGTCTCCAGGAGAGAAATACCCACCGACTCGAAGGTTCTGCGCACCAACTCTTGACGTTCGCCCGGCGACAGCTCCGGGAAACACAGTGCGATGTTGATGTGGGCCACCCGCCGGCGCTTGATGGCCAGCGCCATCGCCAACCTTCCCACGGCGGCCCCGATAGCGAGTTGCCAACGATAGGGGAGCTGCACGGCCAGCCAGACCGAGCCGAGACCGCCCCAAGTCAACCAATAGCGGGGGTGGAGAAAATGCCGTCGAAAACGCGGTCTAGCTTCCATGGCTCAACAACTCCCACTGCGAGTTGAGCTGCAGTGGCGGGTGCGGAGTCGTACCCGCCACTGCCTCCGACAATCCGGGGATACACCATTAAAAGTGGACGTTCCCCTGCCGGTCGTCAATAAACCCTGCGGCCCGGATGGTGAACAGGCCCCACCCCCGCTGTCTACAATTAAGACCTGCCGGCGCCTGCAGGACTCCCCGGGGGTGTGCGGGCCGTGCAGTACATTTCCACGGCGAACGGTTGAACCGCCTTTGCGAGAACGGAGGCTCTATGCACGCGATGGTCCTGAGCCGCTTCGGCGGCCCGGAGCTTTTCGAAGCCCGGGATATCGAACGACCCACCCCCGGCCCCGGGCACTTGCTGGTAAGGCTGGTGGCCTCGGGAACCAACCCGGTGGACGCCAAACTGCGGGCGGACGGGAGTTGGGCCCACCTGCAGCCGCCGGTGGTGCTCGGCTACGACGGGGCGGGCGTTGTGGAGGAAATCGGCGTCGGCGTCACGGACTTCCAGATCGGCGACGAGGTCTATTACACCCCTGAGATATTCGCCAATCCGCAAGGCACCTACGCCGAATACAACACAGTCCCCGCCACCCTGGTGGCGCGCAAGCCGCAGAACCTGAGCTTCGAGGAGGCAGCGGCTGTTCCCCTGGCTGGGGGCACGGCCTGGGACGCGGTGATACGACGCCTGCAGGTGAGGCCCGGGGAAACCATACTGATCCAGGGCGGCGCCGGGGGCGTGGGTTCGTTCGCCGTACAGTTCGCGAAGGCCGCCGGCGCCCGGGTACTGGCGTCGGCCGGTTCGGCCAACCAGAACACTCTGCGGGAGTTGGGCGCGGATGTGGCCATCGACTACCGCAAGGAAAACCCCACCGAGGTGGCCCTGGACCAGACCCAGGGCGACGGCGTGGATGCCGTCTTCGATATCGAAGGGCCCGATCTGGTGGCGCGCAGTTTGCCGGCCGTACGTCCGGGTGGTCGAGTGGCCTGCATACTTGCCCCGCAGGGCGACCTCAGCATGCTGTACCCGAAGAACATCACCCTCCACGGTGTCTTCCTCACCCGTGAGCGGCGGCGGCTCGAGCAGATGCGTGCGCTTTTCGAGCGTGGTCAGGCATGGCCGTTAATGGACACTGTCCTCCCCCTCGACGAGGTGGCAAGTGCCCACCAACGGCTGGACTCGGGGCACGGACGGGGCAAGATCGTACTCCGGGTAGCTCCCGCCTGAGCGCCGGCTTCCGATTCGAAGGCGACGGCCGGGCGCCTCACCGCCCTCCACAGCACCCCGCCAGAGGTGGCGCCGGCCGCGGCGGTTTCCGGGGCGCCGGCACCCGACCGGCACCGTGAAAACGCCTTCCGGGAACCGGGTATTTTTGCGGCTTCGGTCACGGACTGCGAAAATAATCCTCCAAATAGCGCACTTACCGGGCCAGGGGGTATTTTCGGAACGCCCCAAGGACCTTAAGATGGGGTCAGATACGCAGCCGGGCGCGGGCGGGCGGTTCCCGCTGCGGGAACGTTCACCACAATAACGGAACAACCGTCCAGCCGGACGGCGGCTCTGAGGGCGGACATCCTGCCCGCCGAACCGAGCGGGGGACCAGCATGAAAAGCGATGGCCGACGCTATCCGAGATACGAGACGGACCTTCCGCTGGAGATCCGAACCGCCAGCGACGGCACCTTCACGGGCCGGGTGCGCAACCTGTCCCTCGGCGGCATCGAATTCAGCTGCGACCGCTGGACGGCCGATGAATTGCTGCCCCCCGGGCACCAGGCGTTTCCGGGCCAGCCCATCGAAGTGCAAGTCCAGTTCCCGCTTTCGCCCCAGGGCGCCGAGGCCCGCATCGAAGCCCATGGGGAAATCGTCGTGTCCCGCCGACTGTCGCAAAACGAATACCGGGTGGGCATGCAGTTCGTCACCCTGGAAGGCGATGCCCAACAAGCTCTGGAGCAACATCTGCGCGGGCGAACCCTTTAGGCTCTCTTGTCGACGAAACGGATTCCCAACAGCCGGCGGGTGTGATACATAGCATCATCCTCCCGCAGGAATCCCAATGCCATGGAAGCGCCCGTTGCGGACCAGCCCGCAACTCCGGACGCCCGCTGCACACTGATCGCCCGCGATCTGTCCGATCGCGGCTGGTCCGTTTGCCAGAATTTCATGCCGCCGTCCGTCGTTTCGCGCCTGGCGAGCGAGGTGCTTGCACTGCGATCGGCCCGTGGGCTGCGGCCCGCCGCAGTGGGGACCGGCTCCAAGCGCCAGGTCCGCCCGGAAATTCGCCAGGACCAGGTACGGTGGATTGACGAAACCGCCCTCTCCCACGCCCAGTCCCGCTATTTTCATATGCTGGAGCGGCTGCGCCAGGCCCTGAACCGACAGTTGTTTCTGGGTCTGTACAGCTTCGAGGGCCATGCCACCGTCTATGAACCCGGAACGTTCTACCTCAAGCACCTGGATCAGTTCAGGGACGCCCAGGACCGGGTGGTTTCGTGCATCCTCTATCTGAACGAGGACTGGCAGGCGCAAGACTGCGGGCAATTGCGTCTGTACCTGGGGGAAAACGGGACTGACCCTCACCTGGATGTACTGCCCCAGGGGGGCACTCTGGCTGTCTTTCTAAGCGAGCGATTCCACCATGAGGTCTTACCGGCTCGGCGGGACCGTTTGAGCATCACCGGCTGGTTCAAGACCCGAAATTGAAACGCTGCCAAGCGACGCGTCGGAACCGGTTCCGGACCACCGCAACGTCCGGCGCCATTCAATGGCCACCGGCAGAGGGCGGCCTGCGCTGCAGACTGTCCTTCCACCTCGACTCCGGCAGGCCCTGCTCCAGCTTGACGCATCGCCCAACCTCGTTCTCGTACCAGCCATGGTCGTGGCGCAACGGCTCGACCTCGTACCCCCACAACGCGCCGTCTTCGTCCTGGGCCACCCACTGCACCCAGGCGGGCAGGTCAAGGTCCCACGGCGGGGAAGCACCGCTCACAGGGCAGCGAATCCGTCCCGGCAGGCCGGTGGGCCGCTGGAAGCTTGAGGCCGACGTTTCGACGCCGTGGTGTGTCGCAGACGCTGTAGCATTTGTGCCTACTGCCGGCCGGTAAAGAAAAAGGGCGGCCGAAGCCGCCCTTTTTTTGATTCCCGGTGATCCGACGGATCAGTTCACCCGCGGATCCAGTTCTCCGGACTGGTAACGGGCAACCATGGCTTCCAGGTCGACCGCCTTGAGCTTGGAGGCGTTGCCGGCGGTTCCGAAGGCCTCGTAACGGGCCTTGCAGACTTCCTTCATGCCGGCGGTGGAGGCCTTCAGCCACTTGCGCGGATCGAATTCCTTGGGGTTCTCCGCCAGGAACTTGCGCACCGCGCCGGTGGAGGCCATACGCAGATCGGTGTCGATGTTGACCTTCACCACGCCGTGCTTGATACCTTCCTGGATCTCTTCCACGGGCACGCCGTAGGTCTCGCCCATATCGCCGCCGTAGGTGTTGATGATCTTCAGCCACTCCTGGGGCACCGAGGAGGAACCATGCATGACCAGGTGGGTATCCGGAATGCGGGCGTGAATCTCCTTGATGCGCTCGATGGCCAGGATGTCGCCGGTCGGCGGGCGGGTGAACTTGTAGGCACCGTGGGAGGTGCCGATGGCGATGGCCAGCGCGTCGACGCCGGTCTGCTTGACGAAATCCGCCGCCTGCTCGGGATCGGTCAGCAGCTGGTCGTGGCTCAGCTTGCCCTCGGCGCCGGAACCGTCCTCTTCGCCGGCCATGCCGGTCTCGAGAGAACCCAGGCAGCCCAGCTCGCCCTCGACGGACACGCCGCCGGCGTGGGCCATGTCCACCACCTTGCGGGTCACTTCCACGTTGTACTCGTAGGTGGAAGGCGTCTTCATGTCTTCCATCAGCGAGCCGTCCATCATTACGGACGTGAAACCCAGCTGGATGGAACGCAGGCACACGCCCGGCGAGGCACCGTGATCCTGGTGCACGACGATCGGAATATGCGGATACTGCTCGGAGGCCGCCTGCATCAGATGACGCAGGAACGGGGCGCCGGCATAGCTGCGGGCACCGGCCGATGCCTGCACGATCACCGGGCTGTCGGTTTCGGCGGCAGCCTGCATGATGGCATGCATCTGCTCCATGTTGTTGACGTTGTATGCGGGCACGCCATAGCCGTGTTCGGCGGCGTGATCCAGCAGCTGACGCAGGGATATCAGGGCCATTGTGCTCTCCTTGAGGCTTTCGCGATGTTGTGTTGTCTGTCTGGGCGCCCGGCGGCGGCGGCCTGGGAGCCAGATTCTAGTCCGCCCGCTGGGGGAAATTCACCTGTACTGGTAGTGTGGACTTAGGGACCCGGAAACAGGCCCTAGGCCAGCGCCCTTTCATGCTCGCCCACACGAATGATCTTCATGGCGTTGGTCCCTCCGTGAACCCCCATCAGGTCGCCCTTGGTGATGATCACCAGGTCCCCGTCGCGAACCGCCCCACGCCGCATGAGTTCCTCGATCGCTTCCTTGTTCACCTCGGCGTGGTTGGTGCTGGTCACATCGAAGCTGACGGGGTAGACCCCCCGGTAAAGGGTTACTTTTCTACGCGTCTCCACATGACGCGTCAAGGCGTAGATCGGTATGCCGGAGCTGATGCGCGACATCCACAGGGGCGTGGCACCGGACTCGGTCAATGCGGCGATCGCCTTCACGCCCAGGTGGTTGGCGGTGTACATGACCGCCTTGCCGATGGCCTCGTCGATGCTGGTGAACATGGGCTGGGTACGCCGCTCCATGCCCATGTCGATGCGCTGGCGCTCGGCGCCGCGGCAGATACGATCCATGGCAGCCACCACCCGGGCCGGGTACTTGCCGGTGGCCGTCTCGGCCGACAGCATCACGGCATCGGTCCCGTCCAGCACCGCATTGGCCACGTCGAACACTTCCGCGCGGGTGGGGATGGGGCTCTCCACCATTGACTGCATCATCTGAGTGGCGGTGATGACCACCTTGTCCATGTTGCGGGCCACCTGGATGATGCGCTTCTGCACGGCGGGCAGTTCGGCGTCGCCGATCTCCACACCCAGATCGCCGCGGGCAATCATAATTACATCCGCGGCCTCGATGATCTCCTCGATCGCGTTCAGCGCCTCGGCCCGCTCGATCTTGGCCACGATGCCGCCGTTGCCGCCCGCCTGCCGGAACAGCTCGCGGGCCTCGTGGATATCCTGGGCCGTGCGGGGAAAGGACACCGCAACGTAGTCGGCGCGCATCTCCGCCGCCACCTTGATGTCGGCGCGGTCCTTGTCGGTGATCGCCTTGGCGGACAACCCGCCGCCTTGGCGGTTGATGCCCTTGTTGTTGGACAACACCCCGCCGACCACTACCCGGCAATCAATCTCCGCGCCGCGTACTTCCTCGACCCAGAGCACGATCTGGCCGTCATCCAGCAGCAGGGTATCCCCGCGGCTCACGTCCTCGGGAAGCTGCTTGTAGGCCAGGCCGACCCTTTCGACGGTGCCGTCATTGGTACCGAGGCGGGCATCGAGAATGAAGCGGGAGCCCTCTTCCAGATCCACCTTGCCGTCCTTGAACCGGTCGATACGGATCTTGGGACCCTGCAGATCCGCGAACACGCCCACCTGGCGACCGTGGGCGCGGGCGCGGTTGCGCACCGTTTCCGAACGCTTGATGTGCTCTTCCGGACTACCGTGGGAAAAGTTGACCCGTACCACGTCCACCCCGGCCTGAATCACCTCATCCAACACCTTGGCGTCGTCGGTGGCCGGCCCTAGGGTGGCGACAATCTTGGTTCGTCTCAGCATGACTGCGTATCTTCTTTAGCAGGAGCGACTTCAGTCGCGATGACGTTCAATGGGCGCGCATGTCCGATCGCGGCCGAAGCCCTCCCTTCCGGGCCACTATGCCTTTGCCCGCTCCTCGAGGATCGCCACGGCGGGCAGCTTCTTGCCCTCGAGGAACTCCAGGAACGCGCCGCCGCCGGTGGAAATGTACGAGACCCGATCGGCGATGCCGTACTTGTCCACGGCGGCCAGGGTATCGCCGCCGCCGGCGATGGAGAACGCCGCGCTGTCGGCGATGGCCAGGCCCATGGCCTTGGTGCCCTCGCCGAACTGGTCGAATTCGAACACGCCCACCGGTCCGTTCCAGACGATGGTGCCGGCATTCTTGAGCATGTCGGCGTAACGGGACGCGGTCTCCGGACCCACGTCGAAAATCATGTCGTCGTCGGCCACCTCATCCACCTTCTTGGTGGTGGCGGCGGCGGTTTCGGAGAACTCCTTGCCCACGATCACGTCCACAGGCACGGGGATTTCGCCACCCTTGGCCTTGGCGGCCTCCATCAGGCGCTTGGCCTCGTCCACCAGATCGGCCTCGTACAGGGACTTGCCCACATTGTGGCCGCAGGCGGCGATGAAGGTGTTGGCGATGCCGCCGCCCACGATGAGCTGGTCGACGACGGTGGAGAGGGACTCCAGCACCGTCAGTTTGGTGGACACCTTGGAGCCGCCCACGATCGCCACCATGGGCCGTTTGGGATTGTCCAGGGCCTTGCCCAGGGCGTCGAGCTCGGCGGCCAGCAGCGGACCGGCGCACGCCACCGGCGCGTACTGGGCCACGCCGTGGGTGGAGGCCTGGGCCCGGTGGGCGGTGCCGAAGGCGTCCATGACATAAACGTCGCACAGGGCGGCGTACTTCTTGGACAACGCCTCGTCGTTCTTCTTCTCGCCCTTGTTGAACCGCACGTTCTCCAGCAGCACCACCTCGCCGTCGGCGATCTCCGGGGCACTATCCAGGTAATCCTTGATGACCCGCACCGGCTTGCCCAGCAACTCGCCCAGATGATCGGCCACCGGCTTGAGGGATGCGGCCTCGTCGTAGGCGCCTTCCTCGGGGCGGCCGAGATGGGACATCAGCATGACCTTGGCGCCGGCCTTCATGGCATGTTCGATGGTGGGCATGCTGGCCCGGATGCGCTTGTCGCTGGTCACCTTGCCGTCCTTGACCGGGACATTGAGATCCTCGCGGATCAGGACACGCTTACCGGCCAGATCCAAGTCGGTCATCTTCAGTACGGACATGATCTGCTCCTCAAACTAAAGCTCAATGCGGGAAAACGATTGGCCAAACGCGCTCGCGGCCGCTTGGCGAATGGTTCTCTTCCTGGGCAAGAATAAGGAGGGGGCGAACATCGCCCCCTCCCGTCAGCTCCGTCGCTCAGCCGGCGACGTGGCACACCATGCGCAGCATGTTGCAGGTATAGCCGTACTCGTTGTCGTACCAGGAGACGATCTTCACAAACGTGTCGTCCAGGGCGATGCCGGCGCCGGCATCGAAGATCGACGGCGTGCTCTGGCCCCGGAAGTCGGTGGAGACCACCTTGTCCTCGGTGTAACCCAGCACCCCCTTGAGCTCGCCCTCGGCAGCGGCCTTCATGGCCTTGCAGATATCGTCATAGCTGGCGCCCTTGACGAGCTCGGCGGTCAGATCGACCACGGACACGTCGGAGGTGGGCACGCGGAAGGCCATGCCGGTGAGCTTGCCGTTCAGCTCGGGCAGCACCTTGCCCACCGCCTTGGCGGCGCCGGTGGAGGACGGGATGATGTTCTCCAGGATACCGCGGCCGCCCCGCCAGTCCTTCATGGACGGGCCGTCGACGGTCTTCTGGGTGGCGGTGGCGGCGTGCACGGTGGACATCAGGCCGCGCTTGATACCCCAGTTGTCGTTGAGCACCTTGGCGACCGGAGCCAGGCAGTTGGTGGTGCAGGACGCGGCGGACACGATCTTCTGGCCGCTGTAGGTCTCGTGGTTGACGCCGTACACGAACATCGGAGTAGCGTCCTTGGAGGGGGCGCTCTGCACCACCTTGCCGGCACCGGCGTCGATGTGCTTCTGGCAGGTCTCTTCGGTCAGGAACAGGCCGGTGGATTCGATGACGATGTCGGCACCGACTTCGTTCCACTTCAGGTTGGACGGATCGCGCTCGGCGGTGAGGCGGATCTTCTTGCCGTTGACGATCAGCGTGCTGCCGTCCACCGAGATGTCGCCCTGGAAGCGGCCGTGCACGGAATCGTAGCGCAGCATGTACGCCAGGTACTCGGGGTCCAGCAGGTCGTTGATGCCGACGACCTCGATGTCGCTGCTGAAATCGCGGGCCACGGCGCGGAACGCCATGCGGCCGATGCGGCCGAAGCCATTGATACCGACTTTAATTGCCATCTCTCTCTCCGTAGCTTTAATTGTGCCTTCAGGAAATTCACCGCTCGGCGCGACGCTGGGCGGCCGAATTCGCTATCGGGTCAAAGCACGCTCTTGACGGCCTTGACCACGTTGTCCACGGTGAAACCGAATTCCTTGAACAGCTCGCCGGCGGGGGCCGATTCGCCGAAGCGGTCGATGCCCACCACGGCGCCTTCCAGGCCCACGTACTTGCGCCAGTAGTCGGTGACGCCGGCTTCCACGGCCACCCGGGCCGCGCCCTTGGGCAGCACCGACTCACGGTAGGCGGCATCCTGGGCGTCGAACATGTCGGCGGACGGCATGGAGACCACCCGCACCTTGTTGCCCTGGGCGTTCAACTGCTCGGCCGCACCCACCGCCAGCGCCACCTCGGAGCCGGTCGCCAGAATCACGGCCTCGGGCGCGCCGTCGCAGTCCTGCAGGACGTAACCGCCGCGGGCGATGGCTTCGATCTGGTCGGCGCTGCGTTCCTGATGGGGCAGGTTCTGGCGCGAGAAGATCAGGCAGCTGGGGCCGTCGGCACGCTCGATGGCCCGCTTCCAGGCCACTGCCGATTCCACCGCGTCGCAGGGACGCCACACCGACATGTTGGGAATCATGCGCAGGGTCGCGGTCTGCTCGATGGGCTGGTGGGTGGGGCCGTCTTCGCCCAGACCGATGGAGTCGTGGGTATAGACGAAGATGCTGGGCACCTTCATCAGCGCCGCCATGCGCAGGGCGTTGCGGGCATACTCGGAGAACATCAGGAAGGTGGCGCCGTAGGGAATGAAGCCGCCATGGAGCGCGATGCCGTTCATGATCGCCGACATGCCGAACTCGCGCACACCGTAGTAGATGTAGTTGCCGTCCGAGACGGTATTGCTCACGCCCTTGGAGTCGGACCAGATGGTCAGGTTGGAACCGGCCAGGTCGGCGGAGCCGCCCAGGAACTCGGGCAGCAGCGGGCCGTAGCCGTTCAGCGTGTTCTGGGAGGCCTTACGCGAGGCTATGGTCTCGCCCTTCTCGTTCACCTTGGCGATGAACTCGCCGGCCTTCTGGGCCCAATCGGCGGGCAGTTCGCGGGCCATGCGGCGTTCGAACTCGGCGGCCAGGTCCGGGAAGGCGGCCTTGTAGGCGGCGAACTTCTCGTTCCAGCTCTGCTCGGCGTTGGCGCCCTTGTCGCGGCCGTTCCAGCCGGCATAGATTTCGTCCGGGATGACGAACGGATCATGGGTCCAGCCCAGGTTCTCGCGGGTGGCCTTGATCTCGTCGTCGCCCAGGGGGGCGCCGTGGCAGTCGTGGCTGCCGCACAGGTTGGGGGCACCGTAGCCGATCACGGTCTTGCAGCAGATCATGGTGGGCTTGTCGTTGACGGACTTGGCTTCGTGGATGGCCTTGGAAACCGCGTCGGCGTCGTGTCCGTCCACCCCGCGCACCACATGCCAGCCATAGGCCTCGAAGCGCTTCGGCGTGTCGTCCGTGAACCAGCCTTCCACATGCCCGTCGATGGAGATGCCGTTGTCGTCGTAGAAGCAGATCAGCTTGCCCAGACCCAGGGTGCCGGCCAGCGAGCAGGCCTCATGGGAAATGCCTTCCATCAGGCAGCCGTCGCCCAGGAACACGTAGGTGTAGTGGTCGACGATGTGGTGGCCGTCGCGGTTGAACTGGCCGGCCAGCACCTTTTCGGCAATCGCCATGCCCACGGCGTTGGTGATGCCCTGGCCCAGGGGGCCGGTGGTGGTTTCCACGCCGGGCGCATAGCCGTACTCCGGGTGCCCGGGGGTCCTGGAATGCAGCTGCCGGAAGTTCTTGATCTCCTCCATGGGCAGGTCGTAGCCCGTGAGATGCAGCAGGGAGTAGATCAGCATGGAGCCGTGGCCGTTGGACAACACGAACCGGTCACGATCCGCCCAGTGGGGATTGGCCGGGTTGTGCTTGAGGAAATCATTCCACAGCACCTCGGCGATATCCGCCATTCCCATGGGGGCGCCCGGGTGGCCGGACTTAGCTTTCTGGACGGCATCCATGCTCAAGGCTCGGATGGCATTGGCTAACTCTCTGCGCGAGGGCATCGGTCTCTCCTAAAGTTTGATTGCTCAATTCTTCTGTTGCCGCGGCAGGACATACCGTGGCGGCGCCCAATCCGGGTGTGGGCTGGACCCGGCGGCGTGGCCTGCGCGCTGTTCCCTCGGCGCCGGGGAACTCGCCTTGCACGGGCCGTCTATGACGAAAAGCCTCAAGCGGCGCGGCACATCACCACCCTGAGGCTTTGGTATCAGGTATCCGGTGCGGACCGAGGCACGCGCAGCGGCCTGTCCGACGTTGTATTCCGAGGCGTTCCGACTCCCCCCGGCTGCATCGAGCGCGATATTTTCACCCAGATACCCGGTCGGGGCAATAGCGGGCCCCGTCAAGGGCGCCGGCAGCGGCGCCGACCGGCCCCGCGGCGCATGCCGCTCAAGCCGCAGCTAAACACCATTTATCAATTGGTTGCGCAGAAAGGCGCGATCAGGGGCGGCGTCCCGGCCAGGGCACGACATCCGCCGTTTGGGCGGTGGAGGTGCGCACGCGACTTTCCAGCTGCCGCAGCGCCTTGAAGAATTCGGTCTGCAGATGGCGCAGGGTTTCCCTGGCCTTGTCGCGGTACAGCACGGCCTGGTAGGGAACCGGCTCCTCCAGGGTTTGCCGGTCCTGGGGTCGGAAATTCTGCCAGGACAGCTCGATCAGGGACCTCGCTTCCCGGTCGACGAATATGATCTCTTCGGCGTCCAGGACCGCCATGTACTGGATCGACCGGATCGGCACGAACAGGCAGTCGCCGCCGCTGTGCTTGAGCAGAAGGTACGCGAGGTTGTAGATGGCGGCCGGCAGCCGATGGGGCTCGCGCCCGATCTCATCGGGCCGGTAGAAGCGTTCCTCGGTCGCCATGGCGCGTGGGCCGTCTCCCCGGGGCGCAGCCGTCACGCCCCGGCGAGTTCCTCCTTCCATTTGATGGAGCAGCCCATGCTGGGAGTCTGATCCTGCGGGCCCTGCCCGGTGTTCGCCACCTGCACCATGGCTTCGAACAGCTCCCGGCGGGCGTCCTGGGGTGCGGCCTCCTTGCGGCTGGCGTCGAGCCGCCCCCGGTACTGCAGTTCCAGATCGGCGTTGTACCCGAAGAAATCCGGGGTGCAGACGGCGCCGTAGGCCTGCGCCACCTGCTGGCTGGCATCCAGCAGGTACGGAAACGGGAAGTCGTACTCCTGCGCCACCTTCTTCATGTTCTCCGGCGCGTCCTCGGGGTAATCGGTGGGATCATTGGACATGATGGCCACGCTGCGCACCCCGTGCGCCAGCAGCTCCCGGGTGTCGCGCACCAGCCGGTCACGAATCGCTTTTACGTAGGGACAGTGATTGCAGATGAACATGACCAGCAGCCCCTTGTCCCCCTTGCAGTCATCCAGGGTCCAGATCCTGCCGTCCACGTCCGGCAACGCGAACTGCGGCGCCGGACGGCCGAAATCACAGATTGGCGTCTGAAGGCTGACCATCGCACCCTCCTGTCGAAGCGGTTCCCAGGGGCGGCCCGGACTGCCGGGCCATGAACAGAATATCAGATGCTTGGCCGCGGGTGTCACCGCCCTCCCCCATTCCCACGCACAGAGCGAGGCTTCCCGGCGCCCACGGCGTATGACGGGGTGCCGACGTGGACATCTGCACGCATCCGGGTACACTTAAGCGCTTTGACTTTCTACGTCATTTCCATCACGAGGCGCCTGATGGCCACCAAACACCTGTTCACCTCGGAGTCGGTCTCCGAAGGTCATCCCGACAAAGTTGCCGACCAGATCTCCGATGCCGTCCTGGACGCCATTCTGGAGCAGGATGCCGGCGCCCGCGTCGCCTGCGAGACCATGATCAAGACCGGCATGGTCTGCCTGGCCGGCGAGATCACCACCAATGCCTGGGTGGACTACGAAGAGGTGGTCCGACGCACGGTGCGCCACATCGGCTATCACGGCTCAGACATGGGGTTCGACTGGGAAACCTGTGCGGTACTGAACGCGGTCGGCAAGCAGTCTCCGGATATCGCCCAGGGCGTGGACCGGGAAGAGGCCCTGGACCAGGGTGCCGGCGACCAGGGCATGATGTTCGGCTACGCCACCAACGAAACCGATGTGCTGATGCCCGCCCCCATCACCTTCGCCCACCGGCTGGTGCAGCGCCAGTCCGAGGTACGCAAGAGCGGAGCGCTGTCCTGGCTGCGGCCGGACGCCAAGAGTCAGGTGACTTTTCACTACAGCGAGGGCAAGCCCAGCGGCATCGAAGCGGTGGTGCTGTCCACCCAACATGCACCGGACATCAGTCAGGAGACCCTGCGCGAAGCGGTGATGGACGAGATCATTCTGCCGGTGCTGCCGTCGGAGTGGATCACCAAGGAGACCCGTTTCTACATCAACCCCACCGGCCGTTTCGTGATCGGGGGACCGGTGGGCGACTGCGGCCTCACCGGCCGCAAGATCATCGTGGACACCTACGGCGGCATGGCCCGCCACGGCGGCGGCGCCTTCTCCGGCAAGGACCCGACCAAGGTGGACCGCTCAGCCGCCTACGCCGCCCGCTATGTGGCCAAGAACATCGTCGCCGCCGGCTTGGCCGAGCGCTGCGAGATCCAGGTTTCCTATGCCATCGGAGTCGCCGACCCGACATCCATCATGGTGGACACCTTCGGGACCGGAAAACTGGGCGAAGAGAGGCTGGTGGAACTGGTGCGCGAACACTTCGACCTGCGCCCGCGAGGCATTACCCAGATGCTGGATCTGCTGCGCCCGATCTATTCGTTGACGGCCAGCTACGGGCACTTCGGGCGTCAGGAGCCGGAGTTCACCTGGGAACGCACCGACAAGGCCGAGGTCCTGCGGGAAGCAGCCGGCATCTGAACCGGCTCCGGAAACCGGATCAGGCCAAAAACAAACAACGGGGCGTCCTCCGTGGCGTCCTGCGAGGGAGAAGCATTATGAGCACGCAAGCCGTGGAAAACCCTGGCGTGGACTACAAGGTCGCCGACATCGGTCTGGCGGACTGGGGTCGCAAGGAGATCGCCA
>CAZNBB010000007.1:0-4556 GCA_964571225.1 uncultured Gammaproteobacteria bacterium
GCAGGGAGCCATGCATGGCAGACATCATCGAAGCCCGCGGGCTTAGCAAGCGCTTCAATCAACAGCCGGTGGTCCGCGACATCGATTTCACCGTGCCGGCGGGGCGCTGCTTCGGCTTTCTGGGACCCAACGGCGCCGGCAAGACCACCACCCTGCGCATGATTCTCGGACTGTCACCGCCCAGCGGTGGTTCGCTGCAGGTGTTCGGTCAGCCCATGCCGGCGCAGGGCCGCCGGGTGCGGGCGCGCATCGGGGTGGTGCCCCAGACCGACAACCTGGACCCCGATTTCACGGTCCTGGAGAACCTGCTGGTGTACGGTTCCTACTTCGGGATGGCCCCCTCGCAGTTGAGCGCCCGCAGCGCCGAGCTGCTGGCCTTCGTGGGACTCACCGACCGGGCCGGCGCCAAGACCGAATCCCTGTCAGGGGGCATGAAACGACGCCTGACCATCGCCCGCGCGCTGATCAACGATCCGGAGCTGGTGGTGCTGGATGAACCCACCACCGGTCTCGACCCCCAGGTGCGGCACATGATCTGGCAGCGACTGCGGGAACTGGTCCGGCGGGGCAAGACACTGCTGCTGACCACCCATTACATGGAGGAAGCCGAACGCCTGTGCGACGAACTGGTGGTTATGGACCGCGGTGTCATTCTGGACCGGGGCAGCCCCGCGGCCCTGGTGGAGCGCCACGTGGAGCCCCAGGTGCTGGAGATACGATCCGCAAGCCAGGCCGTGGCCGCCACTCTCTCCGATGGCGACGGCTGCCGGGTGGAAACCGTGGGGGATACCGTCTACTGCTACACCCGCGACGCGGCCCCGGCCATCGAGCTGTTGCGCGCGGACCAGGGCCTGACCTATCTGCACCGGCCGGCCAACCTGGAAGACGTGTTCCTCAAGCTTACCGGCCACGACCTGCGGGAGTAAACCGTGTCGAACAGTCGCATCCCCCGCCTGCGCCGTCAGGCGCTCATCGTGTGGCGCCGCAATATCCTGGTGTGGCGCAAGCTGCTCGGGCCGGCCCTGGTGATGAACTTCGGCGAGCCCACCCTCTATCTGCTGGGGCTGGGCTATGGTCTCGGATTCTTCATCCGCGACATGTCGGGCATGCCCTATATGACCTTCCTCGCCTCGGGCATCGTCGCGTCGTCCGCCATGACCACCGCCACCTTCGAGGGCATGTATTCGGTCTACACACGCATGGTGCCCCAGAAGACCTACGACGCTATCCTCACCACACCCGTGGATCTGGACGACATTCTCGCCGGCGAAACCCTTTGGTGCGCCACCAAGAGCCTGATCAGCGGGCTGGCGATCCTGGCGGTGGCGGCCATGCTGGGAGCCATCGGCAGCTGGAGCGCGCTGCTCGCCCTGCCGGTGATCTTTCTCACCGGGTTGTGCTTTGCCGGTCCGGCCATCGTCATGAGCGCCCTGTCCCCCGGCTACGATTTCTTCAACTATTATTTCGCCCTGGCCGTCACGCCCATGTTCATGCTGTGCGGCGTGTTCTATCCCATCACCACCCTGCCGCCTTCGGTACAGGGTTTCGTGCAGGTGCTGCCGCTAACCCACGCCGTGGAACTGGTGCGTCCGCTGATCGCGGGTGGTCCCGTGCACCACGCGGCGCTGCACGTGGCAGTGCTGCTTGCCTATGCCCTGGCCGGCTACTACCTGGCGGTTATCCTGGCGCGCCGCCGCCTGTTGCTCTGAAGCCGGCCTTATCCCGAGGGTTTAACCCGCCTATTGCATCAGCAACCGGGATGCTCGACGTCACAAAGCTGCAATAAGTGGTTGATAGGGTGCCATCATGCAAGGAGGTCGACCCATGATGGCTCGCGCGCTATCGGCAGTTTTATTTCGCAACCGCCCCACCACCGGTTTGTTCCAACATGCCCAGCGCATCGTCCATATCACCGACGTGGGCGGGCTCAACGGCTCGGCAGAGCAGTACATCGACAGCGTCACCAAGTCCCTGCTGCCCATGACTGTCGAGTCCCACCTGATCTACGGCCGTCGCGACGGGGCGTTGCCGGATGGACTGCGCTCTCACCGACAGATCGCGCCGCTGGCCGTTCCGGGCCAGTGGGACGCCCCGGCGGGGCAGGAACTGGCTGCCGCGTTGGACGAGATCGACCCGCAGGTGGTGTACGTGCACCGTGTACACGACCCCGAGGTGATTCGGCAATTGGACGCCGACGACCGACGCTACGTTCTGCTCTGGTACGTTCACGACCATACTCTGACCTGCCTGACCGGGCTGCGGGCCTGGGAAGGGGTGCGCAAACCGGTCTGCGAGCAGGCCCTGTCCGAGGACTGCCTCTGGCACGCCCGCAACGGACGCTGCCGGGCCCGGCACAGTGAATCCGCCTACGACGCCGACGATCTGGCGCAGCGGGTCAGGTTGCTGCAGGCGGCGCGGCGCGTGGACGCCCTGACGGTGGTCAGCGAGTTCATGCGCGACAGCATCGCCCGCAATCTGCCCGACGTACGCGGACGCATCCACGTACTCCCCCGCCAGCTGCCTTACTCCCTGGCGAGCCGGCAGGCGCGCGAAAACGAAGATGCGGTCAACGTGGTGTTCAGCGGTGACATACGTCACGAGCAGGGTCTGCACGTGGCCATCGAAGCCCTGGGCCACACCCAGAGCGACGAAAATATCGTGTTCACCATCGCCGGCGCGATACGCGATTCCGGCTACTGGTGGAAATGTCTGCAGTCGGCCCGGGAAGCGGAGCTTCACAATCCCTTTCTGGAGATCCGCCATGTGGGCGGCCTGGGACGTCAGGACCTGGCCAAGCTCTACAGCGACGCCGACCTGGTAGTGGTGCCGTCTCTGTGGCCGAATCCCCTGTGTGAAGTGACCACCGAAGCACTGCGCCACGGCGCGGCAGTGGTGGCCTCGGATGCCGGCGGTGTGCGGTGCTGCATCGAACACGGCGAAACCGGGCTGCTGGTGCCGCCCGACGATCGCCAAAGCCTGTCGGAGGCACTGGAGCTGCTGCTGTCCAGTCCCGACTACCGTCGCCGGCTGGGCGAAGCAGGCAGACGGCTGGTGGCCCGTCGGTTCACGGTGCGTCAGCACCTGCAGGGTCTTGCCGCATTGATCAGCGACTGCCAGGCCCTGCGCCGCGCCTGGGCCTGACCCGCTTCACTGGCGGTTGGCCTGCTCGCGCTCGCGTTCCCGACCCACCAGCTTCACCAGGTCGGCCAGCTCCCCGGCCAGCAGATCGAGCAGATCGTCCACCGTGACAATACCCGCCAGCGCGCCCTGCCCGTCCACAACCGGCATGCGGCGCACCCCGCGGGCACGCATGCGTCCCAGGGACTCCCAAAGCCCGTCCTGCTCCCGAGCGGTGAGCAGCCGGTCGCTCATCACGTCACGTACGGTCACCGAGTCGGGAGCCACCTCTTCGGCCAGCACCTCGATTACCAGGTCACGGTCGGTGACTATACCCACCGGTACCGGTCGGTCGGCCGCACCCTCGACCACCACCACATCACCCACATGATGCTCACGCATCAGGCGGGCGGCAGCGGCAATGGAAGCGTCCGGGCCGGTGACGACCACCTCGCGATCGCATATTTCCCCAACGGACATGGCAGCCTCCCTGCCCAAGCGTCGAATCCGCTCCAGACCTCATGGAAAAACATAGCACGCCCGCGGCGCGGTAGGCGCCTGCCGGTCGCTTTTATTGCCCACGCCTTTGGGGCAGAATCCCTGGCACTATGACTGCCTCGCTATTTTCGGGTAAGACCCGCCTGCGGGCCCGGGCCGTGTTCCTCGGTGAGCGTATCGACGTGCGGGCGTTGGAGGACATCCATCGCCTGGCCAGCGCTCCGCTCGCGGTACAGGCCGGCGAACAGGGTTGCGCGGTGGTGTTCCGCTACGGCGCCGTGGTCACTTTCGGGCTGCAGCCCATGGAAGAACACACTTTCATGCAGTCTCTGCAGACCCTGGTCACCGAATCGTTCGAGAACCCTGAAAGCGAGGACGCCGAGCTCGGCATCGACCCCGACAGCGCCGAACGGGTCGACGGCAGCGGCACCGTCTGGCTCCACGATCCCAGCGTGGAACGTCTGCAGGTGGTGGCCGACATCCTCGCCAAAAGCGTGGTGCTGGCCCATTACGAGGCACGCATCGCCCGGGTCTTCGACCGCATCGAACCGCTGGCGGCGGAATTGCAGCGCCACGGCCGGGGCGGGCGCCAGTCCAAGGAACTGCTGCGCCAGATCGGCGACGTGCTGCTTGTGCAGCACACCATGGTGGGCCGGGTGGAAGTGGGGGGCAAGCCCGAGCTGCTGTGGGAACGCCCGGAGCTCGAGCGGCTTTACCTGCGCCTGGAGGACGAGTACGAGCTGCACGAGCGCCATCGCTCCCTTGACGCGAAGCTGGATGTCATCTCGCGCACGGCCGAAACGTTGCTGGAGTTGCTGCAGACCAAACGCAGCCTGCGGGTGGAATGGTATATCGTCATTCTGATCGTCATCGAAATCCTGCTCACCCTGTATGGCATGTTCGTCACCCATCAATTGGGGTGATAGCGCGCCGGGGATCGA
>CAZNBB010000007.1:4656-58780 GCA_964571225.1 uncultured Gammaproteobacteria bacterium
ATCACCACCACCGGCCTCACCACCCTCACCCACGTTGCCGACAAGCCGCGGGGTTTCCTGTTTCTGCGGGCCTGGATGCAGTGGTATGGGGGACTGGGGATCGTGGTGCTGTCGGTGGCGCTGCTCATGGAGCACCGGCTGGCCACCCGCCGTCTGCTGCAGGCCACCGGCACCGAGGACACGGTGGCCACCACGCGCTCCCACGCACGCCGGGTGCTGACCGTCTATCTGTTGCTCACCGCGGGCGGGGCGCTGGCGCTGGTGGCCACCGGACTCGCCCCCTTCGCCGCCGTCGCACAGACCCTGGCCGCCGTGTCCACCGGCGGCTTCTCCACTTTCAACGACAGCATGGCCGCCATGGCCACGCCCACCCGCGGCGTACTGATGGGCGTGGCCCTTCTGGGCGCGGTTTCCCTGCCCCTGTACTATCGCAGCGTCCACGACTGGCGCGAGCCCTTTCGGGATCTGGAGCTGCGCGCCCTGGTGCTGGGCTGCCTGATCACCGGCGCACTGATGACGCTTCTTCTGCAGCGCCACGCCGGGTTGCCCACCGGCCAGGCGCTCCTGCACGGCTTTCTGCTGGGCGCGTCTGCCCAGACCACCACCGGTTTCGCCTCCCTGTCCGTCGATCATCTGCCGGCCGACGCGAAGGCGGTGTTGCTGCTGTCCATGGTGGTGGGCGGCAGCGTGGGTTCCACGGCAGGCGGCATCAAACTGCTGCGACTGCTGGTGTTCCTGCGCCTGGTTCAACACGCGCTCAAACGGGCCGCCATGCCCGCCCACGCCGTCGCGCCCGCCCAACTGGGCGGACAGAAACTCGACCCCGACGACATCAACCGCGCATTGCTGGTCATCGTGTTGTTCGCCGCCGTGATATTGCTGTCATGGCTGCCCTTCCTCATGATGGGCTATGCTCCCATTGACGCCCTGTTCGAAGTGGTATCCGCCACTGCCACGGTCGGGCTGTCGGCGGGCATCCTGGGCCCCCACCTGCCGGCGGGACTGAAGGGCGTATTGATGGCGGACATGCTGTTCGGACGCCTGGAAATCATCGCATTGCTGATCCTGCTGTTCCCCGGCACCTGGCACGGACGGAGGACCGAATCGCTATGAGGGCGGTATTCATCGGAGCCAATTCCCTCACCGTCATGACCGCCCGCGTACTGCTCAACCGGGGCGTTGAAGTGGTGATCATCGAGCGGGACAAGGAGTTGATCGACGGCCTGACCGGGGAACTGGACGCGGGGTTCGTTCATGGCGACGGCAGCAAACCGGCCATTCTGAGGGAAACCGACCCCCAGCATACCGACTTCCTGTTCTGTCTCACCGCCAGCGACCAGGCCAACATCATCGCCAGTCTGGTAGGCCGGTCCCTGGGCTTCTCGCGGGTGGTGACCAAGATCGAAGACCCGGCGTTCGAACATATCTGCATAGAGCTCGGCCTGGAGGACACCATCATCCCCACCCGTACCATCGGTCGCTTTCTGGCGGATATGGTCGCCGGCCAGGACCCGCTGGAGCTGTCCACCATGGTCAAGGACGAAGCCCGGGTGTTCTCTTTCGTGGCCCATGGCGAGGATGTGGGACCCATCCAGGATCTGGGCCTTCCCGAGAAGAGCCGCGTGATCTGCCTGTACCGCGATAACAAGTTCATGCTGCCCGAAGCGGAGGCCAAGCTGCAGGACGGCGACGAGGTGGTCATCCTCACCCACAGCAAGAACCTGCCGGCCCTGCACGAACGCTGGTCGGCACGGGAATCGGGCCGCCCGGCGCATTGACGGGCTGATGCAATAGGCGGGCTACGAAGTCACGAATCTGTTACATCCCTGTGGTGCAATGGTCGCCCAAGCCCCATCCAGGACTTCTCCATGTTGAGCGCGATGATTGCCCATGGCTGGTTCGGCCGACAACCGACGCCTGCGGACGACCTGCATGACGGTGAGCATGCGGATCTGGAAGCACTACAGGGAGATGCGGCCCTGCTGCATCGCGCCAGAGAGCTCAATGCCCTTCGGGATGCTATGACGGCACCTTCCGATCCACCGGCACCCTGCTGACCGACCACCCGCCGCCCGCTTTACAAACCGCCCGCGCACCGCGACAGTACGCCCTGGGATCGAAGCTCAGCGCCGGGAGGAAAAGTGGCGGGACCACGCATCGTAAGGCCAGACGCCAATGCGGAATTCGAAACCGAGGAACGCTGCGCGATACTGGAAAGTTGGAACGACGCCGAGGATCCCGATGCGTCCATTGCCCGTGCGCGTGTACGTCCCGGCGTCAGAACCCGTCGTCACATCCTGGTCGGCACCCGGGAGCGCTACCTGATCGTCGCGGGACAAGGGGAAGTACAGGTGGGCGCGCTGGCACCCACGCCCGTAGGGCCGGGCGATGTGGTGGTCATTCCGGCGGAAGTCCCGCAGCAGATCACCAACGTGGGCAAAGACGACCTGGTCTTCTACGCCATCTGCACGCCGCGCTTCCGGCAGGCGAACTACCGGGACGTGGACCCCGAACCGCCCGCCGCCCAATCGCGCTGAAGCCTTCCGCAGTCGCCGGCACCAACCGGACCGTCAGCTGCATTTCCACTTTACGCCCGCACGCCTTGCCTGGCGGGGGCATCCGGTATGGCAATCACCGCTGCACCAGGGACGATCGCCGTTCACCGGTAGGGGCGCTATGGGCTGGCGGCAACGGACCGGTTGCGGTCGCAGTGCCGCCCACAGACGGCGGATCAGTATGCCGGGCGCGAACGCCTCGGTGCACGCTCGGCCCGTTCCCGGGCCTCATTGACACGCAAGGTGCGGCCGCCGAACTCCGTGCCGTTCAACCGCTCGATGGCGGTGGCGGCATCACTGGCCTCCATCTCCACGAAACCGAACCCCCGGGGCCGTCCCGTGTCCCGGTCCATGACGAGCTTTACCCCGTGCACTGTGCCGTACTGGCTGAACAGCGTACGTATATCTTCATCGGATGCACTGAATGGCAGGTTGCCAACATAGATCGATTTCATCGTACCTGTCTCTGCTGTGGTCGGAACCCGGAAGGCTTCTGAAGATCCGTTCTCCGGGAAACACGGCAGCCACCGGCACATCGGCTTGCACTGTCGCGCGACGATCCGACGCCAATGTCCCGCGTACCGTTCCTGAGCTCGTCCCTGTCTCCGCCGATCAAACGTCGACCGAGCCATGCCGCTGTCGGTTTGCGCTGCGGTTCGGGGGAGACGCGGGAAACGAACGTTAAATTGAGATTACGCCACAAGCTTAGACCATCGCAACGCTTTTGTCGGCGACCTCAGAAGCGTTGCACACAGACGACGGCAGTCATCTGCCGCACACCCACCGACGCGGTACGGATCCTTTTGCCCCGGCCTGCCGGGCAGCGCACAATGCTTGGAGGGTCCGCGAATCCCCGTCGACAAAGAACCGAGTCATGTTGCCCGCGCCCACTCGCCGTCAACCGTTATGCTGCAGCGCCTGAAGCAATGGCAGCGTCGCCGGATCGTACGCCGCCATCCCGTCGAACCCGGGCTGTGGCGGCGGGTCACGGCGACACTGACCGTGTTGGACGGTCTGTCGGGCGCCGAACTGCGGCGGCTCCACGACCAGGTCATTCTGTTTTTGCACGAAAAACAGTTCTATGGGGCCCGCGGACTGACCGTCACCGACGCCATGCAGCTCGCCATCGCCGTGCAGGCCTGCCTGCCCATTCTCAACCTGGACCTGGACTACTATCGCGGCTGGTATTCCATCATCTGCTATCGGGACGCGTTCGTGACCCGCCACCAGCAGATGGATTCAGCCGGCGTGGTGCACGCTGCCGAGCGCGTGCTGACCGGAGAGGCCTGGGAACGCGGACCGGTGATCCTGTCGGTGGCGGACGCCATGCCGGATGCCGAACCGTTCGGGGCCGGCACCAACGTGGTCATTCACGAAATGGCCCACAAGCTGGACATGCTCACCGGACAGGCCAACGGCTTTCCGCCCCTGCATCCGGACATGAGCACCGACCAATGGGCGGCTGTGATGTCTTCGGCCTACCGGCAATTGCGGCGACAGGTGCAAGGCCAGTTGCCCCAACCGTTCGACCCCTACGGCGCGGAGAACCCGGCGGAATTCTTTGCGGTGATGAGCGAATGCTTCTTCACCGCACCGGCGCTGCTGTCGGTCCACGCCCCCCAGGTGTACGCACAACTGACCGCCTTCTACCGCCAGGACCCGGTACAACGTCAAGGTGGCGTGCACGGCGCTGAAAACCCGCTGCCGGTCCGTTAGGGGCCCATGGGGCGGTAAATAGTCAACGGGACACTGCCTGATGCCAACCGACACCGACGACGACCTGGGCGAAGCCCTGCTTGGCGCCCTGCAGGACGCCCCCGACGGCGTGAGCGAGCACGAACTGTTCAAGATCCTCGCAGACGGAGGCGACGAGCGGTTCGACAACAGTGTCTTCCAGCAACCGCTGGCGCTGTACCGCGCCCACTTCCTGCTGTTTCACCACCTGTATCGGCTGCAACAACGCCTGTGCCGCGAGGGCCTCGGGCAGCTGCGGATCAGTCCGTTGTGCATCCGGTTGCGGGAAGGGACGACGCCGGCCGGAACCGCGCTGGACGAGCCGGACCCACTGCGCGCTTACTACCTGGACCTGGACAATCTGACCGACACCACCGGCGATGACGTGGATCGGATGCTGGGACGTTTCTGGGCGGGACTGACGAACGATCAACGGCGCCGGGAAGCGCTGGCGGTGCTGGGCCTCAACGACCCGGTGGAGGATCAGCAGATCAGGCGCACCTACCGGCGCCTCGCCATGGCGCACCATCCGGACCGGGGCGGCGACACCGCCCGCCTGCAGGCCCTGAACGCCGCCATGGCGGTGCTGTCACCGGATCGCAAACGCTGAAACAGCCCTGCGGGCGGAGATGGGTCAGTCGTCCTTTGCCAGGTACCGCCGCAACTTGGCCACGGTCGCGGGACCGACCCCGGTGATGGCCAGCAAGGCCTCGTCGTTCGCTTCCCTCAACTGCTGCTCGCTGCGCAAGCCGGCCAGATAGACGGCCTTGGCCACCTTCACATTGAGGCCGGCACTCCGCAAGCGACCGAGAAATGCCTGGGGGTCCTCCGAAACCGATGCTGCCTTGTCGACCGCTGCCGGGTCGGGTGCCGGTTCGGGGCGACCGCGCTCCGAAGCGCTCTGGCGAGCCTCCGGCAGCGGCGTTTGCGCCGGCGCAGCGGCCGCCATCTGGGCACGCCGGGCGTACAATCGATGCAGACTCACCGTGGTGGCCAGCACGCTGACCAGGGCCGCCACAAACACGCCCCCCAACTGGGGACGGGCCGCGAAGGCGGCCGCCGCCGACACCGGCACCAGCACGCCCGCCACCACCGCCAGCATGATGCCGCCGGCCAGACGGTCCTGGGCCACGGGCGTCTCCCAGCGCAGCCGGCTGCCGGCCGGAGCGGCCTGCAGCGCCACCCGTACGAAATGCCGGGCGGCCGCGAATGCCAGCGCGGCGGCGCCCATCTCGGCCAGCGGGCCCCCGCCCGGCACCGAGCCGGCCGGCGCAAGCGCCTGCCCGGTCAGCTGATAGGCAAACGCACCGCCGGTCAGATAGAGGGCGACGGCGAATATCACGAACAGCAGCGGCCATACCCAGGCACCGTAGGTCCGCTGGTAGCTGCGGGCGGTACGCCCGAGAAAGCGGAAGCATTGATCGAACCATGTCTCGCGCGAGTAGGTGCCGCGGGTGCCGATGATCATTGCCTGTCACTCCCGATCCGATGTGCGGTCATTGTGTCCCACGGGGCGCCGATACCGATGTGACCGGTCCCTCAAAACCGGCCCGTCGGCCCCGTGCATCAGCAGGCGTATCGGCACGGACGCCCCGCCGCTGAACCGCGGACCCGGCAAAAGATACAGTAATCCGTAGACGTGGAACCACTGTCTGGCGGTCCGCGCCGGGCGGCGCGCCGACGGGTCAGCCCTCCGGACGGGTCGCTTCGGAGGCCGCCAGGACCTCGCCCTCGGGGGCGGCACGGGCGGGTTTGACCTTCTCGCCCTTCACGCCGAACCAGACCAGCGTATCCCCCGGTTTCGGGCTGATGGGCTGCTCCTGGGAGTTGAAACGCACCTTGCGGCCTTCACCCAGCATCAACACGGGCACCGGCAACGACCGCTCCGGGCGGGCGGCCAGAAAGTCCTGGTAGGTGAACTCGTCGGTAAGGGTGGCCTTCTGGAATGTCCAGCCCCGATACCAGTCCACCAGCAGATCCTCGTAGCGCGCATCCTCCGACGGCGCGATCAAGCCGCGCACGCCCCGGGGCAGACGCCGGGATTCGGTCTCCTCCAGGGCCACCGGCACCTGGAACACCCGGTTGCGACCCAGCTGGTTGGCGAAATGGCCGCATACCAACGAGTTGTAGGCATCGTTGTCGGTGGCCGCCAGCAGATAGCCCATTTCGTTGAGCTCCAGGGTTTCCTCCGAGCTTTCCGAGAGCACCTCGCCGTAGTAGACGGGGATGGCGGCAAGACGGGCCCGGCGCAGGCGGTGCCAGGAGGTGTCCGCGATCAGCACGGGGATCTTCAGGTCCTTCAATACCTGTGCCAACCCCACCGTCCAGGACGAGGCGCCCACGATCAGCACGCCGTTGGGACCCACCGCGCTCAGCCCCAGGCGCCGCGCCAGCCAGCCGATGGTGAAACCGTGCAGCACCACCGTGGTCAGTATGAGGGTGAACACCAGCGGCAGCAGCAGGTCGGCGCCGCCGAACCCCCGGGCTTCCAGGGCGGGCGCGAAAACGCCGGCCATGGCGGCCGCCACGATGCCGCGGGGCGCGATCCACGCCAGCAGCGCCCGTTCCTGCCAGCTCACGTCGGTGCGGGCGGTGGCCACCAGCACGCTCACCGGCCGCACCACGAACAGCAGGGCCAGCAGCAAGGCGGCGCTGTGCCAGTCCAGTCGCAACAGAATGCTGGGATCGAGCTCGGCGGTGAGAATGATGAACACCGACGACACCAGCACGATGGCGATGTACTCCTTGAAGCGGCGCATCTCGCCGATACCGGGCAGCCGCATGTTGCCCAGCACGATGCCCAGCACGGTGGTCGCCACCAGCCCGGCTTCGTCCTGCACCAGGTTGGCGAGGTGGTAGACCACCAGCGCCACCACCAGAGCCCCGGGGCCTTTGAGGTATTCGGGAACGAAGCCCCGCCGGTAGACTTCGCCCAGGCCGTAGCCGACCGCCGATCCCAGCACGGCCGCCACCGCCACACCCAGCCCCAGGCGCCACACCATGTCGCCCACGCTCAGCGGCGCCGCCACCAGGAAATACTGTACCGTGAGCACTGCCAGCAGCACGCCGATGGGATCGTTGATGATGCCTTCCCACTTCAGGTACGACGCCGGGCGCCGGCGCAGACGGGACTGGCGCAGCAATGGCAGGATCACGGTCGGACCGGTAACCACCGTGATGGCGCCGAAAACCAGCGCCACGGGCCAGGACAGGGCGCCCAGATAGTGAGCCGCCGCGGTGCCCAGTGCCCAACTGCACACCACCCCCAGGGATACCAGCCGCCACACGCCGATGGCGGCCTGCTTGAGCTCGTGCAGGCGCAGGCTCAGGCCGCCCTCGAACAGGATGATGGCGACGCCGACCTTGATGACCGGGTGCAGCAACGGGCCCAGGTCGCTGGTGGGCCGCACCCAGCCCGCCAGGGGTCCGGCGATCAGCCCCACCAGGAGGAGCAGCACGATGGCCGGCACGTGCAGGCGCCAGGCCAGCCACTGGGCGAAAATGCCCAGGGCGCCGATCAGAACCAGTACGAAGGTCAGATGCTGTTCCACGGGGATCGCGATCTCGTGCCGCCCTCGGGCCATGATGCCCTGCCCACCACGGCTTGCCTACCTTGCCGCCCCGAACGTCGCTCCGGCGACCGGGCGGCTGTCACCGCCAGGCGGCGAGGGCCTGCCGGGCAGGCGTGTTCGCCGGTCTGGCGATCAGTCCGCTGGTGGTGATGCTCACGTCGTAGACGGCCTGGTCGGCCATGGGCATGTAAGTGGCGCTGCCGTAGACGGTGTCCACCCAGGGAATCCAGCCCCGGTAGCGCTCGGCCAGGCGCCACAGGTCCGGTCCCGAAGTGGTGGCGAGTCGGTAGACCGAACGGGGTCCGCTGCGCTCCCGGGCGACGCTCTGGTAACGTCCGCTGAGCCGCTCCAGCCGATAGACCGTGTCCATGCCCAGCAGCACCGCCACACCGCGCCATTTCAGCACGCGGGCATCCAGTTCCCATTGGTCGCCGTACAGATCGAAATGCCGGGCTGCAATGCCCGGCTGGGTCAACAGCACCCGGTAGTGCTGGGGGCCGATGCGATTGAAGCGCAGCACCGCCACCGGCTGTTCCATGGTCAGTCTGTGGTAGGTGTAGAGCTGGGCGCCGGCCAGCCCCATCGCCAGGGCCGACAGCAGCAGCACCGTACCGCTCAGACCCAGGCCGCCGCCGGTGAGCAAACGACGGCGCCACAACCGGCGTATCCCCAGGGTCAGCAGGGCGATCCCGGCCACCGCCAGAACGAAAACGATCAACAGACCGGCCGAAACATCCATGGGCCGATTGTGCGTGGGCGCGCCATCCAGGTCCAGCTACAGCGACCGGGAAAAGACTGCAGAGGTCGACAGATCGGACGGTCAAAACACGCAAAGAGGCGGGTAAGCGCAGTTTGCGAGGGCTCAATGAGCGTTCCGGGCCCCTGTGCAACGCGGCGAACGGCGCTGCAGCGCTCTATGCAGAGCTTTCCTGGCAGGCGCCGGCGCCGTGAATCACGTCACGGTAGAATCCGAGCATGCGCTCGGCAAAGGCGTCGTCCGACCATTCCCGGGCGTAGCTGCGGGCCTGGGCCGCCAGTTCGCCACGCAACGCGTCGTCACCGAGCACGGTGGTCACTTTGGCGGCAAAGTCCTCCACGTCCTCTTGCGCCACCAACGCCCCGCAGTCGGGCTTGAGAATGTCTTTGGTACCGCGCACGGCCGTCGACACCACCGGCACCCCTTGAGCCATGGCCTCGATCAGCACCAGCCCCTGGGTTTCCGTGTTGGACGCGAACACGAACGCGTCGGCGGCGCAGTAGCAGTCCGACAGGCTGGTATCCCGGGACAGGTATCCCACGAACAGCACGTGCTCCTGCAAACCCAGGTCCGCCGCCTGCTGCTGCAGCTGGCGCAGGGCCGGACCCTCGCCGGCAATCACCAGCAACACCTCGGGCACCGTCGCGCGAACCCGCACCAGCACCTGCAACAAAAAGCCGATGTTCTTTTCGAAGGCCACCCGGCCCACATGCACCAGGGTCGGGCGACTCGACGGTATGCCGTAGCGCGTCCGAAAGCGCGCTCCGTCTCCCGGCTCGTAGCGGCCGGCGGCAAGGCCGGTGGGAATCACCTCGATGGGGCTGCGCACCCCGTACTCTCGGAGCACGTCCAGCATGGCACTGGAGGGCACCACCACCGCGTCTACGGCATTGCACTGCCAGCGGGAAAATTTGCGTGCCGCCTCGCGCATCCAGCTCTTGGGCAGAAACGGCACGTAATGATAGAGGTATTCCTGGAAGAATGTGTGATAGGTCTCCACCCGAGGAATGCCCAACCGGCGCGCCAACGCAGTGCCGGCATAGTGTGCGACGAACGGCGTCTGGATGTGCAACAGATCGAAGTCCCGTTCCCTTAACGCATCGGTCAGCCGCCCCACGGAGCGCCGTTTCATCATGAAGTCTTCCGGATCCATCAGCACCTGGCGGGATGGAATCCGCAGCACATCTTCTCCGTCGTCGGCCGCCTGGCCGTAATCCGGAGCAATCAGAGCGACCGTATGCCCACGGGCCTCGAAGGCCTGTCGAAACGTCTGGATGGAAGTGGATACGCCGTTGACTCTGGGGAAATAGACATCGGAGATCATCAGGATCCGCAAGGCAGGCTCCCTACAGTGGCCGAACGTGGAAGGAGGCTTCAGACAAGCAGGACCAGGCCGGCCAGCAGCGCACCCAGGGCGCCTCCGGCCAGCACATCCGTCGGGTAGTGCAGGCCCAGCACGACGCGCGACAGGGCGACCGCCGCCGCAAACGGCACCAGCACCCAGGCGAGCACCGCGAAATAGGCGACGGCCACGGTGCAGAACGCAACGGCATGCAGCGTGTGGCCGGAAGGAAAGCTGTACCAGTCAAGCGGCGCCGTGCCTTTGCGGATGCTTCCGTGGGTGACGAACGGGCGTTGCCTGACCAGGCGCGCCTTCAACAGCTTGTAGGCCGTCACCCCCAGGCCGCCGGCCACCGCCATATGGGCGCTGGCGATCAGGCCGGCGCGACCGTAAAGCACCGGCAACACCGCCATCACCGCATACCAGAACAATCCGTCCCCCAGCCGGCTGACCAGGGCGAACGTGCGTTCAACGCGCGGACGGTGACAGGCGCGGTTGCAGAGCATGCACAGAGCCAGCTCGTACTCGTCCATGCGTTGAAACAGGGCGCGGGCCTCGCTCACGGATCGGGCCTCTGGTTGGGTCTTGCCGTACGATGCGACCACGCCATGAAACGCGTATGACGATGCCGTGAAAGATTTATGACCGCAGACATCTCTGCGGGCATGGCGGCGGTGATTTTCCGCTCCCCCGCCGGCTGCGCATGCGAGGGCCGGGCGCGCTTGACAGACTCCGACGGACAGCTAGTCTCAGGCTACCGACCCGTAGTGGGGCCGCAGCACACGCAAGGGATATGCCCATGAAGATGACGATCGAAATGCCGCCGGTGACGGAATGTTCCGTCAGTGCCTGTGCATACAACGTGGACGAGCGCTGCCATGCCCGGGCCATCACCGTGGGCGACGGCGCACACCCTGGATGTGACACCTTCCTGGGTGCGCTAAAGCACACTCGCGAAACCCGGCGCGATGCCGGGGTCGGCGCCTGCAAGGTGACCGGGTGCACGCACAATCAGGATTTCGAGTGCGTCGCCGAAGCCATCAGCGTCGGCCACGCAGGCAAACGGGTCAGCTGCCTGGCGTTCGAATCGCGCTGACGAGCACCGCCAGGCAGCCGCCGATTCCCCGGCCCGGGTACACTCGGTACACTGAACGTCCAGGACGGAGCGCCAGTCGCGTCCGCGTAGCACTACTGAGCCGGGAGACCCGCTTATGCCCGTGAAAGATCGGCACCCATCGGCCCGTGGGGCCGGCGAGCCGGAAATCCCGCCGGCCACTCCACCGGAAGAACCTCAACCCGAAGTCCCGCCCGGTATCGAGCCGCAAGGGCCGCCGGAAACCCCTGCCGAACCGCCCCCGGAAGAGCCCCCCGGCCAGCCGCCGGAAATTCCTCCCCAGGCGCCGCCGGAAGTCAGCGGGCGTCTGTCGGCCTGAGCAGGGACAGCACGTCCTCCAGCAACTGACGGGGCACGTCGTCGAGTCCGTACTCGCGCTGCAGGTGCTCGTCCAACGCCTGCACGGTCGACGGCGCGGGCTGCATCGCGCGGGCGAAGCCGGTGAGGTCTTCCATGGCCGCCCACGGGTAGATGATCCACCGCCAGTTGCTGACTACGGCGGCATGGAAATCCGGCTCCAGGCTCGCCACCGTCTTGTGGTGCAGCACGGCAGTCTGCAGCGACGCCGGCGTTCCCAGCGACCGAATATGCTTCAGGGCCACATCGAACGTATCGCCGGTGTCGCTCACGTCATCGACCACCAGCACCCGCCGGCCATCCACTTTGGCGCACAGTGGATAGCGGATGGCCGCGGCGCCCGCCCTGCGCGCGCCGCGATAATGCTCCACTTTCACGTCCGTGAGATCCATGACATCGAGAAAGTCGGCGAGTATGCGGGCCGGCACGTACCCGCCGCGGGCGATGGCCACGATCAGATCGGGGCACGGGCCGGCCGCGCGCACCGCCAGCGCCAGCCGACGGGCCAGACCGTACATCTGCGGCCAGGAGACCAGTTCACAGCGAATGGTGCCACCTCCTTCCCAACCGCGGCCGGCGGCCCGCTCCCCGGAAGTCGTCGTCAGTCCACCGACACGAACGGATAGCGCCCGCGCGCTTCCCGCGACCAGAATACGACACCGGCACGCTGGCCCACCGTTTCCAGCAGCACCACGTAATCCGGATCATTGAACTTCACCGGACCCGGTTCGCCGGCCTCGGCGAGGCGGTCCAACAGAAAGCGGGCGAGCTGCTGCTCTTCGTCCCGACCGGAGAGCTTGCCCTTGAAGCCGCGCCGGTGCACCCGCACATGGAAGCTGTGGCCGCGCAGCTCGGCCAACCGTGTCAGCAGCACGGCGCGGGCCCCGGTCTCGAACTGCTCCGCCGACTGGAACACGAAGGCGTCCTCGATGGCGGTCAGGTGCGCGACCGCTTCGGCGACGGAAGCGTCGCTTTGCATGCGCTGTCGCAGCGCCTCGAGCACTTCGCGGGGGTCTTCGACCTTCATGACCAGCACGTTGTAGAACTCGGTCGCCTCCGTCCGGCCCATGGGGGCAAGCACTTCCAGAGCCTTCCGGAAGTGGTTGTCCCTCACGGTGACGACAACGTTCCAGTCCCGCATGATCGCCTGTGCGCGTGCTATCGCAACGCCGGCCTCCGACAGCTGTGACCGAACCCGGTCATACGCACGAAATTGTAGCGCAGGCATGCCCCAAAAAGTCCCGCAGCCGCAACTCCGTGACCCATGTCAGTGCGACCGTTACATGGCGCAACCGACTGTTGCTTGCAACACGAAAAACGTGTCTTGGTTCACTGGACAAAGTGCCGAACTGCTCCCATAGTTGTACCGAGTTGCGCGTCATTTTCCACGTGCAACGGCAATGCGCAAACGCAATTCAACGAGGGCCCGAGTATGGCCAGCACGACGGAAGGCACCACACGCAACGAAACCGGCAAGGCCAAGAAGACCGCCGGCAAGAAGACCGCAGCAAAACCCGCCCCCAAGAAAAAAGCCCAGAAGAATACCCAGACGCCCGCCAAGGCCGCCGCCCCGAAGAAGGCCGCAGCCAAAAGCACGACCGCCAGCCCGGACAAACAGCCGGCAGACACGACCGCAAACACCGCTGCCAAGAAGGCACCCAAGGACCAGGCCGCCCCTCCCATTACCTCCGAGCAGCGCCATCAACTGATTGCCGAAGCGGCCTACCTGCGCGCCGACCGACGGGGCTTCTCGGGAGGCGACCCCAACCAGGATTGGCTGGAGGCAGAGAAGGAGATCGACGCCGCCCTCACCGCCGGGAAGAACCGCCCCCACAGGCGCTGAAGCGTTGGCACGTCCGCCCACAGGCCATGCCGCGCACCAGGCGGGGTCTGGCGGACAAGCGATCCCGGCTGCTTACACCGCCAAAGGCGGATGCCCTCGGCAGGCCGCCCCGCTGCTGCCAACTGCAGCGGGCTGCCGGGTCCGCAGCGCGCCCCAGGCGGCGATGGCCGCGACGACCGGCAGGGCGGCCGCGATCGCGGAGTGAAAACTCTGACAGGCGCCCCGCAGGCGCCTCTGCACTAGAATGGCAGATAGGGCACGACGGCCCTGTACGGGGAGCCCGTCCCATGCATGCCATCCAGTTGGTACTGGTGCTGATCGTCGCCAATGGTGCCCCCATTGTGGCCCGCAAGGCGTTCGGCCCGCGGCTGGCTTTCCCGCTGGACAACAACCAGACCTTCGTGGACGGGCGGCCCATTCTCGGCCCATCCAAGACGGTCCGCGGGGTGGTCGCCGCGCTGCTGGTTACACCCCCCGCAGCGGTGTTGCTGGGGCTGCCCGCCCAGGTCGGTCTGACAGTGGCATTCTTCGCCATGGTGGGGGATGCCCTGGCGAGCTTCGCAAAGCGGCGCCTGGACATTCCGGTCAGCGGCCGCTGCCTGGGTCTGGACCAGATCCCCGAATCGTTGCTGCCCGCATTGGCGCTGCAGGCACCCCTTGCCCTGGGCGCTCTGGAAATCACCGCTGTGGTGGCAGGATTCATCGTGACCGAACTGGCACTGTCCCGGGTGCTGTTCCAGCTCAACATCCGCGACCGCCCGTACTAGGGTGGGTCGGCAATGAAGGCTCAAACGGCGCGCAGCGTGTGGAGCGCAACCTCCGGTGGGCAATTCAAGCGCACGTCCACGACCGAAACGCCGGAGCCGGCGCTCGTGTAGCCCAGCAGATCGTGAAAGCGCCAGGCACCGGCGCACAGGGATCGCGGGCAGCGGGCGTTGCACATCATGGGGCGCCCGCCCGGCAGGCAGATCTGTCCGCCATGGGTGTGGCCGCACAACATGACGTCGATGCCGGCATGGGCCGCGTGGCGGTAGATCTCCGGCGAATGCGCCAGCAGCAGCGAGACCCTGTCGGGGGGCACGTCCGCCAACGCCTTCTCGAGATTGTCGGCCCGGTAGTAGTGGGGATCGTCGATGCCGAGCAGATGAATCGTGCTCCCGCCCCTCGCCAGGGCGACCGACTCGTTCATCAACAGCCGCACTCCCAGGCGTTCCATCTCCGGCACCATGCGAATGGTGTCGTGATTGCCCAGCACGCCGTACACCGGACCGTTCAACACTTCCCGCACCCGGGCCAGGCCTGCCAGTGCCGCAGCGTAGGGACCGAAGGTCCGGGCACGGAAGTCGCCGGTCATCACGCACAGGTCGTAGTCCAGTCCGCGCACCACCCGAATCAGGGCGTCGGGCAGGTCGGAGCTCATATCCAGGTGCAGATCGGAAACATGCAGCAGGGTGAAGCCGTCGAACGGGCGGGGCAGCCCGGCAACCCGCAACTCGTTGCGGCGCAGGCCGATGTCCCGGGCGTTGCGCCGGCCCCGACGGTAGAGCAGGGTGGCGCGCAGCCCATTGCGGATCAGGGTATGGACGGAGTACCAGTTCTCGATGTGAAAGAAATTGCGCCCCTGTCCGAAGACCTGTGCTTCATGGTCGGACTCGATGCCCAGCCGCTGGCGCAGGTGCACCCTGCCCAGACGTGCCTCCAGCGCCTCGGCGAGGGCAGGATCCATGGGTATCCCCTTCATCGACTCCGGCTCTTCTCCGGCGCTGCTGCAAGAGAGATTTGCGGCGGCACGACGCCTGATCTGCCAGCTCGCCGGCTGCGCGGGCTCAGACGCGCTGCTCCTCCAACGTCTCCCAGCGCGCATAGGCCTGCTCCAGCTCCTCGCCCACCGATTCCAGGCGCGCCAGGGTGTCGGCGATCGCCTCCCTGTCCTGCTGGTAGAAATCCGACTCGCTGGTGCGCGCCTGCAGGCTCTGTTGCTCGGTCTCCAGTGCCTCGATGCGGGCGGGCAGCCCGTCCAGCTCCCGCTGGTCCTTGTAGCTGAGCTTGCGGGCCTTGCCGCCGCTCGAAGCGGGGCGCTTTGCCGCCGGCGGCGGAGCGGCGGCCGGCGCTGACCCCGCCTCCGCCGCCGGGCGCTGGCGCAGCCAGTCCTGGTAGCCGCCCACGTATTCGCCGATGCGCCCGTCGCCTTCGAACGCCAGGGTACTGGTCACCACGTTGTCGAGAAACGCCCGGTCGTGGCTGACCAGCAGCAGGGTGCCGTCGTAGCCGGTCAGCAGCTCCTCGAGCAGCTCCAGGGTCTCCACGTCGAGATCGTTGGTGGGCTCGTCCATCACCAGCACGTTGGCAGGCTGCGCGAACAACCGGGCCAGCAGCAGCCGGTTGCGCTCGCCGCCAGACAGGGACTTCACCGGCGAGCGTGCCCGCTCGGGGGCGAACAGGAAATCCTGCAGATAGGCCATCACGTGCTTGCTGCTCCCGTTGACGGTAACCGTGTCCCGACCCTGGTTGAGGTTGTCCAGCACGGTGCGTTCCGGATCCAGCACCGCCCGCTGCTGGTCGAAGTACGCCAGCTGCAGCCGGCTGCCCAGACGCACCGAGCCGCTGTCCGGCTTGAGCTCGCCTACCAGCAGTCTCAGCAGGGTGGTCTTGCCGGCACCGTTGGGGCCGATGATACCGATGCGGTCGCCCCGCAGGATGCGAGTGGAAAAATCGCGGATCAGCACCCGATCGCCATAGCCCACGGTGGCATTTTCCACTTCCACCACCAGCTTGCCGGACAGCTCCCCCCGGTCAAGGCTCAGGCTGACGCTGCCTTCGCGGGTGCGCCGTTCGGCCCGCTGGCGGCGCAGGGCCTGCAGGGCCCTCACCCGGCCTTCGTTGCGGGTGCGCCGGGCCTTGATGCCCTGGCGGATCCACGCCTCTTCCTGAGCCAGCTTCTTGTCGAACTTGGCGGCCTGGTCGGCCTCCACCTCCAGCATGGCTTCCTTGCGCTGCAGGTAGCGGTCGTAATCCCCGGGCCAGGAGGTCAGCCGGCCCCGATCCAGCTCCAGGATGCGGGTCGCCAGGCGGCGCAGAAATGCCCGGTCGTGGGTGATGAACAACAACGTGCCGCCGTAGCCGAGTATGAATTCCTCCAGCCAGGTGATGGCGTCGATGTCCAGATGGTTGGTGGGCTCGTCCAGCAGCAGCAGGTCGGGTTCGCGCACCAGGGCGCGGGCCAGCAGCACCCGGCGGCGCTGGCCGCCCGACAGGGAGGCCATAGGCTGGTCGGCCGGCAGTTCCAGCCGCGACAGCACGGTTTCCACCCGCTGCTCCAGCCGCCAGCCGTCGCCGGCTTCCAGCTCGTGCTGCAGGGCGGCGAGACGCTGCACCAGCGCTTCGTCGGGCGCCTGGGCGAGCCGGGCGGCGGTGCGGTGGTACTCGGCGATGGTCTGCCCCAGGGCTTGCAGGCCCCCGGCGACCATATCGAACACGCTGCGCCCGTGGTCGGCCGGCACCTCCTGCTCCAGATGGGCGATGCGCAGGCCGGCGGCGCGCCACACCGTACCGTCCTCGGGGGTCACTTCCCCGCTCACCACCTTCATCAGGGTGGACTTGCCGGCGCCGTTGCGCCCCACCAGACAGATGCGCTCACCGGGCTCGATCTGCAGGTCGACCTTGTCCAGCAGCGCGTGGTGGCCGTAGCTCAGGGAAACCTTGTCGAGGGTTACGATTGGCATGTCAAAAGCGCGTGTACGGCAGGGCCGAGATCGTACTGCATGGTTGCGTCCATTGCGAGCACAGGGCGGCGGACCCGCGACCCGCCGCCCTGCTGTGGTATCTTCTAGGCTGTGTATCCGAGAGCAGGTCCATGGACTCAGTCGACATCGCCACCCTCAAGCGTCAGTTGCGCGAACTGCGCACCGAACACCGCGATCTGGACGAGGTGATCTCACGTCTTGCCGACGACCCCACCGTGGACCAGCTTCAGCTGCGCCGCATGAAGAAGCGCAAGCTGCTGCTCAAGGACATGATCGCCCGCCTGGAAAGCCAGCTGATCCCCGACCTGGACGCCTGAAAGCACTCAATGCAGCTGCCGCACATTGCCGGTTTCCACGATGGTGGTGGAGCCGTCGGGGTAGTCCATCTGCAGGCTCTGCACCGCTGTACCCAGCAACACCACGCGCCCCCGCCAGCGGTCGCTGCCGTTGCTGCTGAACTCGAAATGGTAGCGGCGCCGCAGCTGCAGGTAGCCCCGTTCGCCCCGCCCCACCCCCAGCCCGCAAAGCGCCACCGTCTCGTCGAGCAACTGCACGTCCAGGCGTCGGCAGGCACCGCCGCAGACATGCAGGGCGCGCTCGCGCGCCCGCAGGCTGTCCATCCAGAACCACACGCCCAGCGCACCCAGCACCATGGCAAACAGAACCGTCATCGGTCAACCGCCCGGCGGGTCACTTGTTCATCTGGTCCTGCACGGCGTTCTTGCCCTGCTCGATCATCTGCTCGCCCTTCTCCTTCAGACGGGTCCCCGACTGCTGCAGTTGTTCGCGCAGGGTCGGCTCGTTGAACGGATTGCTGAGCAACGGCTTGCCCTTGCCCAGATTCACGCCCAGCCACAGGCCGACCGCCGTTCCCACGATCAATCCCAGCAGCAGGTATTTGAATGCACGCATACTCGCCTCCCCTGTCGTCTACCGGCCGGCATCCCGCGCCGGCTCAATGGATCCAATGAATTTCCCGCGCCGTAAGCGGCCCGATCGTCACCTGTGCCAGGGAAGCGGGAATCCGCGCCCGCGTCGGGGACAACGGGATACGCCCGCCCATGATCTCCGCCTGCACCTGAGGATAGCGGGGCACCCGCTGGGGGTCGGCATAGCCGTCCGGATAGCGGGGCCGGTCGCTCACCGGGTCGTACTTGTCCGTGGCGCCCACCGTGTGCATCAGCTCATGGGTGATGATGACGTTGTTGGTGGCGGTCATGGATGACGACGCGAACAGATTGGCGATACCGATCAAACCTTTTTCCAGTCCGGCCGAGTGCGCCAGGCGCGGATGCGCGGCCGGATCGTAGTAGCTGGCGAACATGCGCACGTCGTAGGGTGGACCTCCGGCGGCCCGGGTGACGCGAAATGCCCAATAGCGCATGCGCAGGCTCCACCAGACCACTGCCAGCGGATTGGCGTTGCGCGGCGTCGCCGGTGGGTGCTCGTGCAGCTGGGGCCCGAGCCGCACCTGCACCGGCTGATCGAGCGTCAGGCCGTAGTGGCGCCCCTGACGAGCCACAAAGGCCTCCACCGGCGCGAAGGTATCCCGCCCCAGGGCGGCAATGTACGCGGCGCTGACCGCGCTGCCGTCGCCGTTGATGGGATACACGGTCACCCACAGGGGACGATCCCAGTCAGTGGTCCGCTGGTGGGTCAGCCAGGCATTGCCGGCCACCGCCACCAGCAGCAGCACCAGCAGTGCCAGGCGCAGGCGCCCGAACAAACCGGTGCCGGCCTGCCGGGTGCGCCGCTTCCGCCCTCTCGCCATTGTCTCGCCGCCCGCACTCCGCCGTCACACGCCGGTCAGTTTACCCCAACGCCTTGGACGGGCGCCCGCAGCCCTGTGTTAAAGTAAGGAAACACTGCGCTGTCACGTTTTCTCCATAAGGAGGCCCTGCGATGCACCGGCTGTCCCGGCCACGCTACGCCGCCCTGTTGTTCGCCGCCCTGGCCGCGTCCTGTCCGCTGCGCACACCGGCCGCGCCGCAGCCTGTCATCCATATCATGGCTCCCGAGGCCGGCGCGACCCTGCAGGCCCGCGATCAGAACGTCCTGCACTACGCCGTCGCCGGCGCAAACCAGGGAGATTACGTGCATGTGCTCATCGACGGCGTGGAGGTTGGCATCCTGCGCCGTCTCAAAGGCAGCTACACCATGGAGACCCTCGCGCCGGGTCATCACCGGATATGCGTCGGGGTGGTCAGTCGCGCCCACCGGCCGGTGGGCAAGCTCAAGTGCGTGAAGGTGAACGTCCACTAGGGAACCTCTGCACAGGTCGATCAAGTGGATGATCGCAAGGCGCAAAGGGGCGAGGAAGCGCAGTTTGCGTGGAGTCTGTCGCTTCGCGACCCCGCATTCCGAGCGCCTTTGCAACGCCGTGAGCGCCGCTTCAGCGGGCTGTGCAGAGGTTCCCTATGGAAGTGAAGAGCCGGTGGCAGTCTCCGGGTGCCCTCAGTACGCGCCGGGAACGTCCGGCACCCGGGCCGGGCTGTGCAGCGGCACTTCCCCCTGAAACGCGAACGCCAGCTTCCCGGGGACGCCGACCAGGGATACCTTGCCGCTCAGACGGTAGTGCAGACGTTCCAGGCCGCCCTGCTCCAGGCGCCGCAACTGGGCCAGCACACTGCTCAGGCTGCTGAACACATCCACTTCCATCACCACCGTGCCGTAGGGCTTCACATCGATGCGCTGGTCGGACACGCCGGTGGCGAACGGCTGCTCGTTGACGGTGAGGGCGTACTGCATGCCGGCCACTGCCAACGGAAAGTCGTTGGGATTTCGCAGACGAAGCCGCAGCCGGTAGTGCTGTTCGAAAAGCCCCATCTCCACCAACTGCAGGCCGATCAGGGTTACCTGGGGCGGATCGGGCCGCACCCCCAATCCCGCGCAGCCCGCTGTGCCCAACAGGGCGATCAGCAGGACGATTGCACCTGGTGCTTGCGACCATCGTTTCATGTACGCAGTATCGCCATGGCTGTGCCGTGCGGCAAGCGCACCATTGGCCCCGCCTCACCATCGACACGCTGGATCCTGTCACGGCCAGTGCCCGTTTGATGAAGGCTGGGCTGGCGGTGCGGACCGATGACCTGCGGCAGTCCTCTCAGGACTGGCGCAGCGTGGCCAGGGGCCGCTCCGCCAGAACCCGCCGCGTCCCCAGCAGGCCCGCCAGGGCCACGCCGAGGCCGCCGCAGACCATTCCCACCACCCACACTCGCCAGTCGACCTGGTAGTCGATATGGAAGACCTGGGAGGCCAACAGCCAGCCGGCCAGTGTGGCGCCCAGCCCCCCCAGCAGCCCGGACAGCCAGCCCAGCATCATGAACTCGGCAATCAGTCCTTTCTGAAGCTGCCGATGGCGGGCGCCCAGCGTCTTGAGCACCGCACACTCGTGACGCCGCTCGTCCTGGCTGGACTGGATGGCCGCCAACAGCACCACCACCCCCGCCGCCAGGGTGAAACCGAACACATACTGCACCCCCAGCGCCACCCGTTCGATAATGCCCCGTACCCGCTGCATGAGTGCCGCAACGTCGATGTCGGTGACATTGGGGAAGCTTTTCACCAGGGCCGCCAGCACCGGTTCGCGCCCGCTGGGCAGATGGAAGCTGGTGACCCAGGTGTTCGGATAGCCGTTCAGCACGCCCGGCGGTACCACGGCGAAGAAGTTGACCCGGAAGGTGTCCCAGTTCACCGCGCGCAGGCTGGTAACGGTGACCTGCAGATCGCGCCCGGCGACCCGGTAGGTCAGCCGGTCGCCCAGCTTCACACCCAGGGTGCGGGCAATGCCCTGCTCCATGGACACCCAGGCCTTGCCCGAATCGCCAGCGGTCCACCAATGCCCCGCCGCGATACGGTTACCGGTCTGCAATCGGGTTGCCCAGGACAGGTTGAAGTCCCGGTCGATGAGGCGCTTGGCGCGCGGATTCTGGTAGTCGCCGGGGCCGACCTTGCGCCCGTCGATGGCCACCAGGCGGCCGCGCACCATGGGATGCAAGGTGGGCGGCGCCAGTCCGCGGTCGGCGAAAAACGCCTTGATGGCGGGCAGCTGGTCGGACTGGATATTGATCAGAAAATGGTTCGGGGCATCCGCGGGCAGGCTCTGGCGCCAGCTTTGCAGCAAGTCCACCCGCACCACGGACAGCAACAGCAGCACCATGATGGCCAACCCGAAGGCCACGATCTGGGCGACGCTGGCCCGCGCCCGGCGCACCACGTTGGCCAGGCCGAAACGCCAGGCCACACCCACGCGCCGGCGGACCCCGCGGAGCATCCACACCAATGCGGCCGCCCCCGCGCCCAGCAGCCCGAAGGTCAGGGCGATGCCGCCCAGCAGATAGGCGGCCAGCCGCCCGTCCCCCACCTGCCACACCATCAGCACCGCCACGGCGGCGGCACTGGCGGTATACACCAGCCACGAGCGCGGCGGCAGCGGCCCCAGATCCCGGCGCAGCACCCGTACCGGCGGCACCTCGCGCAGCATCAACAGCGTGGGCAGGGCGAATCCCAGCAGAGTGATCAGGCCGGTGGCCATGCCGAACACCGCCGGGCTCAGACCGGGCGCCGGCAGCTCGCCCAGCAGCAGCGGGCCAAGCAGGGCTTCCAGTCCGGCTTGGGCGGCATAGCCCACGAGGCAGCCTGCCGCGCCCGCCAGCACCCCCAGCCCCAGCAGGGTCAGGACGAACAATGCCGTGATGGTGCGTTGGGTGGCTCCCAGGCAGCGCATGACGGCACTGGAATCCAGATGGCGGCGCACGTAGCGCCGGGTGGCGGTCGCCACGGCCACGCCCGCGAGCACCACGCTGACCAGGGCCGCCAGACCCAGGAACTGGTGCGCCCGTTCCAGGGCGAAACGCAGCTCCGGGCGGCCGTCCTTGACTCCCAGCAGGCGTTCGCCGGGCTGCAGCCGGGGCGTAACCCATTGCCTGAAGCTCTTTACCGCCGCCGTGGGCCCGGCCACCAGCAGCCGATAGCGGACCCGACTGCCGGGCTGCACCAGATCGGTGGCGGGCAGGTCGGCCCCGTTCATCAGCACCCGCGGGGCGATATTGAACAGGTCTCCGCCCCGGTCCGGCTCATAGGCCAGCACATGGGCAATGGTGAACGACTCGGCGCCCAGGGCCAGGCGCCCGCCCACCCCCAGGTGCAGCAGCGCCAGCAGCCGCGGCGCCACCCAGACCGTCCCACGGGCGGGAATGGCCGAGGTGGGCCTGGCGGCCCCGTAGGCGGCGGCGCCGATCTTCAGCCGTCCTTCCAGGGGGTAATGGGGGCCGACGGCCTTGACCTCCACCAGTTGGGTGGTCTGGCCGGACAGCACCACACTGCGAAAGCTGGTGGTGGCAGCGGTACGCAGACCCAGGGTGTGGGCCTGGGCAACGGTGGCCGACCCGATGGGGGCACTGGCCTGCAGCACCAGATCGCCTCCCAGCAGCTCGGAAGCCTGCCGGTCCATGCCGGCGCGCACCCGATCGGTAAAGAAGCCCACCGACGACACGCTGGCCACCGCCACTACCAGGGCGGCCGCCAGCACCCGCAGCTCGCCGGACCGCCAGTCCCGCATCAGCAGGCGGGCCGCCAGGCGCAGCACGTTAGGAGCCCGCGGCACTTCCGGTTCCAGCGCCGGCGGACGCTTCGGCCCGCGCCAGCAGACGTCCCTGCTCCAGTTCCAGGTGACTATCGCAGCGCTCGGCCAACGCGGCATCGTGGGTGACCAGCACCAGGGTGGTGCCCTGCTCGCGGTTCAGCGTCAGCATGAGGTCGATGACCTGCTTGCCGGTGCGGCTGTCGAGATTGCCGGTGGGCTCGTCGGCGAACAACAGGCGGGGGCGCGGCGCGAACGCGCGTGCGATGGCGCAACGCTGCTGTTCGCCGCCGGAGAGCTGGCTGGGGTAGTGTGCCGTGCGTCGGCCCAGGTCCACCCGCTCCAGGACTTCCGCTGCCAGCCGCCGGGCGTCGGCCTCGCCCGCCAGTTCCAGGGGCAGCATGACGTTCTCCAGGGCGGTCAGCCCGGGCAGCAGCTGAAAGGATTGGAACACGAACCCGACCCGCCCTGCGCGCAGAGCGGCGCGGCCGTCCTCATCCAGGGTGTTCAGATCCGTTCCATCCAGGATCACCCGGCCGGCGGTCGGTTCGTCCAGGCCGGCCAGCAGACCGAGCAGCGTGGACTTTCCGGAGCCGGAAGCGCCGAGCACCCCCAGCACCGCCCCAGCGGGCACGTCGAAGCTGATATCATCGAGGATGACCAGTGGCCCTTCGCCCGTCGCCACCTGCTTGCTGACATGTTCGGCCTGCACCACGGGGCTAGAGATGTTCATACGACTCCTGCTGCTCACCGCACTATTATGGACACCCGCCGCCTGGGCCGCCAAACCGGTGATCCTGGTGTTGGGCGACAGCCTGAGCGCGGGCTACGGTGTCGACACCGGCAAGGGCTGGGTGGCGTTGTTGGCAAAGCGCCTGCAGGATGATCAGTACGACTACCGGGTGGTCAACGCCAGCATCAGCGGCAACACCAGCCGCAGCGGCGTCGCCCGGCTGCCCGCGGCCCTGCGCGACTATCGACCCCAGGTCGTGATCATCGAACTGGGCGGCAACGACGGTCTGCAGGGACTGACCATTGCGCAGATGCGCGACAACCTGGCCCGGGCCATCGAAGACGCCCAGCGGGCCGGAGCCCGGGTCGTGCTCGCCGGGGTACGACTGCCGCCCAACTACGGACCGGCCTACAACCAACGCTTCCATGCAGTCTATCAGCAACTGGCGCACCGCTACCGGACGGCCTACGTGCCCTATCTGCTCGCCGGCGTGGACGACAAACCCGCCCTCATGCAGAACGACGGCATCCATCCCAATGCAGCCGGCCAGCCGCGCATACTGGACAACGTCTGGCCGCACCTCGCACCGCTGCTGCAGCGCTCGCGGACGACAGCCCGTCAGCCGGGCTGACGGACAAAAAAACCCCGCCTTGCGGCGGGGTTTGCGATCAGATCCTTTGTGCCACCTTCAGGCAGGTTGCACCTGAGCCGCCTGCAGTCCCTTGGGTCCGCGTTCGACCTCGAAACTGACCTTCTGCCCTTCGGCCAGGGTCTTGAAACCCGAACCCACAATGCCGCTGTGATGAACGAATACGTCGTCGCCGCCGTCGTCGGGCTTGATGAAACCGTATCCCTTCGTTTCGTTGAACCACTTAACAGTACCGATTGCCATTACAAGAAACCTCGAACAGGGTTACCGAATTGTAGAGATGCGCGGATTGCGACAGCACAGTTGTGCGGCTGCAGGCCGATGGGAAACAACGCCGGTACACACCGCCTGCCGGTCGACCACCGCTATGGCAGTCTAGCCCCTTCCCGAAAGCGACGCCACCGGTATCCGGTGCGCGGTTTCGGAACCGCCGGCGGGCACCACAACGGGGCACCGTGCACCCGCTGCAGTGGGTACGCTGTACTATAGTTGGTGCAGAACGAATCGAATCGTTGGGAACAGGGAGAGAGCCTCCATGACAGACGCCGGCCCGTTGCAGACAAGGATCAAGGGCAAACAATCCATCGACACCACGGCCCAGGAGATGGCCTGGGCCGCAAATGTTCCGCTCGGGCGCATCGACTGGCAGCCGGACCCGGAGCTCGAGCGCCAGGGCGTGCCCGCCGACAACTACCTGCTGACCCTCACCACCGACGCCGGGGAAGCCCAGGGACGGTTGTCGGCTGCGCTGGTGGAACGGATACCCGACGGCCGTGACGACGAACTGAAAAAAATACTCGATCGGCTGGTGGAAGACCTGCGACGACAGCGCCATTGAACGGGGCGGGACCGGCCGACATGATTTGCAGCGCTGGGCCCGCGTCCGGAGCGGCATTTGCCGTATGGACCGCTAGTCTTCGTGGGAATACCCGGTGATGATGTAGCCTCCGGAGCGGGCGTCCTTCTCCAGGGTCAGCAGTTCGCCCTGCTCGGCCTGTTCCAGCAATTGCCCGAAGCTGCGAAAGCCGTAATAGGATTCGTTGAAACCGGGCTTGCGCCGCTTGAGGGCCTGTTTGACCATGGAACCCCAGATCTTTTCCTCCTCGCCCCGTTCCGTCGCCAGCGCCTCCACGGTCTCCAGTACCAGGTCCAGAGCCTCCTGACGCTTGCCGTCCTCGCCTTTGGCCGGTTTGCGCTCCGCCGTCTTCTTGGCGGCACCCTGCTTGCGCCGGGCCCGGCGCTTGGTTTCTTCGGCACGGACCAAATCGTCGTAGAAGATGAACTCGTCGCAGTTGGCGATCAGCAGATCGGATGTGGAGTTCTTCACGCCCACGCCGATCACCACCTTGTTGTTCTCGCGCAGCTTGCTGACCAGCGGCGAGAAGTCGGAGTCTCCGCTGATGATCACGAAGGTGTCCACATGGGATTTCGTGTAACACAGGTCCAGGGCGTCCACCACCATGCGGATGTCGGCCGAGTTCTTGCCGGACTGGCGCACATGGGGGATCTCGATCAGCTCGAACGAGGCTTCGTGCATGGCGGGCCGGAAGTCCTTGTAGCGCTCCCAGTCGCAGTAAGCCTTCTTGACGACGATGTTTCCTTTGAGAAGCAGCCGTTCCAGAACCTTGGCTATGTCGAACTGGGCATATTTGGCGTCGCGGACACCCAACGCGATGTTCTCGAAATCGCAGAACAGCGCCATGTTCCGGATATGGGGTTGAGCGCTCATGGCTTCCTCCGTGGGACTGCGACGGGTCGGCCACTGTCATGGCCGACGCATTTATCCTATCCTTAGCCTCCGGCACGCACAAATGCGAACGCACCGGCGTTCGGACAACCAGAACCGTACAGGAGAGAACGATGGCATCACAGGCGGAAGAGTTGACCGTCAACTACGAAGAAGACGGCGTACAGCTCGTCAAGGAACTCGACAAGGTCATCCTGTCGAAGGGCGCCTGGGCCACCGTGCTGTTCCGGTTTCAGGAGATGGACCGCCAGAAGAACGAATTCGGCCCCGACAAGTTCACCATCCGGCGCTACCAGAAGCGCCATGGCGAATATCAGCAGAAATCCAAGTTCAACATCTCCAGCCGCGACCAGGCGGCCAAGATCGTCGAGGCATTGAACGGCTGGCTGGCCGAGTAGCGGCACAGCCTCAGGCCCGGGGCCTTCTAGCCGTGCCGGCATCGGCACGGCCGGGACTCGCCACTTCAGGCAAGTTCCCTCACCAGCCCCAGCACTGCGTCGGCATGGCCTTTGGCATTGACCCCGTACAGGGCGTGCCGCACCACGCCCTGCTTGTCGATGACGAAGGTGGACCGCACGATCCCCATCTTCTTGACGCCGTTCTTCTCCTTCTCCTGCCACACGCCATAGGACTCGCAGACTTCACCGTCCATGTCCGCGAGCAGCTGCACTGCGAGACCGTGCTTGTCGCGAAACGCGGCATGACTGGTGCAGTTGTCCCGGCTGATCCCCAGTACCGCCGCATCCGATGCCTCGAACTGCTCCATCCGGTCGGTGAAGTCGATGGCTTCCACGGTACAGCCCGGAGTGTCGTCCTTGGGATAGAAATACAACACGAGATTCTGGCGTCCCAGGAAATCGCTCAGGCTGACCAGCTTCAGGTCCGCATCGGGTAGAGCGAAGTCGGGCGCGGTGTCGCCGGGTTTCAACATAACCACTCCTCGGTTGCGGTAGTCGGTTTGGGCATCGCGGCTGCCGATTAGAAACGATAACCGGGGCAAATGACAATTCCCCTGTGCCTCCCGGGCTCCGCCCCGCCGGGCGAACACCGAAGCTTGGGGTATAATTCCGGTTCGTCACCTCTGCCCTGGCGGCGGCCCCGCCGCCCTGCGGCAGCTGTGCACACGCAACCATAGGGTACTGTTGCCATGCCGTTTACCCCCCTCCGCGAAAGCACGCCGAGCGCGACCCTGACCGAGCTTCCGGCCCTGGGCATGGACGCCGCCAGCCTCGCCATGGACTTCCGACGCTACTTCAGTCATACCCTGGGGCGCGACAAACACTGCCGCTCCACTCACTACCCCTACGAAGCCCTGGCCCTCACCCTGCGCGACCGGCTGATGGAACGTTGGAAGACGACCCGCTATGCCTACGAGGAACGGGACTGCAAGCGGGCGTATTACCTGTCTCTGGAGTTCCTGATGGGCCGTGCCCTGTCCAACGCCATGCTCAATCTGGGGACCACCGACGCGGTCACCGAAGCGCTGGGAAAGCTTGGTCTGGTGCTGGAGGAACTGGCCGAAAGCGAGCACGACGCCGGGTTGGGCAACGGCGGTCTGGGCCGCCTGGCCGCCTGCTTCCTGGACAGCTGCGCCACCCTGCAACTGCCGGTCATGGGCTACGGCATCCGCTACGAGTACGGCATGTTCCGTCAGCACATAGAAAACGGCGAACAGGTGGAGGAACCTGACCACTGGCTGCGCGACGGCAACCCCTGGGAGCTGGAACGGCCGGAACACACCCGGCGGGTGCGCTTCGGCGGTCATACCCTTTTCGTGCACGACAGCGACGGCAGTCTGCGGGCGCGCTGGGTGGACACCCACGACGTGCTGGCGGTGCCCTATGACGTTCCCGTGCCCGGCTACCGCAACGGCACGGTGAACACCCTGCGGTTGTGGAAGGCGGCGGCCACCGACGAATTCGACCTCGGCGAATTCAATGCCGGCAGCTACCCGGAATCGGTGGCGGCGAAGAACGCAGCCGAGCATATCACCATGGTGCTGTACCCCAACGACGCCAGCGAGAACGGCAAGGAACTGCGGTTGCGTCAGCAGTACTTTCTGGCGTCCGCGAGCCTCCAGGACGTGATCGCCCGCTGGGCCCGTCTGCACGACGACGACTTCAGCACGTTCGCGGACAAGAACTGCTTTCAGCTCAACGACACCCACCCGACCTGCGCGGTACCCGAGCTCATGCGCCTGCTGATGGACGAGCACGGCCTGGGATGGGAGCAGGCCTGGCACATCGTGCGTCACACCATGGCCTACACCAACCACACACTGCTGCCCGAAGCTCTGGAGAAATGGCCGGTGCGGATGTTCGAGCAGATGCTGCCGCGGCTGTTGGACATCATCTACGAAATCAACGCCCGCTTTCTGGCAGAAGTGTCGGAACGCTGGCCGGACGACAGCGAGCGGCTGCGGCGCATGTCGCTGATCGAAGAAGGCGACGATCCGCAGATACGCATGGCCTATCTGGCCATCGTCGGCAGCTTCTCGGTCAACGGCGTCGCCGAGTTGCACTCGCAGCTGCTGGAACAGGGGCTGTTCCGGGATTTCTACGAGCTTTGGCCGCACAAGTTCAACAACAAGACAAACGGCGTCACCCAGCGCCGCTGGCTGGCGGGGTGCAACCCGGACCTGAGCGAGCTGATCACCGAAACCATCGGCGACCGCTGGGTTACGGACCTGGACGAGTTGCACCGGCTGGCGCCCCATGCCGATGACCCGGAATTTCGCAGACGCTGGGCGCAGGCCAAGCTGGAAAACAAGGTGAGGCTGGCGGCCCTTGTGCAGCGCGAGTGCAACGTCGACTTCAACCCGGATGCCCTGTTCGACGTACACGTGAAACGCATCCACGAATACAAGCGACAGCTGCTCAACGTGCTGCACGTGATCCATCTGTACAACCGCATCAAACGCGGCGATGTGGAGAACTGGACACCCCGCTGCGTGCTCATCGGCGGCAAGGCCGCACCCGGCTACGCCATGGCGAAGCGAATCATCAAACTGGTCAACAACGTGGCGCGGGTGGTCAACGCGGCCCCGGAGGTGGGCGCGCTGCTCAAGGTGGCCTTCCTGCCCAACTACCGGGTCACCGCCATGGAGGTCATCTGCCCCGGCACCGATCTGTCCGAGCAAATTTCCACCGCCGGCAAGGAAGCGTCCGGCACCGGCAATATGAAGTTCATGATGAACGGCGCCGTCACCATCGGCACCCTGGACGGCGCCAATATCGAAATCCGCGAGGCGGTGGGCCCGGACAACTTCTTTCTGTTCGGTCTCACCGCCGAGCAGGTCGGCGCGCGCCGCGCCGCCTACGACCCCGCTGCGATCGTTGCCGCCGACCCGGATCTGCAGGCCGTCATGCAGCGCCTGACCAGCGGCTGCTTCAGCGAAGGCGAGGCGGGCATCTTTGAGCCCATCGTGACCGCCATCCTCAGCCCCCATGACCCCTGGCTGGTGGCGGCCGATTTTGGCGGCTTCGTCCATGCCCAGGAGCAGGCGGCGTCCGCCTATCGGGACCCCGAACGCTGGGTCCGCATGAGCATCGCCAACACCGCCAACAGCGGCCGGTTCTCCACTGACCGCACCATGCGCGAGTACAACACCGACATATGGCGACTGGAGGCGGTGACGCCCCACCCTCTGGGCTGAGGCGGCGACCCGCCGGCACTTCCCCAACAGCACCGGGAGCGGCTAGGCTGTAGGTGTGGCGGGTTTGTGCCCGCCGCATTCAGCCATCCCGGGGGGCGGCCATGAATCTTGAGAAAGTTGTCTTCGCGTTCTTCATCGTTCTCGCACTGACGCTCAATTTCGGTTTTTTTCTCGGCGGCTTCGACAACGTCAATCATCATAATGCCTACGAGCTGTTCGCCGCCCTGGTGGTGAGCCTGATCGCCACCGTTCTCAAACTGGGCGACCGCACCCACATCGGAGCGGTGCTGCTGGCCACCAGCCTGGTGGCGGATCTGGAGCTGGCGCTGGCAACGGTGGTATGGGCGGCGACGGTATACGGCGCGGGGGCGGGACTGACGCCCCGGCTGATGGGCGACATCGTGGGCCTGTCCGGCGGCGCCCTGCTGGCAAATCTCGCCTCGGTGATCATCCTGGTCACGGAAACCGTCATGGTCCGGCGCTGAGCGGCGCAAGGCCATGCACAATGCCACGTATCTGCTGCTGCGGCGCATGCGTGCGCCGCTCATCGTGCTGATCTGCGTATATGCCGTTTCGGTGCTGGGCTTCGTGCTCATTCCCGGGCAGAACAACCAGGGCCTGCCCTGGCACATGGACTTCTTCCATGCGTTCTATTTCGTGAGCTTCATGGGCTCGACCATCGGCTTCGGTGAGATTCCCTTCCCGTTCACCGATGCCCAGCGGCTGTGGGCCACCGCCACCATCTACACCACGGTAGTGGCCTGGCTGTACGCCATCGGCGCACTGCTGACCAACATCCAGGATCCCGCCTTCCGGGCGGTGGTCAGCCGCGCGTCGTTCGTGCGCGCGGTGCGCCGGCTGCGCGACCCTTTCTATCTGGTATGCGGCTATGGCGACACCGGCAGCCTGCTGGTACGGGAACTGGCCGACCGCAACGTGGCTGCGGTGGTGATCGATATCGATCCCCAGAGGATTCCGGAGCTGGAGACAGCCGGCCTGCCGTTGTTGATTCCCGGTCTGTGCGCGGACGCAGCGGACGCGGCGTCTCTGCTGGATGCAGGCCTTCGTCATCGCTACTGCCATGGCGTGGTGGCGGTCACCAACGACGACCAGGCCAATCTGACCGTTGCCATCACCGCCAAGCTGCTCAATCCCCAGCTGCCGGTGACCTGCCGCGCCGAGCGCCAGGACACGGAGGCCAACATGGCGTCCTTCGGCACCGACCACATCGTCAATCCCTTCGACACCTTCGCCGACCGGTTCGCGATGATGTTCCACTCGCCGAGCATGCACCTGATATACGAATGGCTCACCGGCGAACGGCACGCACCGCTCAAGGAGTTCGTGGAGCCGCCGCGGGGGCAGTGGGTGCTGTGCGGCTTCGGGCGCTTCGGCAAGGCCGTGCAGAGACGCCTGGATTTCGAGGGCGTGCAAACCACCATCGTGGAAGCGGACCCGGAACGCACCGACCCGCCGGTAGGCTCGGTGATCGGCCGGGGCACCGAAGCGGTAACCCTGCGCCAGGCCAGGGTCCAGAAGGCCGCCGGGATCATCGCCGGAACCGACAACGATGCGAACAACCTGTCCATTCTGGTGACCGCCCGGGACATGAACCCACGGCTGTTCACCGTCGGGCGACAGAATCACTGGGAGCACAGCACGCTGTTTCGCACGGCGGGGGTGGACATCGTCATGCAACCGGCGACCATCATCGTGCGGCGGGTGTTGTCCCTGCTCATGACACCCATGCTCGCGGAGTTTCTGCGCCTGGCCCGCCATCAGGACGACGCCTGGGCCAACCGGCTGGTCAGCCGCCTGAGCGGTATCGCGCTGGAGCGTCCCCCTGAAACCTGGGCCCTGGAGCTTGGGATGGCCGAGGCTCCCGCCGTGGTGGAGATGCTGTCGGCCGGAACCGCTGTAACCGTCGCTCAGCTGTGTTCCGACCCCCGGCGGCGCGAAGACGCTCTGCCCTGCGTCCCACTGCTGCTGGTGCGCCACGGCCAGGAAATGCTGCTACCCGAAGCCGACACGGTGTTGCGCGCCGACGACCGATTGCTGTTCTGCGGACGCCCCGAAGCGTACCGCCTGATGAGTTGGAACGTGCGCAACTACAACCGGCTGAACTACGTGTGCACAGGCGTGGAGCGACCCAGCGGCGTACTCTGGCAGTGGTTGGCCGGACACAAACGACACTAGTGGTCCGGCCGATCCGCCCGCAGGCCGGCCTGGCAAGGCCGCCGGTCGCACAAAAAAAGACCCCGCCATAAGGCGGGGCCGCAACAGGAAATCGGGAGTGTATTTACATTCCCTTGACGTTGCTTGCCTGCAGGCCCTTGGGGCCGCGCTCGACATCGAAGTCCACTCTCTGGCCTTCCGCGAGGGACTTGAAGCCATCGCCCTGGATCGCAGAGAAATGAACGAAGACATCCTCGCCGCCATCTTCCGGAGCTATAAATCCGAAACCCTTTGCGTCGTTGAACCACTTCACAGTACCAGTTGCCATATTGCTTTTCCTCGACGAATTACTGAGCTTACTGTCGTGCAATCCATGAGCTGAGATTCCGGAGACACCCCCCAAGGTACCTCTTGTTAATCGACAGCCACTAGCTTGCATCCCGCTTGAGTGTAGCCCGAACTTTTTCCCCATGCCATGGGTAATCAATTTTTTGGGGCGGCGTCGAAATTCTGACCGTGCCACGCGCTGAATTCACATAACAGCAGAACGTGCCCTGCGATACAGACTGCAATGCCGTATCGATGCACGACAACAGGGCCGTCAAACATAGCTACAGCGGGGCGATCAAACGATGTGCGCTAGCCCCAATACGGGGCGGTCACAGCATGGAGGAATGCATCAGGACCACGCAATGGCGTGGGAACGGCTCAGCGTTGGGCGAAATAGCGTTCCAGGTATTCTCCGAACGACACATCGTCACTGGCCTCTATGGCGCGCTGGTCGGCGATGGACTTGTCGGCGAGCTGTGCATAGAAACGGCGCTGTTCGTCGCTCATGCTGAGACTCTGGAAGTAGCGCTGGTGCTTGTGGGACATGCGACGGGCAAAGTGATAGAAGCCTTCGCGGGTCTGACGCATCTCCGCCAGCATACGGGCCGACGGCGTACGATCGGGATCGCGGATGGCCTCCTTCTGCAGTTCCAGCGCACCGGTATAGGGGCGGCCGGGCTCACCTTCGTCCAACAGCTCGCAGAACCCTTCCATGGCCGTGCACAGCTCCAGTGCCCAGTCGCGCAGAGCGATCTCCTCGCTGTCCCGGCGCAGCTTGAGGGCCGGGTCGCGGCCGCGGTGGGCCGCCGCAATCTCGTTGTAGTCGATGGCGCGGCGTTCGGCATCGTTGATGCGGGGGCTGTCGTGAAACAGACAGAAGCCCGCCAGCGCTTCCAGAAAGCGGATCTGCTCTTCGTTGATACCCAGCGGATCGAAGGCGTTCACATCCAGCGAGCGCAGCTCTATGTAGCGCACCCCGCGGCGCTTGAGAGCCAGGGAGGGCTTCTCGTTGCCTTCCAGAATCTGCTTGGGCCGCACCGTGCTGTAGTACTCGTTTTCGATCTGCAGAATGTTGGCATTGAGTTGCTGGTATTCGCCGTCCACCACCACGCCGATCTTCTGGTAGCCCGGATACGGTGTACTGATTGCGCAACTGAGGCTGTCCACGTAGGCATCCACGCCGTCGTAGTTGGCCTTGATGCCGACTTCGTGCTCTTTGTTGTTCTGATAGCCGATGTCGCCCATGCGCAGGGACGTGCCGTAGGGCTCGTAGTACGTGCTTTCGTTGAATTCATGGAGCGAGGTGGGACGTCCGCCCAGGAATGACTTGCACACCGCCGGCGACGCCCCGAACAGATAGGGTACCAACCAACCCACCCGCTGCAGGTTGCGGATCAAAGCAAAATACGAGTCGGAGATGAAGTCCTTCAGCGGGCGACGGTCGCCTTCCAGCTCCTGGAAAGCCGGCCAGAACGCCTCCGGGAAGGAGAAGTTGAAATGCACGCCGGCGATCACCTGCATGACCCGGCCGTAGCGATGGCCGAGCCCACGCCGGTAGACGGTCTTCATGGTGCCGGCGTTGGAGGTGCCGTACTGGGCGATGGGAATGCTGGTCTCGCCCGCCACCACACAGGGCATGCTGGTGGCCCACAGAATCTCGTCCACCAGGTTGTCATAGACGAACTTCTGGGTATCGCGCAGAAAGCTCAGAGAGCGACCCAGCTCGCCAAACGGGGGAGTGATGAACTCCACCAGGGCTTCCGAGTAATCGGTGGTGATGTACGGATGGGTCAGCGCCGCCCCCAGCGCCGTCGGGTGGGGCGTCTGGGCGATGTTGCCCTCCGGAGAAACGCGCAGGCTCTCCTTCTCCAGGCCGATATTGCTGCCCTTCAAAAGTGCTTTGTTGCCGGAGTTGATGACCCCGGCAAGGCGTCGTTCGCTGATACGGTACAAGGGAGCCGATATCCTATTGTGAAGCCCGGATCAACGCCACAACAACGGACCGGACGGGCCAGGCGCGGAATTATACAGGAGTTTGACTCCGGATCTCGGGCACGGCACGGCGCTCTGGATCAGTCGGGGCAGGCCCACAGGGGCACGTAGCGCCCCGATCGGGTCAGCTCGCCATCCAGCCAGCGGTAGTCGGGTTCGAAGCGCTCCACCAGCGCCCAGTAGCGCCGGGAGTGGTTCAGGTGGACCGTGTGGCAGAGCTCGTGGACGAACAGGTAGCGCACCACCGCCGGCGCCAGAAACAGCAGATTGCGGTTGATATTGATGTTGCGGCGCGTCGAGCAACTGCCCCAGCGCGTCTTCTGGGCGCGCACCGTAATGCGGTTGCACGGCAGACCGAGCTCGGCGCTGAGCGTACGTACCCAGGGCACCAGATGGCTCTTGGCCCGTGCGCTCAGCCATTGGCGCAGCACGGCGCGGCACGCTGCCTGGTTGGGCGCCCGTAGCGTCAGTGCGGCGGCGCCCGGCAACTCGACAAGCCCGGCGCGAGCGCAGTCGCCGAGCTGGCGCTGCACGTCCCAGCGCTCGTCGAGGGCGCGCAGAAAGATGTGGCTGGGAATGGGGTCGTAGAGTTCGGGACAATCGCCGCGCTGACGCTTCAGTCGCGCCAGCGTCCGCTCCAGCCAGCGATGGTGCTCGGCGACGAACGCCGGAACATGGGCCGGGTTGAAACGCCGTGGAATGACCACCTCCACCTGCCCGTTCATGGAAACCTGCAACTGGGCGCGCTTGGCCTTGGCGCTCACCCGCACCCGGTAGGGCGGTAGCTGGTCCAGAGGCGGCGTAGAGTCCTTTTGCGACGTGTGCATGACTGGCGGTGCGGCATCCAGACCGGACACCTCCTCATTGTTGCTGTTTGATCCGACCAAGGGCCTGGACTGCCGACTGTCCGGTTCCGGTTCCAACCCTGGGGAACCTGGTCGGCGACCATTGCCGGCGCCGCTGAGAGCCACGCCACAACCTCGTCCGCACGGCAGGAGGCGATGGCACCTGCTGCAATCATAGCACGGCATCAGCACTTCTACGGGGGCAACTTAATGAAATAAAACCAATAACTTAATAATTCTACTCCCGATGGTCCGGATGACTGAAGCGGCCCAGTCGGGCACCCGCCAGCAAGGCACGGAAGCCGTCGCCGTCCACATGCACCAGATGATGGTGGTCGCCGGCTTCGAAATACACGTTCGCCAGCCCCACAAGGGCCTCGTCCAGCACCGTATCCACGCTGTATGCAGGCCCTGGCGCCGGCACGGCGCCGACGGCGCAGTCTGGGAAGGTCGCCCCTACTGTCGCCTCGGGCAGCAACGTCAGAGTGCGGTTCAGGGCGGAACACAGGGTGTCGAGCTTCAGCCAGTGACTGGCGGGGATCACTGCCAGCACCACACCCTGCCCGTCGCCCAGCAGCACGCCCTTGGCCATGTGATCGGCCGGCACATGGCCCGCCGCGGCCCCGCCCCGCGCGGTTTCGGCATGGGGATGGGCCACCAGTTCGTAGGGCACGCCGGTACGGGAGAGATATTCCGACAGCGTCGCGGCAATGGTCATGGCTCGACTCCGGAGGATTGCGCCAGGTTCCCGCTCCGGCCGGCGGCGGACCTGTACTACCCAGGGTTCCCCAACGCACGGCGTCGGTATCGGCGGCCACCGTGCCCGCCCGCCGCGCCGCTGTTTCCTATACTGGGAGTATAGGTAACCGACCGGCTTTGCCGGGCGCCGGCGGTCAGGCGCAGGGGCGCCTGCCTTGAACCCAGCGGAGTCGAATGCCGTTGAAACACCGGGCCGTGACCATCGATGTTTCGCAAGGACCTCGTCGGCCTGCTGCTGGACCGGTCTGTCACGGTCTCGGAGCTGGCCGAGCAGCTCGTGCAGCCGCCCCGGGACGTGGAAGCGGACCTGCGCCATCTGCGGCGCTCGCTGCGGGGCAGCCCGTTCAACATGGTTGTCCTCCCGGCACGCTGCCGCAAATGCGGTTTCGCGTTCCGCACCGACAAGCTCCGCAAGCCGGGCAAGTGCCCGCACTGCCGAGCCACCTGGATCCTGGAACCGCGCATCGGCATCACCCGGATTCAATGATGGGCACGACCCTCAGGGCCGCGACGCCGAGGCGCCCATGAACGGGAACCGGCCCGCCCTGCACGTCGTCTGCCGACGCGGGGAAACCGGCGAGTCGGCGCCCGCCCGCTTCGCCTTGGGCACCAGGGAACTGAACGTGGTGGATATCATCGACCGCTGGCTCGACCCGGACCACACGTACTTCAAGGTGCGTGCGGACGACGGCGGGGTGTACATCCTTCGCCACGACATCGGACAAGGACGTTGGGAGCTGAAGCTGTTCGACGCGGGCCGCCACCGCGAGTCCCGACTGTCCTCCACCTGAGCCATGGACCGGCGGAGCCGGCGGTGATCCCGATCCAGGAGCTGCTCAACCGTATCCGCTGGGACGCCCGCTTCGGCGCCGCCCGTTTCACCATCGGCTATTACGACCGGGTGCAGGACCGCATCCTGCAGGTGCCCTTTTCCCAGGTATCGTTCGAGCCGGGGGACCATTTCGCCTTCCAGCTGCTGGATGCCGAGGGCGAGCTGCGCAGCGTGCCCCTGCACCGGGTCCGGGAGGTGTATCGAGACGGTGAGCTCATCTGGCACCGCGAGGGCTGAAGGCGGACGGGCAAGCCGCTGCGCTGTGCCCTGCGGGAGTTGCCGGCAAGCGCAGCGCGCGGTACGCCACTCAGGCGACGGGCCGGCCCTCAATGGTGGATTTCGATGCTCGCGATCTTTCCCAGGGCCTGCCGGATGTCGTCCACGCTGGGAGGCTTGACCCAGAACGGTTCGTCAAAGGCGCCTCCGCACAGCAGCCACATGACATTGGGCTGGGCATTGGAATGCAGATACAGCTTCCATGCAACCATGTACATGCTGGTCCCTCCGTCGTCGCCGTCGCCGCCGCGCACCCGGACGAACCGGTAGCCGCCGGTATAGGCGACGCTGCGAGCGTCCCGCCGCAATCCGGTCACCACGAAGCGCCCGGGGTGCACGGTCTGGGGTACCTGCCGCAAGTCCCTGACCTCCAGCTGGCACTGGGGCACGTACTCGTCGGTGGAGCTCACCTGCCTGCCCCGCTGAAAATAGGCCCGCGTCTGGCCCGGCGGGATGGTCACATTCCGGTGCAGCACCAGTACGCTGCCCACCGGCACCACCGAGTAGGGGGAAGCCGGGTTACGCACTACATAGGGCGCACAGCTTCCCAGCGCGATCGTCAATCCCGCGACCAGCCCGATAGCGAGTGGGCGCAGCCACACTCTTGTGCACCCCCAACCGAAGTATCCCATCGACGCGCTCCGAAGGTCCGGCAAGAGCACTGGCAGGCCGTTGCCAGGCAGCTATCTCACAAGTGGCTCTCGACGCCGCGGAACAGCCGGTCCAGACGCTGGCCGATCTCGTCCATCGCCCGATTGATGCCGGTCAGCAGGGTCTCGTCCTCCCATGACTCAGCCTTGCTGAGCCGCAGTTGCGCCAGTTGGCCATCGACGCTGTCGGCGTGCTCCTTCAGGGTCACCAACTCCGCATCGAATGCCCGCCGCCCCATGGCGTCGGCGTGGCTGCGGTCGCTCTCCAACTGCCGGATGCGCGCATTCCATTGCGCCAGGCGTTCTTCCAGCTCATTCATCTGATCTTGCCGCGTCATGGGCATACTCCTCGGTTCGCACAACGACCTACCCTCATTTAAAGTATAGATCGCAGGCGGACTGGTGCGTTCCCGCGGCAACACTCAACCCGACCCCTCGGGTTTGAGCACCAACCCCGCCAACGGCGGCACCGTCACCTCGATGGAATAGGGCCGGTTCATCCACGGTATCGCCTCGGCCACCGGCCAGCGCCCGCCGTTGCCGGCGTTGGTGCCGCCGTAGTAGGCCGAATCGGAGTTGAACACCTCCCTGTAGGCGCCGGGCTCCGGCACGCCCACGCGGTATCGCTCGCGGGGCACCGGGGTGAAGTTGACGATCACCAGCAGCTGTTCGTTCTCGCCCTTGCGCAGAAAACTCAGAATCGACTGGTCGGCGTCGTGGCAGTCCACCCACTCGAAGCCCTGCCACTGGAACTCGTGTTCGTACAGCGCCGGGTTGGCGTGATAGAGCCCGTTGAGGTCCCTGACCAGGCGCTGCACCCCCTGATGCACCGGATAGTCCAGCACGTACCAGTCCAGCACCTGGGCGCTGTTCCACTCCAGCCCCTGACCGAACTCGGTGCCCATGAACAGCAGCTTCTTGCCCGGGTGAGTGAACATGTAGGTATATAGCAGGCGCAGATTGGCGAACTTCTGCCACTCGTCGCCGGGCATCTTGTGCAGCATGGACTGCTTGCCGTGCACCACCTCGTCGTGGGAGAAGGGCAGCAGGAAGTTTTCCGTGAATGCGTACAACATGCTGAAGGTGAGCATGTCGTGGTGATAGCGACGGTGGACGGGCTCGTGGGACATGTAGCTCAAGGTGTCGTTCATCCAGCCCATGTTCCACTTCAGGTCGAAGCCCAGCCCGCCCACGTGGATGGGCCGGGTCACCTGGGGCCAGGACGTGGATTCCTCGGCCATCATCAGCACGCCGGGGTGCTGACCGTGCACCACCGTGTTGAGCTCGCGCAGAAACTCGATGGCTTCCAGGTTTTCGCGCCCCCCGTACTGATTGGGAATCCAGTCGCTGCGCGAGTAATCCAGATACAGCATGGACGCCACCGCATCCAGGCGCATGCCGTCGATGTGGAATTCCTCGATCCAGTACAGAGCGCTGGAAAGCAGGAAGTTCTTCACCTCGCTGCGGCCGTAGTTGAAGATCAGCGACCCCCAGTCCAGGTGCTCGCCCCGGCGCGGGTCGGCGTGCTCGTACACTGCGCTGCCGTCGAAGCGGGCCAGCCCGTGGGCGTCCTTGGGAAAGTGCGCGGGCACCCAGTCCAGGATCACCCCGATGCCGTTCTGATGGCAGTAGTCGATGAAGTAGCGGAAGTCCTCGGGCGACCCATAACGGCTGGTGGGCGTGTAATAACCCAGGGTCTGATAACCCCAGGACGGATCGTAGGGATGCTCGGTCACCGGCAGCAGCTCGATATGGCTGAATCCCATGTCCTTGACGTAGTCCACCAGCCGCCGGGCCAGCTCGCGGTAGTTGAGGAACTCCCCCTCCGGGCCCCGCTGCCAGGAGCCCAGGTGCACTTCGTAAATGGACATGGGTGCGTGCTGCCAGTCGCGGCTCTGACGCGCATCCAGCCACTGCCCGTCGTTCCAACGGTAATCGTCGCTGTCCGCCACCACCGAGGCGGTGCCCGGGCGCAGCTCCGAACGCCGGCCATAGGGGTCCGATTTGAGCAGTACGGCCCCCGTATCCCGGTTACGAATCTCGAACTTGTACAGCGCACCCGGGGCCAGATCAGGAACGAACAGTTCCCACACACCGGTGCCGCCCCGCACCCGCATGGGGTGGCGGCGCCCGTCCCAGGCATTGAAATCCCCCACCACGCTGACCCGCTCGGCATTGGGCGCCCACACCGCAAACAGCACGCCGGCGATGCCGTCCGCCTCGTGCAAGTGGGCGCCCATGAAGCGGTAGGCATGCCAGTGACGCCCTTCAGAAAACAGATGCAGATCGAAGTCCGACAGCTGGGGCGCAAACGTGTACGGGTCGTGGGCCAGATGCTCGCGGTGCTCGATGTCGCGCCAGATCAGACGGTAGTGATCCGGTACGGCGTCGGCCGCGCCCTGCCACTCGAACAGATCGCTGTCGGCCACCCGGTGCATGGGCAACTCGCCGTCGGCGACGGTCACTTCGGTGGCCAGCGGGACATAGGCTCGCAGATGCAGCCGGTCGCCGACCACGTGCCGGCCGAGAACCGCGAACGGGTCGTGGTGGCGGGCATGAATGATGCGTTGCAGCTCGGGTTCGATATCGGCGTGTGCCATGGCTAGTTCCCTCTACGGTGCAGTAGGATCTGACAAGTGATGCCGGCAGGCCTGCCGGCGCTTTGGTATGGTGTTCACGTTCCCCGCCCGCTGGCTGTCGCGCACGCTCAGACCGGGGCGGGAATCAGGGTACAGACCACCCTGCGCCGGCGCCGGGGCCCGTCGAATTCGCAGAAGAAGATGTTCTGCCAGGTGGACAGCCCCAGTTCGCCATCGATCACGGGCACAGTCTGCGAAGGGCCGACCAGACCGGCCTTGAGGTGCGCATCCCCGTTGCCGTCCTGGGCATCGTGCCGCCACACGCCCCGGGGGATGAGCTTGCGCAGCAGTTCCACGACGTCCGTCTGCACGCTGTCGTCCCAGTTCTCCTGGATCATGATGGCCGCCGTCGCTCCCTGGGCATAGACGGACACGAGACCGTCGCGGATTCCGCTCTCTTCGAGCGCTTTGCGCACATCGGCCGTGATATCCACCAGAATTTCCCGGGCTTCGGTGGCAAGGGTGATGATTTTCCGCATGAAGGCTCCACGCCAGTCCGTTGTCGTCGCAAAACCGTCACTATGTCGCAACCCGACTCATGGTATCTTAGCAGCGAGGATGACGACGTGGACCGGAACGCCCCGGCACCCACGCTGTCCGTTAATGTAGAGGGCGCTGTACGGTTGCGGGCGCGCGCCCTGCGGCCCGCTGCACGCCAGCCCCCGACAGGACTGAGGATCGCCCCGGCAGCGCAGGGAGGTCCTGGAAAGGAGACCGCTATATGACCTACGCCCACAAAGACGAGATCCGACCCTCCGCCCGGCTGTATGCGGGCAACCCGGCATTGGCCGATGCGCGCTATACCGTCACCGCGGTGGAAGCCGTTCCCGAGCAGGAATGCGGCGAAGGCTCGTGGTACCGCTACGTTCTGGAGGCGATGGGCTCCACCATCACCGGCCGGCGTCGGGGGACCCTGGATGAAGTGACCCGCTACGCCAGGGAATTCGCCGAACAGATCAACGAGCGCTACAACTCCGCCGGCTGGACCACCTGGATGCACAAACCCCGCTGACGGTCACCGACGCCGGGGCACCTGTGGCCGCGGCGGGTGCAGCAATCGCACGCCGCGGCGCCGGAACAACGGCACCAGCGCCATGCCCACCACGAAGCCGCCCACATGGGCGCCGAAGGCGACGCCGCCCTCGCCAGCCGGCGCCCCCAGCGCGCTGATCAGCTGCATCACGAACCAGAAACCCAGCACCCACCCCGCCGGCAGTTGAATCATGTACGGATAGAAGAAGATGGGGATCACCACCAGCACCCGCGCGTGGGGGTACAGCAGCAGATAGGCGCCCAGCACCCCCGATATGGCACCGCTGGCGCCGATCATGGGGATCACCGATTGGGGGTCGGGCAGTGCCTGAGCGAACACCGCGGCGCTTCCGCAAAGCAGGTAGAAGACCAGGAAGCGCCCATGTCCCATGGCGTCTTCCACGTTGTTGCCGAAGATCCACAGGTACAGCATGTTCCCCAGCAGGTGCAGCCACCCGCCGTGCAGGAACATGGACGTGAAAACGGTGGCCATGGGCGGCACCAGGGCCAGTTCCGCCGGCAACTGCTTGTGGTGCAGCAGCACCGCCGGAATCGCCCCCAGACTGTACACCGCCGCCTGCTGGGCTTGGCCCAGGGACAGCTGCCAGAGGAACACCAGCACGCACAGGACGATGATGCCCACCGTGAAGTACGGGGTGAGCTCGGTCGGATTGTCGTCGTGCAGCGGAATCATGCGCCGGCGCCGGTTCTGCCCATGGTTCGCTTATACCATGGCAGCCGGCACCGATCCGAGCGCGGCGGCGGCGCGGGCAGGCGGGACGTTCCGGTCAGGCCTCCTTGGCCGGCCGGTATTGGGCGCTGAGGGCCTTCTGCACCGCAGGCGGTGCAGGCTCGTAATGGGAAAACTGCAGGGACCAGGCACCTTCACCGCCGCTCAGGGATTTCAGCCGCGAGGCATAGCCATCCAGCTCCGCCAGCGGCGCCTGGGCGGTGATGACCATATGCCCATGGCCATGGGTCTCCGAGCCGCTGATGCGGCCGCGCCGGGACGACAGATCGGCGGTCACGTCGCCCACGGCACCCTCCGGCACCGTCACCTCCAGGTCCACGTAGGGCTCCAGGACCACCGGCGCCGCCTTTGCCACCGCATCGAGAAACGCCTTGCGACCGGCGATGACGAAGGCGACTTCCTTGGAATCCACCGGATGGTGCTTGCCGTCGGTGACGATGGCCCGCACATCCTGCATGGGGTAACCGGCCACCGCCCCGGACTCCAGCACCTGGCGGATGCCCTTCTCCACGGCGGGCATGAACTGCCCGGGGATGGCACCGCCGGTGATGCGGTTGACGAACTCGAAGCCGGTGCCCGGCTCCAGAGGCTCCACGTTCAGGTGCACCTCGCCGAATTGGCCGGCGCCGCCGGTCTGCTTCTTGTGCCGGTACTGGCCACTGGCGGAGCGGGAAATGGTCTCCCGATAGGGCACGCTGGGGGGATGGGTCTCCACCTGCACATGGTAGCGCTCATCCATGCGCTCCAGGGCCACCCGCAGGTGCAGATCGCCCAGGCCCCGCAACACCGTTTCGTTGGCGGTCATGTCGTGCTCGACCCGCAGGCAGGGGTCTTCCGCCGCCAGCCGCCCCAGGATGTCGGAGATCTTCTGCTCGTCCCCACGGCTCTTGGCCACCAGCGCCAGACCCACCAGGGGATCGGGAAACCGCGTCGGGCTGGCGTGCAGCCCGTCGGCATCGTGGCTGGCATGGAGAATGGCGTCATAGTGCAGCTCGTCCACCTTGGCCACCGCACACAGGTCCCCGGGAATGGCCTCGTCCACCTCCAGGTGTTCCTTGCCCTGCATCCTGAACAGGTGCGCCACCTTGAACGATCGGCTGCCGTCGTCGATGAGCACCTGGTCGCCCTTGCGCACCGTACCCTGGTAGACGCGGAACACCCCCAGCTTGCCCACGAAGGGATCGAACTCCAGCCGGAACACCCGTGCCAGCAGAGGCTGGTCGGCCGCCTGGGCCGGTGTCAGGGTCTCCCCGGAATTCCCGTCGCCGGCCACGAAGCGCCGGGGATTGGCCTCCAGGGGGCTGGGTGCCCACTGGGCGAGCACGTCCAGCAGCTCCCCCACACCGGTACCGGCACGGGCGGAGACGAACAGGACGGGAATCAGGTGGCCTTCCCGCAAGGCCTGCTCGAAGGGCGCATGCAGATCGCTGGGGCCGATGACGCCGGATTCCAGGTAACGCTCCATGAGCGTCTCGTCCAGTTCCACGACCTGGTCCAGCAACTGAGTATGGGCTTCGGCCACCGACGCGAAGTCGGCGCTGCCGTCGTCGCGGGTCAGGCAGTCCACCACCCGGCCGGCATGCTGGTCGGGCAGATTGAGGGCGAGGCATTCGGAGCCGAAGGTGGCGCGGATGTCTTCCAGCAGCGCCGCGAGGGTATCGGGCTCGGCGTCGATCTTGTTGACCACGATCATGCGGCACAGACGCTGGCGGCCCGCCGCGCCCATCATGCGCCGGGTCATGGGCTCGATACCCGACTGCGCGTTGACGACCGTCACCACCGTGTCCACGGCGCTGAGCACGCCCAGGGTCGGCCCCAGGAAATCGGCATAGCCGGGCGTATCGATGAGGTTGATGTGCCGGCCCCGGTGATCCAACGACGCCAGGGCGGGATTGAGGGAGTGGTGGTGGCGTTGCTCCAGGGGATCGAAATCGCAGACCGTGTCGCCCCGTTCCACGCTGCCGGCACTGGGCACGGCACCTGCCCGGTGCAACAGCGCCTCGATCAGGCTCGTCTTGCCGGCACCGGCGTGCCCCACCAGGGCAATGTTGCGGATGTCTTCGGTTCGATAGCTGGGCATCGCCTGGCGCTGTCCTTACGGGCACCGCTCGTTGCGAGCCGTGCACACGGGACCCAACGAAACTCTGCACAGGTCCGTCAAGCGGATGATCACCAGGCGCAAAGGAGCGACGAAGGCCAGTTCAAAGGCATTCAATGAGCGTCCCGAGTGCCTTTGCAATGCCGTGAGCGCCGTTTCAGCGGCCTGTGAAGAGATTCTTTAAGGCGAGTATAGCCTCGGGGTGCGCCCCCGCAAGGCGCAGGTCACAGCCGGTCAATGAGCGCCACGGCACACCCCCGCCGCCCACGGGCGGTTGCACTGCAAATCGAGATCGGTGCTAACCGCCGCTCAGTTGGATACTGTCGTGCATCACGCCGGAGCTGATCTCCAGGTGGGAGCCGCCCACCGTTTCGTAGCGGCGCACCTGCAGGTACACGGTCTTGCGCCCGGCACCGGCACTCAGGCGAAAGCGCGGCGCACTGCCTGCGTAGGGTTGCCATTTGGCGCCCCTGAAATCGGGGCTTTCGCTGACCCGGTACTGGTTGGGGGAGCCGGAGGCCGCAAAGTCCAGCATGACGGTGCGGCTGTGGGCGGTGGCGGCGCCGTCATTGATACGGAAATTGCGGATCGCCACGCCGCCCGGCGCGCCGCCGCCGGTGGCCGTGAAAGGCCCATGGCACACGGGCCCGCCGCCGCCGGTGGCGAGCGGAACCATCAGCATCCGGTTGGAGGTGGAGGCATTGACGTGGATCCGCTCGCCCCGATAGCCCGGCTTGGACACCGTCAGCACCAGTGGCGCGGCCAGCAGGTCCTGGTAGGCCACCTGCCCGTCCGAGCCGGTGATGTAGGCGCCCATCTGACGCAGATCGGCCGGCGTGCCCAGGCACACGGCAGCGCCCTGCAGTGGCTGCTTGCTGGACTCGTCGTGCACCCGCACCAGCAACTCCGCAGCCCCCGACGGGAAGGCGGCTGCCAGACCGGCAACGGCCAGCAGCGAACAGGCCGCTCGGAGGCAAAACCGGCTGGACGAACCTTCGCAACCCCTGGCCATGTGACGGCCCTCCTGTCACCACGTCTTGTGGAATTGTGTCATGCAAATCTAGCCCAGTTCGCTGTCCGGTTCACGTTTCGAAACCACGCTACACGCCGCCAGGGCGCGCTGGCGCCGGTCCTACGGGCCGTACTCCCGGGCTTTGCTATAGTCGGAGACGACAGAACTCCAACGCTGACAGCCATGGCCGACGCCGCCAACATAACCCGTCTGCTGCTCAGGGCCTATCCCGATCCGCGCATTGCCCTGCACCACCGCGGTGCCCTGCAGCTGCTGGTGGCCACCCTGCTGTCGGCCCAGTGCACCGACCAACGGGTCAACGAAGTGACCCGCGAGCTGTTCAAGCGCTACCGCAGCGCCCGCGACTTCGCCGAAGCGGACCGCACGGAGCTCGAACAGGCCGTCCGTCCTACCGGTTTCTACCGCAACAAGGCCAGAACCCTGATCAACTGCTGCCGCAAGCTGGTGTCGGACTTCGGCGGGCGCGTGCCCCGCACCCTGGAAGAGCTCACCACGCTGCCGGGTGTGGGCCGCAAGACTGCCAATCTGGTGCGGGGCGTGGCGTTCGCCCAGCAGGCGGTGGCCGTGGACACCCACGTAGCCCGGCTCGCCCGGCGCCTGGGCCTGAGCACGGAGCAGGATCCGGCCCGCATCGAGCAGGATCTCATGGCACAGATCCCGGGCGAGCGCTGGACGCCCGTCACCCTCGCCCTCATCCTGCACGGACGGCAGGTGTGCACGGCGCGCAAGCCGCACTGCCTGGAATGTCCCCTGTACCCCGCCTGCGAGTGGCCCGAAAAACCGGCTTCCGACACGGGCGGCGCCGGCACCCGGGGAAACCGCCGTTGAGCACGGCGTTGGTAGGGGTCGCACCACGGCGCCGCCACCACCGGCGAGCACCCTGCCGTGGGCCGGCCGGTGCGGACCGCAGTCACCCTTGCAGGCGCCGATTCACCGGGGCGGCGCGTCCGATTCCTCATGCAGGCGCACGATGCTCTCCACCGTGCGGGCCACCTCCTCCTCTTCCAGCGGCGGCCGGCAGCGTGCGGCATTCCAGCACAGCAGCAGTTCCAGCACCACCGGGGGATCGACCCCCCGCCACAGCAGGTGCCCCGCCAGGGAAGCCAGGGTGCTGTTGCGCTCGCCCTCCCCCACGCCGTCCCGGGCCACCCGGCGCCAGTGCTCGCGGCTGTGGCCGACGCCCTGGCGGCTGATGGCCAGCAGCCAATCCGGCAGCGGTGCCGGCACCAGGGCCGCCGGATCGCAGCCCCGCAGCCAGCGGTAGCGGCGGCCGCTGCGGTGCACCGAGGGCGGCGCCACCACCAGGCCTCCGTCGCCCCGTAGATCGATTCCGGGGGCCAGCCCCACCTTGTTGTGGACCGTGCCGCCCGGGTGGCGGAAATACAGATGCCGACCGCCCCCGCCGGTGCGCGCTTCCGCCGTGGCGGGCAGACGGCCATGTTCGGCGACCAAGCGCCTGTAGCTTTCATCGCCCCCATGACCGGGGTCCACGTCCAGCACCACCAGCCCGGACAGGCGGCCGGTCACGATCGCAAGGTTGGCGTCGGGCCAGCGCCGGAACCAACTGCGGATCTCGTCCTGGTCGGCAGGCCGGTCCTGGTAGGCCTGCCACGGCAGCGCCGGGCGCTTGTCGGCCCGCACGACAGGGATCACGGACCAGCCCCGCGCCCGGTAGGCGAGCGCCGCTTGTTCCATACTGCGGGACATAGCGCCTTCCTGCCCGCTTCATGGCGGGCCTTCGGTGACCGCAAATGCGCCGCGGTCGGAGCGACCGGCTTGCCCCGTCCCCGCCGCCTCCGCACCGGCCCAGGGAACCTGCCGGCCCGGCGCGGGCTCTGTAGAGTGTAACGCGGCCCGAACGTCGGCGAGGGCCGAGCAGCGCCCATGTACCCGCTGCAGGCGCTGTCGGTGCCCGAAGCGGGCCACCGCCCTCGACCCCAGTCGCCGCTGAAAGGAACCACGCCCCACCATGGCCAATCGTGCCCCCCCATCGGTCGCGGCCCGCTTGCTGCGGGATCGCCCCGGTTCGGCTGCCGGTGTCCGCCGGCACGGCTCGCGCCTGCCGGGGCGGCTGCTGGTGCTGGCCGCGATTCCGCCGGTCTGCGCACTGATCGCCGCCCTGCTGGCCCATTGGCGCGCACCGCCGGCCGATGCGCTGTACATGGGACCGCTGCGCGCCGTACTTACCGCACTGGCGTATTACCTGGTGCTGGTCGCCGGGGTGCGTGTCACCGCGCGGGGGGTGTGCTGGCTCGCCCGCAGCTACCGGATACCCATCACCGCCCGACGGGCCACCGCGCTGATCGGCGAGTCGGCGACGCCCCTGCTGCTCGCCGGGCTGGCGGCTCTGACGCCATGGCTGTGGTTCCACCTGGGGGTCGGGCTGGCGGCCCAGGCCGCCAGCGGCTACCTGGTGTGGCGAAAGATCCCCGCGGCGCTGGCGCTGTCCGGTACCCGCGCACGCCTGTTCTGCCTGGCGGTATGGGTGCTGGGCGCGACCGTGCTGGTGTTCATGGTGGCGGCCACCGTGCTGCTGTGGGACGCGGGGCTCGCTCCCGGCCTCAGCATTTAGGGCCGCTGCGCACCGGGCGAGCAAGCGCGTACGTGCGGAACATGAGCGATACGAGCGCCTATGCACCGCCGGGAGCACCGCTTCAGAAGGCTGTGCAGAGCTTTTCCAGCAGGAACGTGACGATGGACCTGGAACACTGGAACCCGGACCGCGACGGCGAGCTCACCGAAGCCGCCCTGCGCCGCAAGTTGACGGCCCGCGGCTACCGGGTGTCCCGCTACACCTACCCGCCCGGCACCCGCTTCCCCGCCCACAGCCATGACGTGGACAAGATCGATGCCGTGCTCGCCGGCCGTTTCCGCCTGGCCATGGGCGGTACCAGCGTGATTCTGGAAGCGGGCGATTGCCTGGCCGTGCCCAGAGGCGTCGTACACAGTGCCGAAGTGGTGGGCGACGAGGCGGTCGTCAGCCTGGACGCCCAGAAGTAGGCGCTCAGAGTATCGCCGCCTCGATTTTCCCCGGGATTGCTCCTGATCCGCCGCCCGCCGGCAGTGCCCCGCAAGCTCTTCACACCACGCACAATTTCCCCACCGGGTGCCGGTGCGCACCGGATGCGTCGGGCAGTGGAATTTGGCCGCGGAATGAACTTGTGGCCCCGAACGCCGTCAAGTAACTGTGTGCCGACGCGCATGAGCGCACTACGCCAACAGGACAGGGCGGCACCCCCGCCCGTACTCGCAAGTCGGCACCCTCGCGAGGACACCATGGCGGACACCGGCGGCCGTACGCGCGGCCCGCGGCGACGCCCATTGCGGAAACGCCCGCAGCCTCCTCACCAACGATTGACGGAACTCTGCCAGGAACCCGGAGCAAACTTGATGATGCGCAACACCCTTGCCCCAAGTCTCTTCCTTGCCGCCGCACTGACCATGGGCTCAGCGCCCCTGGCGGGCGCACAACCGGTCGCTGCGAGCCACGGCACGCAGTCCACCAAAGACCTGCCTTCGCTGGCGCCCATGCTCAAGAAGGTACTGCCGGCGGTGGTCAACATCTCGGCCCAGGGCGTCAAGACAGTCAACCGACCGACCCTGGCCGGACCCTTCTTCCAGCAGTTCTTCGGGATGCGCCCGCCGGAGCTGCAGACTCAGGAGCATTTCATCTCCCTGGGCTCGGGCGTGATCATCAACGCGGCAAAAGGCTACATCCTCACCAACCACCATGTGGTCGACCATGCCAAGAAGATCACCGTCATCCTGAAGGACGGCCGCCAGTTCCCCGCCAAGGTGCTGGGTGTCGACGATCGCCACGACCTGGCGTTGCTTCAGGTCCACGCCCATGATCTCAAGCAGCTGCCCATCGGCAACTCCGCCAAGCTGCAGGTGGGCGACTACCTGGTGGCCGTGGGCAACCCCTTCGGGCTCGGCCAGACGGTCACTTCCGGTATCGTGTCCGCCCTGGGACGCACCGGGCTGGCGGTGGACAGCTGGGATAACTTCATCCAGACCGACGCCCCCATCAACCCGGGCAACTCCGGCGGCGCGCTGGTGAACATGCGCGGTCAGCTGGAAGGCATCAACACCGCCATCCTCGCCCCCGGCCACCGCGCCGGCAACGTGGGCATCGGTTTCGCCATTCCCATCAACAACGCCATGGCGGTCGTTCATCAGATCGAGAAGTACGGCAACGTCAAACGGGGCAGCATCGGGGTGGCGGTGCAGACCCTCACACCCAAGCTGGCCCAGGCCTTCGACGTGCACGGCGTCTACCGGGGCGCGCTGATCAGCAAGACGGTCAAGAACATGCCTGCCCAGCAGGCGGGCCTGACCCCCGGCGACATCATCACCGAGGCCAACGGCCAGTCGGTTCAAAGCGCCACGGAGCTGCGCAACGACCTGTCGCTGCATCGGCCCGGAACGCCGGTGACCCTGGCGGTCTACCACGACGGCAAGCGTAAGATCGTGCACCTGAGCCTGAAGGCGTCCACCGAGATGGCCCACCTCAAGGGCGGAAGCGTCAGCCCGCTGCTGGCCGGCGTCACCTTCGGCAAGATCCCGCCCACCTCCAGCCTTTCCGGGCAGGTCCGTGGGGTGGAAACGCTCCGCGTCGCGCCCAACAGCGCCGGCAGCGAGGGCGGGCTGCAGAAAGGCGAGATCATCGTGGCCGTCAACCATCACCCCACGCCGACCGTGCAGGCCTTCGAGGATCAGGTACGCAAGTCCCCCCACCGGCTGCTGCTGCAGATCCAGCGCGGCTCCATGGCCATGTTCCTGGCCCTCTCCGGCTGACCCACCAAAAAAGGGGTCGGTGACAAATGATTCTCATTTGTCACCGACCCCTTTTTTGCTAGGCGGTCTGTTCTCCGCCCTGTTGCGCCTCTCCGTCGTCCTGCCCCTGGGTCGCCCGTTGCGGACTGAGGTAGCTGTAGATCACCGGCACGATATACAGGGAGAACAACGCGCCCACCGACAAGCCGGTGACGATCACAAGTCCCATGGCGAACCGGCTCGATGCTCCCGCGCCACCGGCGAACACCAGCGGCATGGCGCCGAACACCATGGCGGCAGTGGTCATCAGAATGGGCCGCAACCGGATGCTGGACGCTCTTTGCACCGCTGCGCGGACATCGAGACCGTCGTTCTCCTGGGCGCTGTTGGCGAACTGCACGATCAGGATACCCTGCTTGGTGATCAGTCCGATCAGGGCGACCATACCCACCTCCGTATAGATATTCAGGGTCGTGAAGCCCAGAAACAGGAACACCAGCGCACCCCAGATGGACATGGGCACAGTGATCAGCACCACCCACGGGTCCCGGAAGCTCTCGAACTGGGCGGCCAGCAGCAGATAGACCAGCACGATAGCCAGGGCGAAGGTCACCATCATAGTGTGACCCTGGCGCATGAACTGTCTCGACTGGCTGGCGTAGTTGACCCCGAAACCGCTGGGAAACAGCTTGTGCGCCGTGGTTCTCAGGTAATCCAGCGCCTGGCCCAGGGTCACCCCCGGCGCCAGGGTCCCCTGGATGGTGGCCGCGTTCAGCTGCTGAAACTGGGGCAGGAATTCCGGCTCCACCTGGTTGCGCAGCGACAGCACGGTGGACAGCGGCACCAGCCGGCCTGAGTGGGCACGCACATAATCGTGCAGCAGGCTCTGGGGGCGGCTCCGGAAACGGATTGGCAGCTGCGGAATCACCCGGTAACTGCGCCCGGACATGTTGAAGTAGTTGATGTAGTTGCCGCTCAGCAACGGCGCCAGATTCTGTCCGATATCGCGCATGCTGAGCCCCAGGTCGGCGGCGATGGCGCGATGGATCTGGACCACGGTCTGGGGCTTGTCGAAGCGCAGATTCTTCTTCAGAAACCCGAACAGCCCGCTGTGCATGCCTTTGCCGATCAGCTCGCCGGCCACCTTGTCCAATTGTTTGTAGCCCCCGCTGGAGGTCACCACGAACTGCACCGGGAGCCCGCCCGATGACCCGGGCAGGGATGGCTTGGCGAACGCCACCGCTTGCATCCCGGTTATCTGACTCAGCTTGCCCTGGGCGGCGTTCAGCACCTGCGTCTGGGTCTTGGCGCGCTGGCTCCAGGGCACCAGCGTCATGCCGCCGACCATGCCGTTGGTGCCACCGCCGTTGAGGGTGAGGCCGTTGATCTGGAAGGTGGTCTGAGCCTGGGGATAGCTCTTGAAAATGTCCCGCACCTGGCGTCCATAGCGGTTCAGGTAATTGATGGTGGCGGTGGGCGGTGCCGTGCCGCTCATCAGCACCAGACCTTGATCTTCGGTGGGCGCCAGGGCCGACGAGGTATCCTGAAACATGAAGGGAATAGCCACCAGTATGGCCAGCGCAAACATCAGCGCCACCGGACGGTAGTCGAGGACCTTGTGCAGAGAGCGGTCGTAGACCTCGCGCAGACGGCTGAAGGTTTCGTCCAGAAAATGCGCCAAGCCGTGGCCCTTGGTGGGCCGCAGCGCCTTGGAGCTGAGCATTGGCGACAGGGTCAACGCCACCACCATGGACACGACGACCGCAGCCACCAGCGTGAAGGCGAATTGGGTGAAAAGACTGCCGGTGAGCCCACCCTCGAAGCCGATGGGCGCGAACACCGCAGCCAGTGTGGTGGACATGACGATAGTGGGCGCCGCCAGCTCCCTCGCACCGTTGACGGCCGCATCGAACCGGCTCTCGCCCAGTTCGATGTGCCGATGAATGTTCTCCACCACAATGATCGCGTCGTCCACTACCAGACCGATGGCCAGCACAACCGCAAGCAGGGTCAGCAGATTGATGCTGAAGCCGAACACCTCCATGATCAGACCGCCGCCGATGATGGACAGGGGTATGGCCACCGCTGGAATGAGCAGTGAGCGCAGCGAGCCCAGGAACAGAAAGATGACCAGCACGACCACGACCAGCGTAATGGCCACCGTCGTGAGCACGTCGTTGATGGACTGCTGGATGTAGATGCTCGCATCGTAGGGTGTGGCGAGATGCAGCCCGGGGGGGAGCTTCGCTTGCAGCCGGTCCATGACCTTGTGCACCCCGCGGGCCACCGACAGCGAGTTGGCGTCCGGCGCCGGCCGCACGCCGATGAAAGTCGCCGGTTTGCCGTCGAAGAACACCGCCTGATCGTAGCGCTCGGCGCCCAACTGCACCCGGGCCACCTCGCCCAGATGCACCAGCGTGTTGCCGGTATGGCGTACAACCAGCTGCCTGAACTGCGGGGCACTGTGCAGAACCGTGGTGGCGACCAGGCCGACCTCTTTGTTCTTGGATTTGGCGCGACCTACTGCCGACACGTAACTGTTCGATTGCAGCGCCTGCACCACATCGGCCGGAGTCACGTTCAGGGCGGCCATCCGGTCCGGATTGAGCCACACACGCATGGCGAACTTGTTGCCGCCCAGGCCCACGCCGGAGGGCAGAATCTGCGCCTGCCCGACGCCCTTTACGCCCTGCACCAGCGGCTGCGCCACCCGCAGCAGGTAGTCGTTGATCTGTTGCTGGGAGAGCGTGGAGCTGTAGAAGGCCAGGTACATGAGATCGGTGTGTTGCCCGACCGTCTCGTTGATCACCGGCGCCTCGCTCTTACTCGGCAGCTCGTTGCGCACTTCGTTCACCTTGGAGGTGATCTGGGTCAGCGCGTTGTTTGGGCTGTAGTCGAGCTTCATGTGCACCGTGATGGTGGACTTGCCCTCGGCACTGGTGGATGTGAGATAGTCGATGCCCGGCGCCCGTGCCACGGCGGCCTGCAAGGTGGAGGTGACGAAGCCCTGCACCGTCTTGGCACTGGCGCCGGGATAGGCCGTCTCGATGGTCACGGTAGTGTTGATCACCCGCGGAAACTCACGCACGGTCATGCCCATCCACGCGCGCAGCCCCAGCAGCAGGATGACCAGGCTCAACGAGGTGGCCAACACCGGCCGGCGGATGAAGATATCCGTAAAGCGCATCAGCCTGCCCCGGGGGCACCGCCCGATTGCGGTTTGACGGGCATGCCGTTGTGGAGCTTGATCTGTCCGTGGGTAACCACCGTGACGCCGGCCTTGAGCCCGGAGGCAATCACCACCCATTTGCCACGGCTCGAACCCGTGCGCACCGGCTGCTGCACAGCCACCTGCCGGTCACCGCCATGCTCTTTCTTGCTGACCACCTTGTAGACGTAATCACCGAAAGTGCTGTAGGTGATGGCGGAACGGGGAACGACCACCACCTTCCTGGGCTTGCCCGTCAGTACGTCCAGCCGGGCGAACATGCCCGGACGCAGCAGATGGTGTGGGTTGTTGGCGGTGGCCCGCAGGGCGACATTACGGGTGCCGGCGTTGACCTCGGAATTGATCGCCGTAACGGTGGCCTTGAAGTGCTTTCCCGGATCGGCGTCCACCTGGAAGCGCACCGTCTGGCCGGTGTGGATCTGTCCGAGCGCGCTCTGGGGGACGGTGAAGTCCACGTGCACCGGGTTCCACTGGGTCAATGGCACGATGGGCGTGCCGGGCGAGACATATTGGCCGAGGTTGACCTGTCGAATGCCCAGGTGGCCTGAAAACGGCGCCCGGATGGCCAGCTTGGCCAGGGTGGCGCGGTCGTTGGCGACGGCGGCCTGGGCGGTGCGGAAGTCCGCCTCGTCCTTCTGCACCGTGGCCTCGCTGGTGGCATGGCGGGCGTACAGGTGACGATCGCGGTGAAGGTTCTGGCCGGCCAGGGTGAGCTGGGCGCGATCGCGCTCCAGCTGCGCCTTCTGGTTGGCATTCTGCACCTGTACCAGCAGGGCACCCTTCTTCACGAATTCGCCGGAGTGGAAGTGAATGGCGACCACATCACCGGAAAGCTCGCTGGCCACGTGGATGCCGTTGACGGCGGTCACGCTGGCGATCACCGACAGGCGATGCTGCCACTTCTTGTGACTGGCCTTGGCCACGTTGACGGTGACCGCCGGCGGCCCGTGCCGGGCGCTGGCCTGCTGGTGGCGCTGATAGGCTTTCCAGCCAAACAGCGCGCCGAACACCACCGCCAGCACTGTCAGAACAGCCAGCGCCGGCTTGACCATGGACTTGCTCATAATCGCTCCGTCGATTATTGGCCCTCAGGTAGCCCCGGTGGGTGCACTCTCCTTGTTCCCGGTGCTGGTCGGTTGGCCGTGGGGCGCGGCGGCAGGCTCACCCTTGTCGGTGGCCTGGGTCGGCCACCAGCCGCCGCCCAGCGCATCGAACAGCGCGGCGGTGTCGATGTACCGCTGGGCCCGCGCCTGGACATAGGCAATGCGGGCCTGGCTGTAGGTGACCTGGCCGTTCAGAAGGTGCAGATAGTCGACGGCGCCGGC
>CAZNBB010000008.1:0-2564 GCA_964571225.1 uncultured Gammaproteobacteria bacterium
GTAGCCGGGCTACACCGCACTCGCTCCGCCTTGCAGGACGAAAAATGGGGCGCCGTCAGCGGCGACCCCTATAGTGTTAACAGGCCCTAGGCATACGCCGGGTTGCTTGCAGTCGCGAAGCATAGAGAGTGAGGGTTGCAGCGATGGACAAAAACAAGCGCAACAGGAGCGGCCGCGCGCCAACGCGCCACCGCCGTGACACCGAGCCGCGTTTCGCGTTCCGTCTGCTTCCCTGGCTGATTCGCAGCGTCTGTCTGCTGCCGGCCGGAGCGGCGTTTGCGAGTCCCCAGGGCGGGGCCGTCATCGCGGGCCAGGGCACCATCGGCCAGCCCGACGGGTCCACCACGGTTATCCGCCAGCAATCCAACTCCCTTGCCATCGACTGGCGCAGCTTCGATTTGGCCGCCGGCGACCGGGTGCGGTTCGAACAACCGTCATCTTCCGCGGCCGTGCTCAACCGCGTCCTCAGTCAGCGTCCCAGCCAGATTCTCGGCAGCATCCAGGCCAACGGGCGGGTGTTCCTCATCAATCCCGCGGGCATCATCTTCGGCGCCGGTGCCCGGGTGAACGTAGGCAGCCTGGTCGCCAGTTCCCTGGGGATGAGCACCAGCGACTTCATGGCGGGCAATTACCGTTTCCAGAGTCCGGCCGGCCAGGACGGCGGTCTGGTGGTCAACCGGGGCGTCATCCAGGCGGCCACCGGCGGCTCGGTGAGCCTCATCGGCGGCGCGGTGGCCAACCAGGGCGCCATCGTCGCCGATTACGGATACGTCAATCTGGGCGCCGGGCGGCAGGCGGTGCTGGATTTCGGCGGCGACGGCCTGATGGGCTTCCAGGTGAGCGGAAAGGTGCTGAGCAACGCGGCGGGAGTCAAGTCGGCGGTCAGCAATTCCGGGACGATCACTGCCGGCGAAGTGGTGCTGTCCGGCCAGGCCGCCGCCGACGTGTTCACCCAGGCCGTCAACAACCAGGGTGTGGTCCGGGCCGGCCGCATCGACGACAGCGGCGGCACGATCCGACTTGCGGCGGCCGGCGCGGGTGCGGTCAACACCGGCACCTTGGACGCCTCGGCAACGGCCGCCGGCCAGCACGGTGGCTCGGTCGTCATGGTCGGTCCCGAAGTCAGCCAGGACGGCGTGGTGCGCGCCGACGCCGCCAACGGCGACGGCGGCACAGTGACCGTGCAGGCGGCCGACCAGGCGGTGCTGGGCGGCGACAGCGTTACCAACGCTCGGTCCGTCTCCGGCGGGACCGGAGGGACCGTGCAGGTGCTCGGTGACAAGGTGGGGCTTCTCGATCAGGCGTCCATCGATGTATCCGGCGCCCAGGGCGGAGGGACAGCCCTGGTGGGCGGCAACGCCCGTGGCCAGGGTCCGCTGCCCAACGCGGGCTATGCCTTCATGTCCAGCGGCGCCTCCATTGACGCCAATGCAAATTCGACCGGTCACGGCGGACATGTGGTGATCTGGTCCAACGATGCCACCCGGGCCTACGGTCGCATCGCTGCGCGTGGCGGTGACGCCGGCGGCGACGGCGGTTTGATCGAGACATCGGGTCACTACCTGGACGTGAGCGGGTTGCGGGCGGATGCGGGCGCCCCCCAGGGGATGGCCGGTAACTGGTTGCTGGATCCCTACGACGTAGAAATTGTCTCTTCAGGTGGCACTGCCGCTACCAAGGTGACGGGTACGACAGCTACCTGGACAGCCAGCACTTCCCCAACCCAAATCAACGCCAGTGACATTGTCACTGAGCTTGAAGCCGGCACCAATGTCACCATTCAGACGAATGGCGCTACGCCTGCCGGTACCGACGCTGGCACGATTACTGTGGGCGCAGCCATCGCGCCAACGATGAGCACCAGCGCCGCTACGCTTTCATTGGATGCAGCGAGTGACATCACGATCCAAACGGGCGCGGCTATCACTGCATCGGGAGCCAATCCGCTCAATGTGACGTTGTCCTCCGCGGGTGGAGCGATTACCACCAGCAGTGCCATTACCACCAACAACGGTACCCTCACCATGAACGGCGGAGGTGCTGTGACGATTGCCGCCAACCTCGACGCGGGCACCGGTACTGTGGGTATAGATACCGGTGGCACAGGGTCGATAACCGGAGCAGGCACGATCACCGCAGCAAACTTGAACCTGCAGACAGTCAGTGGCACTGGTGCGGTGGGTAGTTCCAGTGCCGCGCTCAAGCTTTCCGCGGGTTCCGGTGTCGCGACGACCGTCAGCGTGGGCACTGGCAGCAATGCGGCGTCGGCCTCCTATCTGGAGCAGACCAGCGGCAACCTGGTGCTGGGTGCGTCGAATGTGAGTGGTGTGCTGACGGCTACCTCCGATAGCGGTGCTATTACCCAGAGCGGCGTGTTAAAGGTAGGCGGTCTGACGACATTGACGGCCAACGATGCGACGAACGGGTCAATCGATGTCAGCACCCAGGCCAACGCGTTCGGCGGTGCGGTGAGCCTGAACGCGGCTCACGACGGGAAGGTGACGAACGCCGGCAACCTGCTGCTGGGTGCGTCGAATGTGGGCGGCGCGCTGACGGCGACGTCC
>CAZNBB010000008.1:2664-53862 GCA_964571225.1 uncultured Gammaproteobacteria bacterium
GCGACGTCCAACACCGGCACACTCACGCAGAATGGCGTACTGACGGTCGGTGGCATCACCACCCTGACGGCCAATGACGCGACCAACGGGGCCGTCGACGTCAGCACCCAGGCCAACGCCTTCACCGGTGCGGTGAGCCTGAACGCGGCTCACGACGGGAAGGTGACGAACGGCGGCAACCTGCTGCTGGGTGCGTCGAATGTGGGCGGCGCGCTGACGGCGACGTCCAGTACCGGCACCATCACCCAGAACGGTACGCTGACCGTCGGAGGCACCACCACCCTGACGGCCGACGATGCGACCAACGGGTCGATCGATGTCAGCACGCAGAGCAACGGGTTCAGCGGCGCGGTGAGCCTGAATACGGCCGGCGCAGGGAAGGTGACTAATGCCGGTGCGTTGGTGCTCGGAGTCTCAACGGTTGGCGGTGGTCTGACCGTCGGCAATCACGGGTCCATTACGGTGTCGGGGTCCGTTGCCGCCGGCACCGGGACCGTAAGCCTGGATACCGGCGGCACCGGGACCATTACCGGCGGCGGGACGATTACGGCGGGGACGGTGAACCTGCAGACGGTTACCGGCACCGGCAGGGTGGGGGCATCAGGCGGTGCATTGCAGTTGGCCGCGAGCACCGGCACCGGCACCACGACAGTGAATGTGGGAACCGCCACCAATCTGGTGAATGGGGTGTACCTCAATCAGACGACAGGCAACCTGGATGTATCGTCCTTGAACCTGGTTAGCGGGGCGGGGTTGTCCCTGACCAGCGCGGGAACGTTGACGCTTCCCGCGATGAACATCAATACCGGCAGCAACGATCTGACATTGAGCAGCGACGTGGGCAGCCTCAGCACGGTCGGCACTTTGTCCACCACGGGGACCCTGACCCTGTCGGCGACGGGCGGAAATCTTGTCATCGGCCATGCGCTCAGCGCGGGTGCGATGGACCTGACCGCGGGCGGGACGATCGGGGAGACGGTAGGGGGTACGGTAAGCACCACCACCGGCGCGCTGACCACAAGTTCGGCAGGCGGCACCACGCTGACCGGTGCCAACACTGTAGCCGCGTTCAACGGCACCAACACGGGCAGCGGTGATATCGCCCTGACCAACACGGCAGGGACGCTGGATATTGCCGGGGTCAGCCAATCGGGCGGTGCACTGTCGGTAAACAATTCCGGTGCATTGCAGATCAGCGGCGCGGTGAATACGGGCAGCGCGGCGGCGAATCTGACGGCGAGTGGCGCGATCACCCAGGCCGCCGGCGGCAAGGTCACTGCCGGGACCCTGACCACCCATTCCGCAGGCGGGACGCAACTGGATACCACCAGCAATGCGGTGAGCGCTTTCAACGGAACCAACAGCGGTACCGGCGGCATTGCACTGAAGAACACAGCAGCCACCCTGGATGTGACCGGCGTGAGTCAGTCGGGCGGTGCACTGTCGGTGAACAACACCGGTGCGTTGCAGCTGACCGGCGGAGTGAATACGGGCAGCTCAGGGGCGACCCTGACGGCGACCGGAGCGATCGCACAGTCGGCAGGCACGATAACGGCCGGCACGCTGACCACCAGTTCCGCCGGTGGCACCACCCTGGGCGGCGCCAACGCCCTGGCTGCCTTCAACGGTACGAATACCGGCAGCGGCGACATTTCACTGACCAACACTCAGGTGTTGAATGTGATGGGGGCGAGCCAGTCCGGCGGCGGTGCGGTGCGTGTCGCCAATACCGGGGCGATTACGGTTTCGGGCGCAGTGAACGCGGGCACAGGAGCGGTGAGCCTGGACAGCGGCGGGGCGGGCGCCATCAGCGGCACCGGCACCATCACGGCCGGAACGGTGAATCTGCAGACTTTGGGTGGAACGGGAGCGGTGGGTCAAGCAGTGGGAACCGGTAGCGGACCCTTGCGGGTGGCCTCAAGCAGCAGCACGGGCACGACGACGGTGAACGTGGGCCAGAGTGCAACCCCGGTGGCGGGGATTTTTCTGAACCAGACCAGCGGCAACTTGCTTCTGGGTTCGCTGTACGCAGGTGGCGCTTCTGTAAACATTTCGTCCAGCGGCAACATCGATGGCGACGGGGTGGCGACGCATCGGGTTCACACCACCGGGGCGCTGACTCTGGCGTCCACGGGTGCGGGCATCGGTGCGACGACGGCGATCAATACCGCTCTGGGTGGCTTGGGTACTCTGCACCTGTCTTCAGGGGGCGCCGGTACTGCCGGCGCCATCGCAGTGTCTGACGACGGGGCGATGACCACCAGCAGGGTCGGCAGCGCGACGTTCAATGGTACCGGTAGCCATTCCCTCTCCCTGGGCGGCGCCTCGTGGACGGTAGACAGCAATCTGGGCAGCGCCAGCAATGACCTGCGTCTGACAACCAGCAACGGCGGAATCGGCGCCGCTGGCGGTGTGCTGGTCGCGCAAAACCTGGATCTGGCGGCTACCGGCGGCGGGGTTGGTACCGCCGTGACACCGCTGAAGACGGTTGTGGGCGGGACCTTGACGGCGCAGTCCGACAGCGGTGGCGTCTACATCGCCAACACGGGTACGCTCACCATCGGCAACGCCAACACCGCCGGGGGCGTGTTGAGCGTGAACAACGGCACGAGTGCCATCCATGTCGGGGGTTCGGTGAATACGGGCGCGGGGGCGGTGAATCTGTCCGGGTTGAGCGTCGACGGAGGCGGTGCGATTAACGCAGGCAGTCTGACGATAGCCTCCGTGCTGGGTGTAAATCTCCAGGGCGCCAACGGCGTTGGTCGCTTGAGCCTGACCAACAGCACCGCAGGCGCAGTGACGTTCAACAACACCGGGCCCTTGACGATCGGTGGCATCACCCAGGACGGTGGGGCGCTTTCGGTGAATACCTCGGGCGCGTTGGTGCTTGGCGGTGCGGTCTCCAGCCAGGGCGCACTGTCCCTGACGGCCGGCACCTCGGTCACCCAGCCCGGCAGCCTGGACAGCCACGGCAGCGACATCACCGTGACGGCTGATGCAGGCGGCATCGACCTGTCGTCCGGTGGCAGCGCCAAATCCGAAGGCGGAAACATCACCTACAAGTCTACGGGCGGTGATATCAAGCTCGGCCTGTTGGACGCCGGCACGGGCATGGTCACGGTCGATGCGGCCGGGGGCAGTATTCTGAATGTCAACGGCAGTGCGACCGCTGCCAACGTACGTGCGGCCAGCGCAGCCCTCGCGGCGAGCCAGTTCATCGGAAGCGCCGCGAGCTCGATCGTCTTCGACATCCCGAGCACCGGCACCATTCGGTTGCAGCTGGGCGCGCCGGTGGCCTACATCAGCAATCCCAACCGCACCCCGGTGACAAGCACCAGCGTGGTGGCGGACATTGCTTCGGAAGTGGCGAACTCGGGGGCCCGCAGTCAGGCGGCGGGATTGCAGACGGTGGGGTACGTGGACTGGTCTGCGTTTTCGCCCAATTTGAGTCTGTTCGGCGTCAACGAGCCGGGGGTGAAGCTGCCGGCCGGCCAACAGGATCAGTGATTCCCGCCTGCGTTGTCGTCGATCCCGGCGGCGCTAGCCGCTGCAGCGGGCGGCGAGCCGCACGGCCCGCTGATAGTCTTTGCCCAGCGCAACCTGCTGGGCCGTTGACAAGGTGGTCAGCCAGCCAATCGCGTAAGTACCCTTCATCAAGCCCATCCCGCCCTGGCGCGCGGTCCCCGATACCAGGATCGTAGGCGCATTGGAGGTGCTGTCGTAGGGGCCCCACAGGCCGGGTCCGACGAAGGGGCCCGGGCCTTGGACGTAGTCCCGAATCTTGACCGGCGCAGCGCCGGTCCGGGTGTCGTCGTATTCCAGTATCTCGATCCCGTCGCCCTTGAAGAGCTGAAAGCGCTGGCCGCCGCAGGCGCGCGGGAATCGGTAGCGATACACGGATATGAACGAATAGGCCGGTACGTCGGTGAGATTCACGCCACGGACGCTGACCTGCTGCGGCGTGCTGCGATGCTCGATGGTATCGATCACGGCGGATATGTCGCGGGCGTTCCCGTAGGGCCCGCTGATGTAGCGCTTACCGCCTTGCGAAAGATATGGCTGCCCCGTGGCCTGACCGGCGGCGGGTTGCTGTCCGGTGCCGCGCTGGGGTGCCGAGGCGCAGCCCACCAGCTGTCCAACGCTCAGCAACCCGGTGATCAGCACGGCGGTGCGTCGGATCATCTCAGGGGCTCCCTTTCGCTACGCCGGAAACAAACCAGCTGTCATACCGAGGTTGGCGGCAGCATGGTCCTAATTTTAACGGGAAACTGCCATCGGTGGGGTATTCCCCCGTCCCGACGACCCAAATTCCGGCCGTTGCAGGGAGGTATCGGTGCTGGGGTGCCGGCCTCGGGGTCGGTGCGGCGGTCGCGGGGGGCGGAGAAGAAAACGGCCCCGCGTTTGCGGAGCCGTTGGATAGGAAGCCCTATGGCAAGGGTGTGTCATGCTTCCAAAGTGGCGCGCAGCTTGCCGATGGCGTTCTTTTCCAGCTGGCGTATGCGCTCGGCCGATACCTCGAAGCGATTCGCCAGATCCTGCAGCGTGGTCTTGTCCTCCGCCAGCCAGCGCTCGGCCAGAATCGTCCGGCTGCGCTCGTCCAGCTGGGCAAGTGCCTCATACAGTTGATTGGTGTTGTGCGCCTGCCAGTCGGTCTGTTCCACCTGGCTGGCCGGATCCATGCGCAGGTCCTGGAGATAGGCCGCGGGCGCCCGCGTCGTCGGTTCATCGTCGCTGTCGTCGCCGGCGCCGTCGAAGCCGATGTCTTGGCCGCTCAGACGGGACTCCATTTCCCGCACGGTCTCCGGCTTGACGCCCAATTCCCGGGCGACGGTGGCCACTTCCTCGCCATTGAACCATCCCAGCCGCTTCTTGGAGCTGCGAAGATTGAAGAACAGCTTGCGCTGGGCCTTGGTGGTGGCGACCTTCACAATGCGCCAGTTGCGCAGAATGAACTCGTGGATTTCGGCGCGGATCCAGTGAACGGCAAAAGACACCAGCCGCACGCCCATGTCGGGGTCGAAGCGCTTGACGGCCTTCATCAGACCGATGTTGCCTTCCTGGACCAGGTCCGACATCGCCAGCCCGTAGCCGCTGTAGCCGCGGGCGATATGCACCACGAAGCGCAGGTGCGACAGCACCAGACGCCGGGCGGCATTCAGGTCGTTTTCCGCCTTCAGGCGTTGCGCAAGCCCGTGTTCCTCCTCCGCGCTCAGCATCGGAATGGTATTCACGGCCTGGATGTAGCGATCCAGGTTGCCGGCGGTCAGCGGGACCGTCAGGGCGGTTGGCTTTTCAACCAAGGCGTTGGTCATTCGCGAGAGTCCTCCCAGCATTGAACCTCACCTGCGAATGCAATATTAGCACTCTCCACGTTAGAGTGCCAAACCCGCGGCAGGTTCCCCGGATGGTCAGAAATCGGTTAGGCGCACACCCGGTTTCTGCCGTGCTCCTTGGCATTATAGAGGGCCCGGTCGGCGATGCAGAGGAGTTGGGTCAGGTTGAGCTCCGCACTGGACTGGGTGGAGGCCAGCCCGATGCTGATGGTGACGGGGATGCCGGCGGGCTTGGCCAGCTCCACCTGCCGGCGCAATTCCTCGGCCCGCGCCTGGGCTTCCCGCAACGGGCAGCGGGGCAGCAGCAGTGCGAATTCCTCCCCGCCGAAGCGGACCAGCATGGCCTCGCTGGAAAAATGCTCTATGAGCAGATTTCCTAGGGCTTCCAGGACGCGATCTCCCGTTATATGGCCAAGATTGTCGTTGATCTTCTTGAAATTATCGAGATCTAGCAGCATCGCGGATACCGGTTGGCGGCCCCGGTCGGCGATGAACTGCTCGCCATGGTCCAGTAGATAGCGCTTGTTGCGCACGCCGGTGAGGCTGTCCGTGGTGGCCAGCCGTCTCATCTCCTCGTTCTGGCGCTTGAGGGCATTGAACTGCTGTTTGATGAGCAGCAGGGACCGGATGCGTGCGACCAGAATCTCTTCGACAATCGGCTTGGTGACGAAATCGTTGGCGCCGGCGTGGAAGACTTCCACCTGCTTGCGGTCGTTTTCCGGCGAGGTGATCACCAGTACCGGCATCTCCTGCTGGGAATAGTGGAACTTGGCCCGGATGGCGTGCAGCAGGTCCCCGCCGGTCAGTCGACCCTTGAGGTAGAAGTCGGTGATGACAATGTCGAACCCGACGTCGCTGCGAGGTCCGGTTGGGGCAAACTCGTCCAATAAATCAATAGCTTGTTCAGCTGTGGTCGTGTGCACCACCTGCAGCCCGTGATGTTCCATCAGTCGGCGGGTGTGGGCGGCGGCCGACGGGCTGTCCTCCACGTACAGAATGCGCCCCACCAGCCCGGTGTTGCGCTGGGTGAATTCCTGGATGAACTCGGCGAATGCCCGGTAGCCCAAGGCCTTGTCGAAATAATCGGTCACACCGGCGGCGAAGCCCTCCCGCAACAGGCGGGCATCGGCGTCCCCGGAAACCACGATGATGGGCGTGTAGTGGTGGCTCGTACTGGCCCGTATGTGGCGGCTGAGTTCCAACCCGTCCCGGTCCGGCAACATAAGCGCCGTGGTAATCAGGTCGAAGCGCTGCTCGTCCAGCCGTTTCGTGGCTTCCTCCACGGATCCGCAGGTGGTGATGCTCGCATGGGCCATTTCTTCGCTCAGAATGCGCGAGACCACGGTACGCGAGACTTCGGAACCGTCGACGACGAGGATCTGGGTCAGTTTTTGGATCATGTAGATATTATTGGGCGCACGCGTACGGATCCCTTCTCGGGACGTGACTTTGAGCTTATCGGCAGCGGTGCCGGATTCTTTTGGTGGATAGGGACCGGGTGGTCCAAGACGGCTGCTTTGTCAGTCGCTTATGTGGGCTCGATGTCGCCCAGATGGCGGGAGACCGCCAGCCAGGAGCCTGCCAGCCCCAGCCCGGCCCCCGCGGCGACCAGTGCCCCGATGCCCGTCGCGCCGATGAATTGCAGAGAAAAATCGCTCTGATAGAGCGTTGCCAGGCGGGAAACCGGACCACTGAGAAGCCCGAACGCGAGTTCCACCAGGGCGCCGGCGATGGCGGCGCCCAGTAACCCGTGCCAGAGCCCGGTGTACAGGAATGGGCGCCGGATGAACGCATCCGTGCCGCCGATCAGTTTGGTGACCGCGATTTCGTCGTGGCGGTTCTGAATGTCCAGGCGGATGGTATTGCCGACCACCAGCAGCACCGCCAGGCCCAGCAGAGCCGCCACCACCAGCACGCCGCGACGCCCGATGGCCATGATCGCGGCGAGGCGTTTCACCCATTGCAGGTCCAGCTGGGCCATGCTGGTCTGGGGCAGTTGGCGGAGCTTGAGCAGCAGTGCCTGAACGGCCGCCGGTTCGTTTTCCCGGGCGGGTTTTACGACCAGCACCGCCGGCAGCGGGTTGCTGTTGAGCGCATCCAGCGCGTTGCCGAAGCCCGACAGCCGGCGAAATTCCGCCAGCGCCTGATCGCGCGTGATGGTGCGCACCGAACTGACGCCGGGCCAGGTGCCGAGCTTCGATGCCAGATCGGCAGCCTGCCCGTCGCTGACGGTCTGTTTCAGGAATACTGAAATGCTGGCCGCCCCGTTCCAGCCCCCGCTCAAGCGTTGCAAGTTGTTGAGGGCTACCAGCAGGGTGGCGGGCAAGGCCAGCGCGATGCCGATGACCGCCGCCGTCATCAAGGTGGACATGGGGTTGCGGTACAGCCGACCCAGGCTGGCGATGAACACCTGGGCGTGGCGGATCAGGTAGACGGGCAGGAAGGAGCCGCCTCGTTTGGGTGGGCGCGCGCTCATGCCGTCGCCCGGGCCGATCCATCGCCGGCTACCAGTTGACCGTTGCGCAGGGTCAGTATGCGGTGGCCCAGGGAAGAGATCAGGGCGATGTCGTGGCTGGCCACCAGCACGGTGACGCCCACCTGGCTGAACTGCTCGAACAACCCCATGATCTCCCTGGACAGTTCCGGGTCCAGGTTGCCGGTGGGCTCATCGGCGAGCAGCACCGGCGGCTTGTGCACCACGGCCCTGGCGATGCCGACCCGCTGCTGTTCGCCGCCGGACAGGGTGATGGGGTAGGCCCGTTCCCGCTCCAGCAGCCCCACCTTGCCCAGGGCCGCCCGTACCCGGCGACCGATCTCCTGGTGGCGCAGGCCGCTGATCACCAGGGGCAGGGCCACGTTGTCGAATACCGTTCGATCGAACAGCAACTGATGGTTCTGGAAGATGATGCCGATCTGTCGGCGCAGGTAGGGGATGCGCCGTCGGCCTATCTTGGCGAGATTGTGCCCGCCGATCACCACCTGGCCGTGGCTGGCCCGCTCGATCAGGGGGATGAGCTTCAGCAGGGTGCTCTTGCCGGCGCCCGAATGGCCGGTGAGAAACGCCATCTGCCCGCGTGGGATGTGGAAGCTCACGCCACGCAGCGCTTCGTGGCCGCCCGGATAGCGTTTGCTGACGTTGTCGAAGCGGATCATCGATTACCGCGCAGTGCAACAGGTTGTCATGGCTGCCCGCCGTCGTCAGGCGGTTTCGCTTTCGGTCTCGAACAGGGCGGCGACGAATTCGGAGGCATCGAACACCCGCAGATCCTCGATGGCCTCGCCCACCCCGATGAAGCGGATCGGAATGCCGAGCCGTTTGGCGATGGCGAAAATGATGCCGCCTTTGGCGGTGCCGTCCAGTTTGGTGAGCGTGATACCGGTCACCCCCACGGCTTCATGGAACTGCAACGCCTGGTTCAGCGCATTCTGGCCGGTGCCGGCATCCACCACCAGCATCACCTCGTGGGGAGCGCTCTCGTCGAGCTTGCCCAGCACACGCTTGATCTTCTTCAGTTCCTCCATCAGGTTCGACTGGGTGTGCAGCCGCCCGGCCGTGTCTGCAATCAGCACGTCCATGTTCCGGGCACGGGCGGCCTGCAGGCCGTCGTAGACGACCGAAGCGGAGTCGGCGCCCTGATGCTGGGCAATCACCGGAATCCGGTTGCGCTCGCCCCATACCTGCAGTTGCTCGACCGCCGCCGCGCGGAAGGTGTCGCCGGCGGCGAGCATCACCTGCTTGCCGTCTTCCTGCAGCCGGCGGGCCAGCTTGCCGATGGTGGTGGTTTTGCCCACACCGTTCACGCCCACCATCAATATGACGTAGGGCCGGTGGCTGGTGTCGATCCGCAGGGGGTGCGTGCAGGGCGCCAGGATGGCCGACATGTCTTCACGCAACGCCTCCATCAACGCCTCGGCGTCGCCCAGTTGCTTGCGTTTCACCCGCTGGGTCAGGTCCTGAATGATGCCGGCTGTGGCTTCAACGCCCACATCGGCCACCAGCAACTGGGTTTCCAACTCGTCGAGCAGTTCGTCGTCGATCTTCCGACGTCCGAGCACCAGACTGGCTACGCCGTCGGTGAGTCCCGAGCGGGTCTTGCGCAGCCCTGCCTTCAGTCGGGCGAACAGGCCTCCCTTCTTCTGCGGTTGCGGTTCGCCGGCGATCTCTGCGGCCGTTTTCGGTGGCGTGGATTCGTCCCCGGTGCCTTCCGGCTGCGCCGTTGCGCCGCCCTTGAAGCGACCGAACAGGCCGGCTTTGGGTTCCGGCGCGGAGTCGGTCGTTGAGGTGGCGTCGCCGTCGGACGGGTCCGCCGCCGGGGCGGGATCGGCCCGGGTGGCCGATTCGTTTTCCTCCGGCGTGTCGGGTTCGGGCTTGTGATCCTTGCTGCGCTTCTTGAAACCAAACATGGGTCGGCGGCGTCCTGGGGAAACGACTCTATCGGCGGCTTATCCTAGCACCCAACTCCTGCTATGGTAAGCGACGTCAGCAGGAGGTCAGGACATGTTCCGAGTGGTTTTGTGGATACTATTGTTTGCGCTGGCGATGCCGGCCGCAATGGCCGGGCCTGTACATCAGTACCGGCTGGACAACGGCTTGAAAGTGATCGTCAAGGAAGACCATCGCGCACCGGTGGTGGTTTCCCAGGTGTGGTACAAGGTCGGTTCCAGCTACGAGCACAGTGGCATCACCGGTATTTCCCATGTGCTGGAACACATGATGTTTCAGGGCACAAAGAAGTATCCCGCCGGCGACTTCTCCCGCATCATCGCCGAGAACGGCGGCACCGAGAACGCCTTCACCAGCCGCGACTACACCGCCTATTTCCAGATGCTCGCCAAGAGCCGCCTGCCGGTCAGCTTCCGGCTGGAGGCCGATCGCATGCGCAACCTCCTGCTGAAGAAGAAGGAGTTCGAGAAGGAGGTGCGCGTGGTCATGGAGGAGCGGCGGATGCGTACCGACGACAACCCGGAGGCGCTGACGGCCGAGCGCTTCGATGCCGTCGCCTATGCCAACAGCGGTTACCACATCCCGGTCATCGGTTGGATGAACGATCTGCAGCACCTGACGGTGGCGGACCTGAAGGCCTGGTATCACCGCTTCTACGCGCCCAACAACGCCATCCTGGTGGTGGTGGGCGACGTGGACCCGGCCCACGTGTACGCCCTGGCGAAACGCTATTTCGGCCCTCTCAAGCCCAGCAAGATCCAGCCTCCAAAGCCCCGCCAGGAGGTGGAACAGAAAGGTATCCGCCGCATCGTCATCAACGTACCGGCCGAAACGCCCTACGTGCTGATGGGCTATCACGTGCCGGTGCTGCGCACCGCCAAGGATCCGCAGGACGCCTACGCCCTGGAGGTGCTTTCGGCCATTCTGGACGCCGGCGACAGTGCCCGTCTGGCGCGCAACCTGGTGCGCGGCAGTCAGGTGGCTGCCAGCGCCGATGCCGGCTACAACCTGTATGCCCGCCAGGACAGCCTGCTGATGCTGGACGGCGTGCCGGCCACCGGTCATACCGCCGATCAGCTCGAACAGGCGCTGCGCGAGCAGATTGCCGAGTTGCGCGACAAGCCGGTGAGCGAAGCGGAGCTCGAGCGTGTGAAGACCCAACTGGTGGCGGAGAAGACCTACCATCAGGACTCCCAGTTCTACCAGGGCATGCAGATCGGCACGGTGGAGTCCGTGGGCCTGGGCTTGTCGGTGCTCGACCAGTACATTCCGCGCATTCGTTCGGTGACGGCCAAGCAGGTGCAGGCGGTGGCCCGCAAGTACCTGGTGGACAATCACCTGACGGTCGCGGTGCTCAAACCCTTACCGATGAAGGACGGCCATCGGCCGCGACCCAGGCCGCTGGGGGGTGAACATGTTCGCTGATGGTATCGTGACAAATCGCGTGGGTGGCTGGTGCAGGTCGTGGAGCGCCGCCCTGCTGTTGTTGTTGCCCGCCGTCAGCTGGGCCATGGCGCCCATTCAGCATTGGCAGACCGCCAACGGTGCGCGCGTGTACTTCGTGCCCGCGCCCGAGCTGCCCATGGTGGATGTGCGGGTGGTGTTCGACGCCGGCAGCGCCAGGGACAACGGTCATCCCGGGCTGGCGCACCTGACCAATGCACTGCTGGACCAGGGGGCCGGCGAACTGACGGCCGATCAGATCGCCGACCGTCTGGCCGGACTGGGGGCCCAGCTCAGCACCGGGGCCATGCGCGACATGGCCTGGGTCTCCCTGCGCACCCTGAGCGCGCCGGACCGCCTGGATCCAGCCGCCGACCTGGTAGCCAAGGTGCTGACGCAACCGGCATTCAAGAAGGTCGCCTTCGACCGCGAACAGCAGCGGTTGATCGTGGCCGCCCGCCAGCGCGACCAGCAGCCGAGCGCGGTTGCCGAGCAGGCGTTCTATCGGGACATCTATGGCGAACAGCCCTATGGCTCGCCGCCGGGGGGCACGGTGGACAGCCTGCAGGCGCTGAACCCGGAGGACGCGCGCGGGTTCTATCTGCGCTACTACGTGGCCCACAACGCGACGGTCGCCATTGTCGGTGCCCTGGATACCAAGCAGGCCCACAGCCTTGCCGAGCGCCTGGTGGGCAAGCTGCCCGCCGGGCAGGCGCCCGATCCGTTGCCCAAGGTGCGGGACCTGACCCACGGCAAGACCCAGCGGGTGGATTTCCCCGCCAGTCAGACCACCATCCTGATGGGTGCGCCGGGCGTCACCCGCACCGATCCGGACTACTTTGCGCTGTATGTGGGCAACTATGTGCTGGGCGGCGGCGGCCTGGTGTCCCGTCTCAACGAGCAGATTCGCGAGAAGCGCGGCCTGTCCTACAGCGTTTACAGTTACTTCGCTCCCATGGCCCGGCGCGGGCCGTTTCTTCTCGGCCTGCAGACCCGCAACGACAAGGCGGGCGAGGCGTTGGACCTGATGAAGAAGGTCCTCGACCGTTATGTGAAAAACGGCCCTACCGCCAAGGAAGTGGAGGCGGCCAAGAAGAACATCACCGGGGGTTTTCCCCTGCGGGTGGACACCAACGCCAAGATCGTCGAGTACCTGGCCATGATCGGCTATTACCGCCTGCCCCTGGACTACCTGAAGACCTTCAATCGAAAGGTCCAGGCGGTGACCCGCGAGCAGATCCACGCCGCCTTCCAGCGTCGTGTGCATCCGGATCGGATGGTTACCGTTATCGTCGGCGGTCGCCAGTGACGGGCGTGGAAGCGTTTCGCTGACAGGCGCGCAAGCGCCTGCCTACAACATAATTCGACGATTCGCCAAAGACGCGCGATGGGCCGGTGCGCTAGTCTGTGAATCCGCTCCGGGATTGGAGCGGTACATTCAAATCTTCAGGGAGGAAGACCCATGCAACGACGGACCCTCTGGGCCGCTCTGGCCCCGCTCGCCTGCCTGGCCGGCATTTTTTCCGGCACCCTGCACGCATCCACCATCGCCCCCACGCCGCTGATATCGGAGGTACTGTACGATGCAGTGGGTAGCGACGGGGGAGCGACCTTCGTCGAACTGTTCGGAACGCCCGGTTTCTCGCTGGCGGGTATGACGCTGGTGGGTGTCAACGGCAGTGACGGCAAGGACTACAAGAGCGCCGCGCTGGCCGGCGTCATACCGGGGGACGGTGTGTTCGTGGTCGCCGACGACGACGGAAGCGGCACGACCGCGGTGCCCAACGCGGACCTGATCGCCGACATCGACCTGCAGAACGGCCCCGATTCCCTGCAGCTGCGGTCCGGCACCACCGTGTTGGACGCGGTCGGCTATGGCGACTTTTCCGCCGCGGTGTTCGCCGGGGAGGGCACCGCCGCGCCGGACGTGGGCAGCGGTGCCAGTCTGGCAAGGCTGGCCGGTTTGCAGGACACCGACGACAACGTTTCCGACTTTCAGGTGCTGAGTGCGCCGACGCCGGGCACGGTGCCGGTCAGCAGCGTCCCCCTGCCGGGGGCCGCCTGGCTGTTCGGGTCGGGCCTCGCTGTGCTGAGCGCCCGCAGCCAGCGTCGACGCAGCGATCCGTAGCTGGCCGGCCGCCCGGCCCCGGTCGGGCGGCCATTTGACCTGCCGGCGCGCACGGGGGAACATGCCATGCCTCGATGTTGCCGCGACTTCCATGAAATCCACGTCCAACCGCAACCAGCTGCGTATCATCGGCGGTGCCTGGCGCGGTCGCCGGCTCGCGTTCCCGCCGGTACCGGGCGTGCGTCCCACACCTGACCGGGTGCGGGAGACCCTTTTCAACTGGCTGGCGCCGGTGATCGTCGGCGCCCGTTGCCTGGATCTCTTTGCGGGCAGCGGCGCCCTGGGACTGGAAGCGGCGTCACGGGGGGCGGCGCAAGTGCTGCTGGTGGACAGCGACCGGCGGGTGGCGGCCGCGCTGCGCGAACACGCAGCCCGCCTGCAGGCGGGGGTCGTGGAGGTGGTGCAGGCCGATGCGCTGGCTTTTCTGACCGGGACCGCATCACCGTTCGATGTGGTATTCCTCGACCCGCCCTTCAGCCAGGGCCTGTTGGCGCCGTGCGTGGCCCGTCTCGAGGCTGGCGGCTGGCTCGCCACCGAGGGTTACCTTTACCTGGAGGCCGAACGGGCCCTGGTCGCACCGCCCCTGCCGGAAGGCTGGGAGATCGTCCGTTCCAAGACCGCCGGGCAGGTGGGCTACCACCTCGCCCGTCCGGCCCCGCAGCCGTCCTCGGGTTGAAACGCCGGGCGCAGTTTCCCGCAACCCTGGCTTCGGGGATAATGGCCCCATGCAAACCGCCGTCTATCCAGGCACTTTCGATCCGATCACCAACGGCCACTGGGACCTGATCCAACGGGCCGCGAGGCTGTTCGAGCGGGTGATCGTCGCGGTGGCCGCCAGTTCCGGCAAGCAGCCCGCCTTCCCGTTGGCACAGCGGGTCGCCCTGGCCCGGGATGTGCTGGCGGGTCTTCCCAACGTGGAGGTGTGCAGCTTCGACATCCTGCTGGTGGACTTCATGCGTCAGCGTGAGGCGGGCATCATCCTGCGCGGTCTGCGGGCGGTGTCGGATTTCGAGTATGAGTTTCAGCTGGCCAGCATGAACCGCCAACTGGCCCCGGGGGTGGAGACGCTGTTCCTCACGCCGGCAGAGCAGTACGCGTTCGTGTCGTCCAGTCTGGTGCGGGAAATCGCCCGCCTGGGCGGAGATGTGTCTGCCTTTGTCCACCCCAATGTCATGGCTGCATTGCGCGATAAGATTGGCTAATATGCTCCGAAGCCAATTGACGGCCGCTTACCGCTCGAAGTCCGGGTGGGGGGTGTCGTTCGGCCGTTGAAGTTTCAGTAGAGAGAATCAGCTATGGCATTGATGATTACCGACGAATGCATCAACTGCGATGTATGCGAGCCGGAGTGCCCCAACGAAGCCATTTCCCAGGGCGAAGAGATCTACGAGATCGATCCCAACAAGTGCACTGAGTGTGTCGGCCACTACGACACCCCTCAATGCGTCGAGGTCTGCCCCGTGGACTGCATCCCCCTCAACCCGGACTGCCAGGAGAGCAAGGAACAGCTGATGGCCAAGTACGAACGTCTGACCGGCCATCCGGCTTCGGCGTGACCGTGCGTTCCAGGGATGATCATCGTACAGGGCCCCTTCGCGGGGCCCTGCTGCGTTGTGCCGCTGTGGTGCAGGCGACGGTGCTGGCCTGGGCCTGCCTGGCACCGGCCTCGGCGGCCGTGCGTCCGCCGGCCGCAGCGGTGGCCAGCGCCCACCCGCTGGCGACCCGCGCGGGCATGGAGATCCTCGCTCAGGGAGGCAACGCGTTCGATGCCGCGGTGGCGGTCAGTGCGGCGCTGGCGGTGGTGGAGCCTTACAGCTCCGGTCTCGGCGGTGGCGGCTTCTGGCTGCTGCACCGGGCGTCCGACGGCCAGGAGGTGATGATCGACGGCCGTGAACGGGCGCCGCTGGCGGCCCATCGCAACATGTACCTGGACGCCCAGGGCAAGGTGGTTCCCGGCCTGTCCATCAACGGTCCGCTGGCGGCGGCCATTCCGGGCGAGCCGGCGGCGCTCGTGTATCTTGCCGCGACGTACGGCCGCCTGTCCCTGGCGACGGACCTGGCCCCGGCCATCCGTTATGCCCGCCGGGGTTTCGCGGTGGATGCCAAGTATCAGCGCCTGGCCCGCTTCCGCCTCGAGGAATTGCGCCGCTTTCCGGCCGCGGCCCGAGTGTTTCTGCGCGATGGCAAGGTCCCCGAGATCGGCCAGCGCATCGTTCAGCCCGAACTGGCGGCGACCCTGGAGGCGCTGGCCAGGCATGGGCGTGCCGGCTTCTATTCCGGGCCCGTGGCCCGCAAGCTGGTGGCCGGGGTACGGGCTGCGGGCGGCATCTGGACGGCCCGGGATCTGACCGACTACCGGATCGAAGTGCGCCAGCCCATCCACGGCGAGTACCGCGGGATCCGTATCACCTCCGCCTCGCCGCCCTCGTCCGGGGGTATCGGGCTGGTGGAGATGCTGAACATCCTGTCCGGCTATCCCCTGGCCAAGCTCGGTCCGGTGGACCGGGATCACCTCATCATCGAGGCCATGCGCCGGGCCTATCGCGACCGGGCCGAGTACCTGGGGGATCCGGCGTTCGTGACCATGCCGGTGAAACGGCTGCTCAGCCCCTATTACGCCGCCGGGCTACGGGCCTCCATTCGGATGGACCGCGCCACCCGCAGCGCATCGCTGCCGGGTATCGCGGAGCATTCGGACGGCCCCGATACCACGCATTTTTCCATCCTGGACCGCCAGGGCAACCGGGTGGCCGCCACCATTACCATCAATTACCCGTTCGGCTCCTGTGTACTGGTGCCGGGTACGGGCGTGCTGCTGAACGATGAGATGGACGACTTCTCGTCCAAGCCCGGCGTACCCAATGTATACGGTCTGGTGGGGGCCGAGGCGAACGCCATCGCTCCCGGCAAGCGTCCTCTGTCCAGTATGACGCCCACCTTCCTGGAAAGCGATCGGGGGGTGGCCATCCTGGGCACACCGGGCGGCAGCCGCATCATCACCATGGTGCTGCTGGCGACCCTGGATTTTGCCGCCGGCCATGGTCCCCGGCACTGGGTGGATCTGCGCCGCTTCCACAATCAGTATCTGCCCGACCGGGTCCAGTACGAGCCGGGCGCCTTCAGTCCGGCCGTCATTGCAGGTCTGAAGGCGCGGGGACATCACCTGCAGGCGCTGAACCATACCTACGGCAACATGCAGGCCGTGCTTTGGGACCGACGTCATCACCGGGTGGAGGCGGCCAGCGATCCCCGGGGCGTGGGCGCGGCGATGGTTGCCGCCGATCCGAAAGCGGCGCTGGCTGCAAAGACCGGTCGCTGACCCGCGCCCGCCGGCTCAATGCTGGCAGGCGGGGCAGTAGAACGTCGAGCGCTGGATCTGGCGCAATTCCCGGATGGCGCCGGCGCAGGTGGGACAAGGCGCGCCGTCGCGACCGTACACCCGCAGGTACTGGCGAAAGTAGCCCGGCTTGCCTTCGCTGTTCAGAAAGTCCCGCAGGGTGGTTCCCCCCTGGGCGATGGATTCCTCCAGCACCTGCCGTACCGACGCCGCCAGCCGCCGGTAGCGCTCCCGTGCGACGCGGCCGGCAGGCCGGTTGGGATGGATGCCGGCCAGGAACAGGGCTTCGTTGGCGTAGATGTTGCCGATTCCCGCCACCGTTCGGCTGTCCATCAGATACGGTTTGACGGCAATGCGTCGCCCGCGGGCGCGGGCGTACAGATAGTCGCCCGTGAAGTGGGGATCGAGGGGTTCGGGGCCCAGGTCGGCCAGCAGCGGATGGTGTTCCGCCAGGTTCCGTGTCCACAGCACCGCGCCGAACCGCCGCGGGTCGGTCAGGCGCAGGGCGCGGCCGTCGGCCAGCACCAGATCCACATGGTCGTGCCTGCCCGCCGGCGACGCGGCGTCCACCACCCGCAGGGACCCGGACATTCCCAGGTGCACGATCACGGTGCCGCTGTCGGTCCGCAGCAGCAGATACTTGGCGCGGCGGTCCACCTGGCGGATCACCTGGCCGGGCAGCTCCCGGCCCAGTCTGGCGGGTACCGGCCAGCGCAGGCGGCGCTGACGAACGATGACCTGCAGCACCGTCTGCCCGGTCACATGGGGCGCGATGCCCCGGCGTGTGGTCTCGACTTCAGGGAGCTCGGGCATGATTCATGGTAGCACGGGCGCGGGCCGGAGTTGCCCCACTGCTTCCAGCCTGCGCGCCCGGCTAATGGGCCGGCGTGGCGGACTTCGTGTCGCCCTTGTCGGTCTTGCTGCCGGCGGGGTGGACCTCGGGTATACGCAGCAGCTGCTTGGCACCGTCGGATCCCAGGTGATAGGCAAAGCCCAGATCCGTCCGTGCCAGCACCAGCTCGGGCTTGCGATGGACGATGACGAATCGGACCGGCGTCTTGCGCCCTTTCAGCCGGACCGTCACGGTTTGCGGGCCCGTGGCCGGGTGGCCGTTGCCGCCCTGGTACTTCTGGACCGTAATGGCCGATGCGGCGGCCCAGTCGTCCGCGAAGCGCTGGATGGCGTCGGATGTGATCTTGGGGTCGTTGGGAGTCAGGGTCCAATGCCCCTTGTTGTCCTGCTGCAGTTTGAACTGCGGCGTGTCGATGCCGGTCACCGTCGCGCTGCCGGGAAGCAGGTGATGGCTTACGAAAGTCGTCACCCCGCCGTTCACGAGCGGCTGGTAGTCGTCCGGCACCAGGTACACGTGGTCCCCAACCTTCAGGTAGCGGTCCCCGTCGAGGGCGCTGGTGGTGCCGAACTGAATGAGCGGCCCTTTGTTGAATCTCACCGAGGCGTGGGGTTTGTCCAGTTTGAGCTGGGCGGCGTTCATCTTCGAGAGCGGATAGCTGCGGCTGACTTGCTGATCGGCAAGGCGTAGCAGGCCGGCGACCGCGAACTGGGCTGCCGGCAGGTCATGGCTGCCGATGATGTACCAGTCGTGATCCCGTTTCTCGAATGTCATGTCGGGGCGATCGGCACGCTTGAGTTCGATGCGTGTGATGTCCGCGGGTTTGAGTGACGTGACCGTCACCGCCGGCTTGGGCGGTGTCTTGCCGGGCTGCAGCCAGGCCAGCAGCCCCAGGACGACCGCGCCGAGCAGTAGCGCCAGATTGAGCAGACTGCGTGATGACATGGTGCTTTGGTCTTCCCCGCGTCGCCGTGTCGGTTAGCGCTTGCGCCGCCGCAGCCAGATCATGATGCCGCTGGCGATCAAACCCAGGGGGATAACCAGCAGGATGCCCGCGCCGATCATGAACTGCGCCGTTGGACTGAGGTTTAGGGTGCGGTCCGGCGCGGACTTGGGCTGGATTGCGATGAAGCTGTCATCGTGGCTCAACCAGTGGACCATGTTCAGGCCCAATTGCAGGTTGCCGCCGTTACCCAGGTAGGCGTTGGACAGGAAATCCCCGTCGCCCACCACGATGACCCGCTGCTGGTTGTCGTTCCGGTGCCGGTCCGCCTGGTTCGCGCCGCCGTCCTGTTTTGCGGTGCTGCGCGTCAGAGCGTAGCCCAGATTCAGGGGGCCCGGCCGCTCGTCGGTGCCCTTGTTGTAGCGAATCTCCCCGGACAGCTTGCCGGTATCCGTCCATGCCCGCGCCTGGGTGGTCAGGATGGGGGTCCGCGTCCAGTCGCTGTGTCCGTGGTCGTTGGTGTCCAGGGCCGCGGAGGTGGGAAACAGGGTCACCGTGTTCATGCTGCGGGTCACCGGGTCCGGAGGATAGTCGGTGACCAGTACGAAGGCCGGGTTCTGGATGCCGAACAGCTGCGTGGTGGGATCCACGATGACGCCGGGCAGGAAATCCAGTCCCAGCTCTTCCGCCAGCGGTTCCAGCCCGTGCAGGCTGCCCGGCTCTCCCATCCACCACAGGTTGCCGCCTTTTTCGACGTAGTGACGGATGATCTTGACCTCCCCGGGCAGCAGGTTGACCTGGGGGCTGTCGATGACCAGAACGCTGGTGTTGGAGGGAATGGTCGGGGTCTTGGCGAGGTTCAGCGTCTCGACCGTCAGACCCTTGTCCTTGAGGTCCTTGCCGAAGTCTCCCAGGTCGTAATTGGCCCGTCCCAGGGGGTCGCGTTCACCGTGGCCGGTGAGGAACACGATCCAGCGCTTGCCCTGGCGTGAGGCCCGCAGGATGGCGTTGGTGACGGCCTGCTCGTTGAGCTCGCGCACATGGGCGCTGCGCCCGTGGTAGGCGACGATCATTTCCCCGTCGCGCTGAATTCCCAGCTGGCGTACCCGTTGGGGTTCGGCGTCCGGATTTACGAAGGTAAGGTGTACATCCGGTTTGACGCGCTGGTAGCGGGCGATGAGGCCGCGTATGCGGGCGCGCAGTTCGGCGTCCTCGCGGGCGAAGGCCGTGACGGTGATCGGGCCCTTCAATCCGCGCAGCAATTTGGTGCTGCCTTCGGAGAGCGTGTTGCGGGCGTCCGCGGTCCAGTCCGATTGCCAGGTGTACTGGGTGCTCAGCCAGCCCAGTAGGCCCATCACCGCCAGCAGCAGCACCACGAATGCGATGTTCTGTATGCGCAGAGTGATTTTGGATCGACGGGTGACTTGCATGTGTTGTATTCCGGGTCAGCCGTGGATGCGCGGCGCCGTTGCCGCGGACGTGAGTGCGGCCCAGTTCATCAGTGCGGCAGCCGGTCCCTGTCCAGGCGCCGGATGCTGAGCACGAGAAAGGTGACGATCACCAGCAGGAAGTACACGATATCGGTGCTGCTCACCAGCCCCTTGAGCAGTGCCTGGTAGTGGTGCGCCAGGGACAGGTAGCTGAACGCACCGCCCACCTGGGGACGGCCGGTGCCTGCCCAGTCGATGATCCAAAGCAGCAGCAGCATGCCGAAGGTGCTGACCGCGGCCACGGTGGGCTGTTCGGTGAGGCTGGACATGAACAGGCCGGCGGCGGCGAAGGTTGCCAGCAACAGCGCCAGCGCCAGCAGGCCCGCGGCCAGCATGCCCAGATCCAGGGACGTTCCCGCCAGCAGGCTCAGGGGCATTATGGCGATCAGGGCCAGCATGATCATGAAGAACACCAGCGCCCCGAGGTACTTGCCGAGCACGATCTCGGTCATGGAAACGGGCGATGAGAACAGCAGCCCGAGGGTGCGGGCACGGCGTTCCTCGCTGAGCAGCCGCATGGTGATCAACGGCGATACCAGCATCAGGATCACGCCGGCGTCGCCGAGCATGGGGGCGACCACCCAATCGGTGACGCCGGGGCCGTTGGGTACGGATGCAAGACGGGACTGCAACACCGAGAACGAATCCACCTGCACCAGAAATATCCACCCCAGAATGAACATCACCACCGCGAGGATGGACCAGGCGAGTGGCGACAGGAACAGGCTCTTCAATTCGCGTCCGGCGATCGCTGCGATCATCAGGCCGCCTCCTCGGGCTGGTTGTGCTCGGCGGTGGTCAGCTCCACGAAGATCTGTTCCAGGGTGCGCCGCTCGGGAGTGAGCTCGTGCAGGCGCCAACCGGCGGCCGCGGCGCGTTCCACGATGGCTTCGGCGGGGTCGGTGTCGGCATAGTCGACGAGGAAGCGTCCTTCGGCGAGCGCCTGCGCATCGGTCACTCCCGTCACCTGCCGCAACTCGTCGACGGTCGGCGCGTTGTGGAATGCGACGATCAACCGGTGGGCCCGCAGGCGATGCTCAAGGCTGTCCGTGGAGTCCGAGAACACGAGCCGGCCCTGGTGAATGATCTGCACCTGACTGCAGGTGCCCTGGACTTCCGGAAGGATGTGAGTGGACAGAATGACGCCGTGGTCCTCCCCCAGCTCCCGGATCAGCGCCCGGATTTCCCGGATCTGGATGGGATCCAGCCCCACGGTGGGCTCGTCCAGGATAACCACGGCGGGATTGTGCAGGATGGCCTGCGCGATGCCGACCCGCTGCTGATAACCCTTGGAGAGATTGTTGATCAGGCGGGGGCCTTCCACGTCGAGGCCGCAGCGCTCCTTGGCCCGCTTGACGGCGCTGGCGCGCTCCCCCCGACTCACGCCGTGCAGGCGCGCGCAATAGCCCAGGTATTCGTCCACCGTGAGCTCGCGATACAGCGGCGGTTGCTCGGGCAGGTAGCCCAGCTGGCGCTTGGCCTGTTTGGGGTGGTCCAGCAGGTCGGTGCCCGCCACCGTGATGCGCCCGGCGCTCGGTGCCAGGTTGCCGGTGATCATCTGCATGGTGCTGGACTTGCCGGCGCCGTTGGGCCCCAGGAAGCCGAGTACTTCACCTTTGGCAAGCTCGAAGCTGACGTTGTTTACGGCGCAGTAGTGGCCGTAGTACCGATACAGCTGCTCGACGCGAATGAGAGTCTCGTTTGCCATCTGCTTTTTCTTTGCGCGGCCGGCTGATGGGGCGGACAGGGCAAACCATGCCATAAACCCATCCTATAGAACAACGCACCCGCCCGATAGTTCCTGGCAGCGTTCGACCCGCTGGCGCCCGTGGGGTTCACGATGTGTGCCGGGTGTCGACCCGGGCGGGACAGCCCGGCGCTGCAGCGGGTACGATAGCGCCATCGACAGGAGGAGGCTGCGGTCTTGAGCGAGAGGGTCAACAGGGCGAAGGCGCCGCGTGGTCGCTGCGCCGGTCGCCGCGGGCCGGCGGCTCGCTGACATGCTGCTGGGTATCGACACCGGCGGCACGTTTACCGATTTCGTGCTGTTCGACGGCCGCAACCTGCGGGTGCACAAGGTGTTGTCCACACCCGGGGCCCCGGAGGTGGCCATTCTGACCGGCGTGCGCGAGCTGGGCATCGACCCCGGCGCCCTGCGTGTGGTGCACGGTTCCACGGTCGCCACCAATGCCGTGCTGGAAGGCAAGGGTGTACGTACCGCCTATGTGACCAACCGGGGCTTCGCGGACGTGCTCACTATCGCCCGTCAGGCTCGGGCCGAGCTCTACAACCTGGAGCCGCCGCCGGCCGCGGTGCCGGTGGCTGCCGAGTTGTGCCTGGAGACCGGCGGGCGTGTGGGGGCGGACGGACGCACGATCGAATCCCTCGACGATGCCGACCTGGCCCGTCTGCGCGCCGAGCTCCAGGCGCTGGCGCCCGAGGCGGTGGCCGTCAATCTGCTGTTCTCGTTTCTCGACGACCGTTTCGAGCGCATGGTGGAATCCGCCGTGCCGGCGGACCTGTTCGTGTCCCGCTCATCCGCCGTGCTGCCCGAGTACCGCGAATACGAGCGGGGTGTGGCCACCTGGCTCAACAGCTACGTGGGGCCGCTGGTGCAAGGCTACCTGGGTCGGCTGGGCGGCGCCCTGGCGCCGGCCCCGGTGACCGTGATGCAGAGTTCGGGGGACACGGTGGACGCTTCCGCCGCCGGCGAGATGGGGGTCCATCTGCTGTTGTCCGGACCGGCAGGCGGTCTGTCCGGCGCGGCTTTCGCCGGTCGCGCCGCCGGGCACCGGCGCCTGTTGACCTTCGACATGGGCGGCACATCCACCGACGTGGCACTGATCGACGGCGAGCCCCGGCTGACCACCGAAGGGGCCATCGGCCCCTATCCGGTGGCCGTCCCCATGGTGGACATGCACACCATCGGGGCCGGCGGCGGTTCCATCGCCACGGTGGACGCCGGCGGGATGCTGCAGGTAGGCCCCCAATCGGCCGGCGCGGATCCCGGTCCCGCCTGCTATGGTGCCGGCGGGGTAGACGCCACGGTCACCGACGCCAATCTGGTGCTGGGCCGGCTGCTGCCCGACGCGTTTCTGGGCGGTGCCATGGAGCTCGACGTCGCAGCCGCCCGGCAGGCGGTGGGCCGGCTCGCCCAGGCCATGGGCGTATCGGTGGAACGGGCCGCCGCCGGTATCGTGGGGGTGGCCAATGAGCATATGGCGCGGGCCCTGCGGGTGATTTCCGTACAGCGGGGCATCGACCCCAGAACATTGGTGTTGACCTCGTTCGGCGGGGCGGGCGGATTGCATGTCTGCGCCCTGGCAGACGCCCTCGGTATGGGGGAGGCGCTGGTGCCGGTGCATGCCGGCGTGCTGTCGGCTCTGGGGATGCTGGCGGCTGCCCCCGGCCGGCAGCTGTCGCGCACCCTGAACGGGCCGCTTGCCGCCTTCGAGGAGGGGGAACTGCTGGCAGGCCTGGAGGGGTTGGAGGCGCAGGGAAGGGAGGCGCTGGCAGCCGACGGCGTACCGGTCGACGGGGTGTCGGCGGATCGGGCCCTGGATTTGCGCTACCTGGGGCAATCCTACTCTCTGACCATTCCCTGGCGGGGGCGGGATGGCAGTCTGGAGGACTTCCACGCCGCCCATCAGACCCGCTATGGGCACCGACTGGACACGGCCGTCGAACTGGTCAACTTGCGGGTTCGCGTTCGCGGCCGGCCGCCGGCACTTGGCCTGCGGCCGGCCGGCGTTGAGCGGGGGCCGGCATATCGGCGGGTAGCGGTGGCCGGGCCGGACGGGTCGGTGCCGGTATGGTCGCGCGCCTCGCTGGGCGCCGGTCAACGGCTGATTGGACCGGCGCTGATTACCGACGCGGTGGCGACCACCTGGCTGGCGCCCGGTTGGCAGTGCGTGGTGGACGGGGTCGGAAACCTGCTGCTGGACCGTGTGTCATCGGGCACTCAGGCCCCTGGAGACAGCGCGCTGCTCACCTGACAGGCCCAGGCCAGGGCGTCCACGTAAACTTCGGTGATATGCCCGGTGCTCATGGCATCGAAGGCGACCTCGTCCCAGTGCGCCTGTTCATAGGCCAGGGCGCAGTCCAGGGCGCTGCCCAACAGGCCTTCCCGGCGCAGGAGCGCCGCCGTGATCTCGTCAGACAAAGGAAGGGAGGCCACCACCTGGTCCATGGGGATGTCCAGAATCGCGTCCAGGGCCGAGAACAGTCCCACCGTGAAGAAGGCATCCGGGTGCGGTGCGGATACCGCCTGGGCGAGCAGCTCGCACATCTTCGCCCGTACCATTGCCACGGTCATGAGCTCGTGGGGCTTGTCGTCAATGCCGGACAGCGCCAGCAGCGCGACCCAGGTCTTGATGGCGTTGGTGCCCAGGTACACCACGGCCTGGCGGATGGACTCCACCTTGCGAGGCAGGGCGAAAAATGCCGAATTGATGTAGCGCAGCAGGCGGAAACTCAGGGTCACGTCCTGCTGGATGATCTTCTCCAGTTCGGGGACCTCGGTGTCCGGTTGCTGGAGCTTCGCCAGCAGCTGCAGGGTGGCCAGGCGGTTGGCCGGGATGCGCTGACCGGTGATGACCTTGGGGCGGCTGAAGAAATAGCCCTGAAAGCGCTGGAAGCCCAATTCCCTGCAGAACGCCAGATCGTCGTAGGTCTCGACCTTCTCGGCCAGCAGGGTGAGGGGATAGCCCTGCATCTGCCGCACATGCTCCTGCACCTCGGATCGGCTCAGGCTGCGTATGTCGATTTTGACGATTTCGGCCAGCTCCAGCAGCGGCCGCAATTCTTCGCGGAAAACAAAATCGTCGAGAGCGATGGTGTAGCCCAGGCCGGCCAGCCGACGCACGGCGGCCAGCACGGTGTCGTCTACGTCGATGTCTTCCAGCACCTCAAGGACCACACGGTCCGGCGGCAGGGGCAGCGGTTCCGTGCGTACCAGGAAGTTGCGGGTCAGGTTGATGAAGGCCGGCGCGTCGCCCACCAGATGGTCCAGGCCGATGTCCACGACTGCGTTCAGGATCACCTGGGAGGTGGCCTGATCGCCGTTGGCAACCACGGCGTGGTTGTCCGGCCCGCTGCGGAACAGCAACTCGTAGGCCTGGACTTTCAGTCCGCAGTCGTAGATTGGCTGTCTGCCAATGAATATGTCATGCATGCCTTGATCCAGCCCGCCTGCTGTGTTCCCTGATACGTCAATTCCGTGCGCCGTCCAGAGCCGGTGGCGGCAGCGCGCGCGCGACGCTAGAATGCGTCTCGTTCTTATTTAGGAATGCACCGTTATGGAACAGTTCACTGCGCCCTACGGCCAGACCATAGAATTGCGTCACGTCTTCCATGATAGCGGCATCGGGCTGCTACGCTTGATTGTTCGTGAAGGGGGACGCTACCAGGTCGTCGATCTGGATCCCGCCACCGCCTACCGATGGGGGCAGGCGATGGTGGACTGGGCGGTCAGTAACCAGCAGAAGCCGCCGTCCGGCAACGCCGCGGACTGATGGCCGATGGCGGGTTCCGGGACCGGGGCCCCTCGGTCCGGGCGCACCCTATGCTACACTCAAGCTCCGATCAACAGTTACTCGGAGCCCGGCTGAACGATGTCCGAAATTACGCTGCAATCCTGGCTTGATCACGGGTTTCTGCACCTTCCAATCTGGGGTTACGTGGTCCTCGCCCTGGGCCTCACCCACATCACCATCGCCAGCGTCACCATCTTTCTGCACCGGCATCAGGCTCACCGCGCGCTGGATCTGCACCCGCTGGTGGGGCACTTCTTCCGTCTCTGGCTGTGGTTGACCACCGGCATGGTCACCAAGCAATGGGTGGCGGTGCACCGCAAGCACCATGCAAAGGTCGAGACGGACGCGGATCCCCACAGCCCGCAGGTGAAAGGTATTCGCACGGTGTTGTGGCGGGGCGCGGAGCTCTACCGGGCCGAGGCGGACAAACCGCAGACCCTGGACAAGTACGGGCACGGCACCCCGAACGATTGGCTGGAGCGGAATCTGTACACGCGGCGCCCGCTGCTGGGGGTGGCGCTGATGCTGATCATCGACGTCGGGGTGCTGGGCCCCGTGGGTCTTGCGATCTGGGGCGTTCAGATGCTTTGGATACCTTTCTGGGCGGCCGGCGTCATCAATGGGGTCGGCCACTGGTGGGGCTATCGCAATTACGAGTCCAAGGACACCTCCACCAATATCGTGCCGGCGGGGCTGTTGATCGGCGGCGAGGAGCTGCACAACAACCACCATGCCTTCCCCAGTTCGGCCAAGTTCTCCACCAAGTGGTGGGAATTCGACCTGGGCTGGCTGTATATCCGTACGCTGTCGGCCCTGGGGCTGGCCCGGGTAAAGAAGGTGGCACCGCGGCCGGTCATTGTTCCCCATAAGGAAGATGTGGACCTGGAGACGGTGCGGGCCGTGATCCTCAACCGGTTCCATGTAATGGCCCATTTCGCCGGTGAGGTCATGGTCCCGGTGCTGCGCGAAGAACTGCGCCGGGCCGACGCCTCCTGCCGCCGCATGCTCAAACAGGGCCGGCGTCTGCTGGTCCGGGACACGTCCATGATGGACGCCAACGCCCGCGGCCGACTGGATCTGGCTTTGGCGGTGAGTCAGCGCCTGCGCACCGTGTACCAGTACCGCCAGGCCCTGCAGGACATCTGGGCACGCTCGGCGGCCAGCCACGAGCATTTGCGCCACGCCCTGCAGGAATGGTGCGCTCAGGCCGAGGCCACCGGTATCCAGGCCCTGGAGAGCTTTGCCCGCCGGTTGCGCGGCTACAGTCTGCAGCCGGTTTGACGCAACGACGGTGGGCCACAAAAAACCCGGCATTGCCGGGTTTTTTGTGGCTTACTGACTTGTGCGCTGGCGCTTACTTGATCTTGGCTTCCTTGTAGATCACGTGCTTGCGCACCACCGGGTCGTACTTCTTCATTTCCAGCTTTTCCGGCGTCGTACGCTTGTTCTTGTCGGTGGTGTAGAAATGGCCGGTGCCGGCGCTGGATACGAGCTTGATTTTGTCGCGCATGGCTGGCTCCTCAGATCTTTTCGCCGCGGCCGCGCAGGTCGGCCAGCACGTTCTCGATGCCGTGCTTGTCGATGATGCGCATGCCCTTGGAGGACACCCGCAGCTTCACCCAACGCTTCTCGCCTTCGACCCAGAACCGGTGCGTGTGGAGGTTGGGCAGGAAGCGCCGGCGCGTCTTGTTGTTGGCATGGGAAACGTTGTTGCCGCTAATCGGCCGCTTTCCCGTAACCTGGCATACTCTGGACATGACCAAATCCCTCTTCCGGACTCATCTGGGCGTTGCGAAGCAGAACTTTATACCAGAGCGCCGGCCACGGTACAACCCGGCGCGCGGGCGTGCGCTCTGGTGTCATGCGCAAACATCTGTTTCAGCAGCAATCGGGCCGCCGTCCTACAGCAGGCCCCGCTCGGCGAACGATACAATCTCACCGTCGCCCACCACCAGATGGTCCAGGACCCGCACGTCGACGAGGGCCAGTGCGTCCCGCAGCCGGTCGGTGAGATGACGGTCCGCCCGGCTCGGCTCGGCCACGCCCGAGGGGTGATTGTGGGCCACGATGACCGCGGCGGCATTGTGGGCCAGGGCCCGTTTGACCACTTCCCGCGGGTGCACGGCGGCGCCGTCGATGGTGCCCTGGAACAGCTCTTCGTAGCGGATCACCCGGTGGCGGGTATCCAGAAACAGGCAGGCGAACACTTCCCGGGACCGGGACCGCAGACGCGCGGTGAGGTAGCGGCGGGTATCCTCGGGGCTGTGCAGGGCGTCGCCCCGGGTCAATGCCTCGTGCAGGTGGCGGCGGGCCATCTCCAGGCAGGCCTGCAGCTGCACGAACTTGGCGACGCCCAGCCCCGGAGCCGCGCAGAACCGGCTGCGATCCGCCTCCAGCAGACGGCGCAGCCCGCCATGGGTTCCCAGCAGCTCCCGCGCCAGATCCACGGCGGTTTTGCCGGGAATTCCGGTGCGCAGAAAAATGGCCAGCAGCTCGGCGTCCGAAAGGGCGCCGGGTCCTTGGGCAAGCAACTTCTCGCGGGGCCGTTCCGCGCACGGCCAGTCGGTGATCGGCATGATGGACAACCTCCCTGTTGTCATGTGGCCGTGCCAGTAAACCAGGGTGCCCGTTGTTCGTCCACCCTGGCGGCGCGCCGCTGCAGCCCTTCTGGTAAACTTTCCGCCCATGAAGCACTTGAAGGGTAGACGAATACTGGTCGGCGTAACCGGCGGCATCGCCGCCTACAAGAGTGCCGAGTTGGTGCGGCGCCTGCGCGACGCCGGTGCCGAGGTGCGCGTCGTGATGACCCGGGCCGCCACCCGATTCATCGGCGAGCTGACCCTGCAGGCCCTGTCCGGTCAACCGGTGCGCACCGACCTGCTGGACGCCGCCGGCGAGGCGGGCATGGGGCACATCGAGCTGGCGCGCTGGGCCGATGCCATCCTGGTGGCTCCCGCCGGAGCGGATTTTCTGGCACGCCTTTCTCAGGGACGGGCGGATGACCTGCTGGCCGCCCTTTGTCTGGCCAGCGAAGCGCCGTTGGCGGTGGCGCCCGCCATGAACCGGGTCATGTGGGAGAATCCCGCCACCCGGGACAACATGGTTTGCCTGGCCGGGCGTGGCATCCACTGCTTCGGGCCCGCCGAGGGCGTGCAGGCTTGCGGTGAAGTGGGGCCCGGGCGGATGTTGGAGCCCGCCGAACTGGTGGCCCGCCTGGATGCCCTGTTCGCCAGTGGCCGGCTGGCGGGAACCCACGTGGTGGTGACCGCCGGCCCCACCCGGGAAGCCATCGATCCGGTGCGCTACATCAGCAACCGCAGCTCCGGGAAGATGGGGTACGCGGTGGCCGCTGCGGCGGCCCAGGCGGGCGCCCGGGTGATCCTCGTCAGCGGGCCCGTGGCACTGTCCTGCCCGGACGGGGTGAGCCGGGTGATGGTGGAGAGCGCGGCCGACATGCACCGGGCGGTGATGGACGCCGCGGGGGACTGTGATATTTTTGTGGCCGCCGCCGCCGTGGCCGATTACCGCCCACGGCATCCGTCCGGGCACAAGTTGAAAAAGACGGCGGCCACCATGCAGCTCGAGCTGCAGCGAAACCCCGATATCCTGGCGGACGTGGCGGCGTTGCCGCGCCGGCCGTTCACGGTGGGATTCGCGGCCGAAAGCGAGCGCCTTGCCGAGCATGCCGAAGGCAAACGGCGCGCCAAGGGGCTGGACATGATCGCCGCCAACTGGATCAACCGGCCGGACAGCGGTTTCGATGCCGACCACAACGCGTTGCTGGTGTTGTGGGATGGCGGGTCCCGGGAATTGCACCACGGTCCCAAGACGCGGCTCGCCCGGGAGTTGGTGGAACTGGTGGCTTCCCGGTTCGCGGCCACGCCGGCCGCGGGCAACATACTGACATTCAGTGAGCATGCAAAAGATTCAGCTTAAGATTCTGGACCCCCGCATCGGCAGCCAGTATCCGCTGCCCCATTACGCCACCGACGGCTCAGCCGGGCTCGACATGCGGGCCTGCCTGGATTCGGACCTGGTGCTGTCGCCGGGGGAGACCCGGCTCATCCCCACCGGCATCTCCATCCACATCGGCGATCCGGGCCTGGCTGCCGTGCTGTTGCCCCGCTCGGGCCTGGGCCACAAGCATGGCATCGTGCTGGGCAACCTGGTGGGATTGATCGATTCCGACTATCAGGGGCAGGTGTTCGTGTCCTGCTGGAATCGCGGATCGGAGTCTTTTACCATCCAACCCGGCGAGCGGGTCGCGCAGATGGTATTCGTGCCGGTGGTGCAGGCGGCGTTCGATGTGGTGGAGGAGTTTCAGGTGAGCCCGCGCGGAACCGGGGGGTTCGGGCACACCGGTCGGAATTGACAACCCGAATGCGAAAGCGGCTGCACGGGACGGCGCCTTTCCGCGGACCTGGGATCCAGGATCACTCATGAAACCGTTCACTCTGCGGTCCGCGAAGCCGAAAGCCGGCGCTTCCGGTGGCGTCGCCAAGGCCGCGCACATGAGTCTGGGGCGGGCCGGCCTGGTGGTGTTCCTGGCCGGTTGGCTGGCCCTGACTGCCGTCGCCCTGTTCGAATATCACGCGGCCCAGGGGCCGTTCGAGCGCATGCAACAGGCCCGCACGTCCGCTACCGCCGAGGCGCTGGCTGATCGCGTCTCCAGCCGGTTGGCCTATGTCCAGGCGACCCTGGCCGCCCTGGCCGGCGACCCCGCCCTGGCCCAGGCGCTGAAATCGGGGGACAAGGCACAGCAGAGTCGCCAACTGGCGCGCCTCAAACAACTTTTCCCCTCTGCCCGGCAGATACGCCTGTTGCCGCCGGTGGACAGTCTGTCAGCCGGCGGGAACGGTCTGAGCTATGCGGCCATGGATATGTTGCAGCAGGCGGCGCAGGGCAAGGCCCTGGTGGAAGTGGATTTTCCCGGGCAGGCGGCCCAGCAGGTGAACCTCGCCCAGGCGGTGCACGGGGCCGGCAGCGACCGGGTGGTGGGCAACATCATGGTCAGTTTTCCCGTCACCCTGATCCACGACATGCTCAAGGGCGCGGGCGCCGACGGCGGCTATCTGGAGTTACGCCAGATGCCGGGCAATGGTGCTCCCGTGAAGCTCACCGCCGTGGGATCGGCGGCGGTGCGGCAAGGCACGCCCGCAGCGACGGTTCCCATCGGTGGCAGCCGTTGGCAACTGGCCTACTGGGTTCGCAACGATTCGGGGTTCGGATCGGCGGTTGTCAGCATCGCCGTCGCCTATGGAGTGGCCGCCGTTGTTTGGGCGCTGGTGGTGTTCGTTCTGTTCCGCTGGCTGGTCGCCGCCCTGCGCACGGACCTCGCGACGGCGGTGGGGCTGGTCAAGGGCACGCAGACGGGGGTGCTTCCCCAGCCGTACGGCGCCCATCTGGAGGACTGTCGAGGTACGCTCGACATGTTGCGGCACCTGACCGCGACTCGCAAACGCCGGGGCGCGCCGCCGACCAACGCCGCCGTCAGTTCCGCATCGGGAGAAGCAAACAGTGACTGAGCAGTCCCTCGATCCTTCCATATTCCGCGCCTACGACATCCGAGGGCTGGTGGCGTCTAACCTGACGCCTGAAGCCGTCTACCGGATCGGCCAGGCCATCGGCAGCGAATCGGCGGCGCGTGGGGAGCCCACCGTCATCGTCGGGCGCGACGGTCGCCTGTCCGGGCCCGCCCTTTCCGAAGCCCTGATCGGTGGGCTGCGGGCAAGCGGTCGGGATGTGGTGGACATCGGGCAGGTACCCACGCCGGTGCTGTACTTTGCGGCCCACCGTCTGGATGCGCGTTCCGGAGTGATGATTACCGGCAGCCACAACCCGCCCGAGTACAACGGGATGAAGATCGTGCTGGCCGGCGAAACCCTGGCGGGGGAGGCCATACAGGGCCTGCGCCGACGTATCGAAAGCGGCGACCTGGACAGCGGCCAGGGGGAACTGAGGCACCTGGACGTGCTGCCGGACTATATCGAGCGCATACGATCCGACATCACACTCGCCCGGCCCATGAAGGTTGTCGTGGATTGCGGCAACGGTGTGGCGGGCGAAGCCGCGCCCCGGCTGCTCAAGGCCTTGGGCTGCCAGTTGACGGAGCTTTACTGCGAGATCGACGGTCGTTTCCCCAACCACCATCCCGATCCCAGCAAGACCGAGAACCTGGACGACCTGGTCGCGGCGGTGAAGGCGCAGGGCGCGGATGTGGGGCTTGCCTTCGACGGTGACGGCGACCGCCTCGGTGTGGTGGACGGCGAGGGTCGGATCATCTGGCCGGACCGGCTTATGATGCTGTTCGCGAAGGACATCTTGGAGCGCAATCCGGGCGGGCAGATCATCTACGACGTCAAGTGCTCCCGGCATCTGGACAGCACCATTGCCGCCCACGGCGGCCGGCCCGAGATGTGGAAGACGGGGCATTCGTTGATCAAGGCCCGCATGAGGGAAACCGGCGCCTTGCTGGCCGGGGAAATGAGCGGGCATCTGTTTTTCCGCGAGCGCTGGTATGGATTCGACGATGCTTTGTACAGCGCTGCACGCCTTCTGGAAATTCTGGCGAAGGATTCCCGTTCATCCACCGAGGTGTTCGCCGCATTGCCCGACAGTGTGAACACGCCGGAGTTGAACGTGGCGATGGCCGAGGGCGAGCCGCACCGGTTCATGGACCGATTGGCCGCCGCCGCGGACTTCGACGGCGCGACGGTGGCGACCATCGACGGGGTGCGCGCCGATTTCCCGGACGGTTGGGGACTGGTGCGCGCTTCCAATACCACGCCATGCCTGGTGCTGCGGTTCGAGGCCGACGACGCGGCGGCGCTGCAGCGAATCCAGGACAGGTTCCGCGAGGCCATGCTGAACGTCGATCCCGGGCTGTCGCTGCCGTTCTGAACGCGGCACTGTGCGGGCGAATCGGTCATCATCAGGAGCAGGCAACTGAAACTACGGACACCGTCATGACCTTGAACGCCGAATCGGCGATGAATGTCGCCCGGGTGCTGACCGAGGCGCTGCCCTACATCCAGCGCTTCCGCGGCAAGACCATCGTCATCAAGTACGGCGGCAACGCGATGGTGGACGAGGCGCTGAAGCGCGGTTTCGCTCGCGATGTCGTGCTCATGAAACTGGTCGGCATCAATCCGGTGGTGGTCCACGGCGGCGGTCCGCAGATCGGCCGACTCCTGGAGCGCATCGGCAAGGAGAGCCGGTTCGTCGAAGGCATGCGGGTTACCGACAGCGAGACCATGGACGTGGTGGAGATGGTGCTGGGCGGACTGGTCAACAAGGAGATCGTGAACCTGATCAACCGCCAGGGCGGCCGCGCCATCGGACTGACCGGCAGGGACGGTGAGTTGATCCGGGCCCGCAAGATGACCATTACCCGCCGGCTGCCGGAGTTGGAAGAGCCCGAGATCGTCGATCTGGGCCATGTCGGGGAAGTGGCGAGCATCGATGCTTCCGTGCTCAACATGCTGGTGAGCGGCGATGTCATCCCCGTAATCGCCCCCATCGGTTCGGGCGACGACGGTCAGGCCTACAACATCAATGCGGATCTGGTCGCCGGTCGTCTGGCGGAGGTGCTGGTGGCGGAGAAGCTGATACTGCTGACCAACACGGCCGGGCTGCTGGACAAGCAGGGCAAGTTGCTGTCGGGGTTGTCCGCCGCCCAGGTGGACGCGTTGATCGCCGACGGTACCATCCATGGCGGCATGCTGCCCAAGATCCGCTGCGCCCTGTCCGCGGTGCAGTCCGGCGTGCGCGCCGCCCATATCATCGATGGGCGGGTCGAGCACGCCGTCATGCTGGAGCTTTTTACCGACGAGGGCGTCGGTACGCTGATCCGCGGCTGATCGCGTCGGTTGTGCGCCTCAGCGCGCCATGGGCGACGCGGCGGCCTCCTGCTCCTGCTGGTGCATTTCGTACTGCAGTTCCTTGAAGCGTTTGATGTCCGCCGCGAACTGGCGCCGTATGGCGTCCTGCTCTTTGCGTTGGCTTTGGATGTAGCTCAGGTTGGTCTGAATGCGGCTGCGGATGTTGGCGATGTCCGATTTGAGGAAGGCGGGCAGCGGTTTGCCGCTGCGCTGGTAGCCGGCGGCCTCGCGGGTATCGGCCTGCAGGCTGGCTTTGAGGTTCTTCAGGCGGCCCTCGGTCACCCCGATGATGGCGTCAATGGCCTGGATCTTGCCATTGCGGGCCATTTTCATGTCGTCGACGCTGGAGAACGTGTCCAACAGCATCCGGTCATGGGCGGCCTGGGCTTCGGCCTTGCGCTTCTGCTCGGCGCGCTTTTGCGCCGCCCGTTTTTCAGCGGCGATTTCCTGCGGCGTCTTCGCGCCCTGGATGTTCTTGACGGCGATCCCGTCCTGGTTGAGAACTTCCCGCGGCTTGCCCGCGTCCCGCGCCGGAAGGTGGTCGCCGTAGTGGACGACGCCGTTCTTGTCCGTCCATTTGTACAAGGTGCCGGCGTGGGCCGCGAAGCCCAGCCCTGCACCCAATAGCAACCCGAGTGAAACGCTCTTCAATGTACCTGCACTGACGCCAGTTCTCATGAGCCTCACCATTGTGAATTTTTCCCGACGCGACCGTTGGTCGGCCGCGCCGATGACATTTCTTCGGGCCTCGTGATATGCATCTCGCAGACCAGCTGCTGCTGTTGCTGATTTCTCTGGGAGCCAACCTGCTGTCGGCGTTTTCCGGGGGCGGCGCCGGTCTGGTCCAGCTGCCTGCGTTGATCTTCCTGGGGCTGCCCTTCGTGGTTGCACTGGCCACCCACAAGGTTGCCACCGTCGCATTGGGTATCGGCGCGAGCCTTCGGCACTTGAGGGAACGCAGCCTGGACCGCAATTTCACGGTATTCATACTGGCCACCGGGCTGCCGGGTGTGGTGCTGGGCGCCCATGCGATCGTCGATGTCCCGGATCGGGTAGCCGAGCTGGCCCTCGGCGTGTTGACGTTCGGGCTGGGTTTGTACTCGTGGTTCAATCCCGGGCTGGGTCGGGTCCACGCGCCCGTCCACCGGGACCGGTTAGGCTTCGTCGCAGGCGGAGTGGTCCTGTTTGGCCTGGGCGTGCTGAACGGTTCGCTGACCTCCGGTACCGGTCTTTTCGTGACCTTATGGCTGGTGCGCTGGTTCGGTCTCGACTACCGGCGGGCGGTGGCCTACACCCTGGTATTGGTCGGTATGTTCTGGAACGGGACCGGTGCCCTGACACTGGGACTGCTGGCCCACATCCACTGGTCCTGGGTGCCTGTGCTGGTGGTGGGGTCGCTGCTGGGCGGCTACCTGGGAGCCCATCTGTCCATCGTCAAGGGCAACCGCTGGATCAAGCGCACATTCGAAGTGCTGACATTGGCCATCGGTGCCAAGCTGATGTGGGGCTAGTGGACTATGGGGGAAGTTCCGCACCGGTCGTCGAGCGGATGATCACAAGGCGCCGAGGGGCGAGAAAGCGCAAGTTTACAGTGGTCTGTCGCTTCGCGACCCCGCATTCCGAGCGCCTTTGCAACGCCGTGAGCGCCGCTTCAGCGGCCTGTGCGGGGCTTCCCTAGGAGATGCCGTAGTCCTTCCTATAGGCCTCGATCCGTTCCAGGTCCTGATTCCGGCCCGGTTCGGCGGCGAGGTAGGCAATCAGCTCCTTCAAGCCCACGATGCTGATCACGGGCATACCGAAGTCGTCTTCCACTTCCTGAATGGCGGACCGCCGGTCGCGGCCCCGCTCCTGGCGGTCCAGGGAGATCACCACGCCTGCCGGGACGGCGCCGGCTGCGCGGATGAGATCCACCGATTCCCGTATCGCCGTGCCGGCGGTGATGACATCGTCGATGATCAGCACCCGACCTTTCAGGTCCGCGCCCACGATCTGCCCTCCCTCGCCGTGGTCCTTGGCCTCCTTGCGGTTGTAGCAATAGGGCACATCCTGCTGATAGTCGTCGGCCAGGCCGATGGCCGCCGCGGCCGCCAGCGGTATGCCCTTGTAGGCAGGGCCGAACAGGACATCGAATTCGATGCCGGCATCGCGAATGGCACGTGCGTAGAAGCGGCCCAGGCGCGCCAGCCGCAGGCCGGTATTGAACAGTCCCGCATTGAAGAAATAGGGGCTGATGCGCCCGGATTTCAGGGTGAACTGGCCGAAACGCAGCACGCCGGCGTCGATGGCAAAGCTGAGAAATTCCTGTTGATAGTCTTTCATGGTCCCACCGTCGGTTCTGGTCCCTGCGCCGTCGTCCCGGGCGGGGACGAACTCCGGTATGATACACGCGGCACCGGCCGGTTGTCCGCGGCTGCTGTTGCGCTGCATTTCCCGCTCATGCCTTCAGGTCCGGCGACATCGAGGTCCATGCATGCGAGTCATCACCGCCAATGTCAACGGTATCCGTTCCGCGGCCCGCAAGGGCTTTTTCGACTGGCTGCGTCGTCAGCGAGCGGATGTCGTATGCTTGCAGGAGACCAAGGCTCAGGAGCACCAACTGGACGGCAGCCACCGGCCCCGTACCTATCACTCCTACTTCCACGATGCCCTGAAGAAGGGCTACAGCGGTGTCGCGGTATTCTGCCGTCGGGAGCCGGACAACGTGATCATGGGCCTGGGCTGGCCCGAGTTCGACGCCGAAGGCCGCTACATCGAAGCGCAGTTCGGGTCGCTGAGCGTGGTGTCCCTGTATCTGCCCTCGGGCACTTCCGGGCCGGAGCGCCAGGCTCTCAAATTCGAATTCATGGAGCGCTTCATGGATCGACTCGGCGCCATGCGACGCCGGCGCCGCGAGTACATCATTTGCGGGGACTGGAATATCGCCCACAAGCCCATCGACCTCAAGAACTGGCGCAGCAACCAGAAGAACTCCGGGTTTCTTCCGGAAGAGCGGGCCTGGATGGACACGCTATTCGATTCCCGGGGATTCGTGGACGCGTTCCGCGTGGTCAATCAGGCGCCCGACCAGTACACCTGGTGGTCCAACCGCGGTCGCGCCTGGGAAAAGAACGTGGGATGGCGTATCGACTACCAGGTGATTACCCCGGGGCTGAAGGACGCGGTGAGCGCAGCCCGCATCTACAAGGCCCGGCGCTTCTCGGATCACGCGCCCCTGACCATCGACTACGATTACGACGTCTAGGGGCCCGTGTCGTGCTTCGGCGGCAGCCGGCCGGGACTATTGCGTGTCCCAGTCCCGGCGCGATTCCACGTAGTCCAGCATCTTCTTCACCCAGGGCAGCAGCAGGTAGGCCGGGAAGGCGAGAAAGAACGTGAACAGAAAGTAGTGGGAGTAGCCCATGTCCTGCGCGCCATAGCCGCTTGCCCAGCCGGCCACCGAGCGGCTGAGCGCAAAGATGGAGGACAACAGAGCATACTCGGTGGCCGAGTGCTTCTTGTTGACGATCACCATGAGAAAGGCCAGGAACGCCGCCGTGCCCAGTCCGCCGGTGAACGACTCCAGCGCGCTGACCGAGTACATGAGCAGCTCGTGGGAAAGAGGAACGGGCGCGCCGGCGCTGGTCAGGGGAAGCACATGGGCGGCCCATGCATATCCCAGGTTGGAAAGCGCCTGCAGCAGCCCGAGAACCCACAAGCCGCGAAAGATGCCTGCCCGGTCCGTGAACCAACCGCCCGCCAGCCCGCCTGCAATGGACAGCACCAGACCGATATTCACGGATACCAGCCCGATCTGCGCCGCGCTGAATCCGGCGTCCACCCAGAAGGGTTTGACCATGAACCCCATGGCGCTGTCGGCGAGCTTGAAGGTCAGCACGAACAGCATGACCGGAAGAAAGTAGGGGCGTTGGAGCATTTCCAGCAGCGCGCCGAACACCGGGCCTTCCGGTATGCCGTTGGCGGGACGCTGGCGTCGACGCAGCCGCCCCCACAGCACCACTGCCGCCGCGACGCCGATCAGGACCGCGGCGGTGCGCGGCGCGTGCAGGGCTCCGGCCAACAGACCGGCCATGAACAGCACCAGCGGAATGAAGACCCGTGGGTGGCGCACCAGTCCGCGCAGTTCCCCAGACGCCGATACGGCAGCGGCGGCGCGGACCTTCTCACGCGGCGCGCTGAAACACGCAAGACCGGCGACCGCGAGCATGGCCGCGCCGGTGACGAACGCGCCGAACCAGCCGATCAGGCCGGTAAGCGCCAGCAGAAAGCCGGCCCCCAGCATGCCGACCCGGTAGAAGCCGATACGCAGGCCGTTGGCGAGCCCCAGTTCGTGCTTGTCCAGCAGCTCGATGGTGTAGCCGTCGATGGCAATGTCGTTGGTCGCTGACAGCAGGGTGAACAGCCCGATGGCGACCCACACCCAGGGCCCGAAACCCGCCTGCATGGCGAACAGCAGGAAGATGCCGCCCATGGCCAGATCGACGCCCAGCATCCAGCGTCGGTGATGGCGGAAGTGGTCGACCGCCGGGGCCCACAGGAACTTGATGCTCCAGGACAGTCCCAGCAGGCTCAGCACCCCGATCTGCGCCAGATCGACACCCTGCTGGCGGAAGTACACGGGAAACAGGTCGTAGAACACGCCCAGGGGAAAGCCCTGGGCGACATACAGCACGCCTATCCAGAACATCTTGGACTTGTGCAATGCCTGTTTGTTGGAGGCAGGCGGCGGAATGCCTTGTGCTGTCATGGACTGCGCTGTTTTCCCGGCTCGATGGTACACGGCAGCCCCATGTGGGGGCTGCCGGCACAGTATGGTACGCTAACTCGCCACGTCCCGTGACCCCCACTGCGTCCTGCAACGGCCCATTGCTGCCATGCCCGTAGACACGTCTTTCATCAGTGCGTTCCTGGTCGGTCTGCTGGGGGGGGTGCATTGCGTGGGCATGTGCGGCGGCATCGTGGGTGCGCTGACCTTCGGCCTGCCCGAGGGCGTGCGTCGCGACCACGGCGTGCTGCTGCCCTATCTGATCGCCTACAACGGCGGCCGCATACTCAGCTATACCGTGGCCGGAGCGCTGATGGGCGGCGTCGGGCTGCTGGCGGCGCACCTGGCGGGCGTGCATCAGGTGCAGGCCGCGCTGCAGGTGCTGGCGGGCCTGTTCATGGTGGCGCTGGGCTTGTTTCTGGCCGGCTGGTGGCAGGGTCTGACCCGGGTCGAGCATGCCGGTGCCCACCTGTGGCGGCACATCGAACCGCTGGGCCGCCGGCTGATGCCGGTACGGCATCCGGGACAGGCGTTCGGGCTCGGACTGGTGTGGGGCTGGCTGCCCTGCGGACTGGTCTACAGCGTGCTGATATGGGCCATCGCGGCGGGCAATCCGGCCCGCGGCGCCGGGCTCATGCTGAGCTTCGGTCTTGGCACCCTGCCGAACCTGCTTGCCATGGGGCTGTTCGCTGCGCGCCTGGCCAGGCTGGTGAGAAATCCCTGGACCCGGCGGCTTGCCGGCGTGCTGGTGCTGGCGTTCGGCCTGTTGACCCTGGCCCGGGCCGGGATGCTGCTGGCGCGCTGAGGGCGGCGCTCAGGGACCGAAGAACTGGTGCCGGAAGCGTACGTGGTAGGTGTCGTTCGATCCCGCCGGCCGCACCTTGATGTCGAAGTTGACGGTTTCCTCGTGAACCACCGAGAACTCCCCCAGGTAGTAGATCGCGTTGCCTTCGTCGATCTCGCGCAGGGAAATATCCTTGATCTGCCCGGTGAGGTTGGTGCCCATCGCCTGCAAGTCGGCCTTGACCGGTTGGCCGGGCGTGCCGAGCACCTTCTTGAGCACCACCACATTGATCATGCCGCGGTTGCCGCTGCGGGCAATGCCGTATTGCTTGGCAACGGTCGGGGAGAGCATGTCCGTGGTCAAGGCGTTGAAGTGAACCACGTAGTTCCCGAAGTCCTGGGAATTGTCGGCAAGCGCCGGGCCGGAAAGCAGCGCCAGCGCGACCGGGATACCGAACCGCGCCAGCAAGGACGAGACCCTCACCATGGCCCACCTCCCGTGTTCCGCGTTTACCCAGAACTATAGACCAGGCTCCGGGGGGTTGCGAGACGCGGGCGGCGTCGGGCGGGTCTCCGTCACACGGCGGCGAGATCGGCGGCCGGTTCCTGGTAGGCGGCGCTTTGCTCGGAGACCGGGTGCTGGAGCCGGGCATGGATTCCATCCAGTACCTCCATGTCCTGGGACAGGTCCTTTTGCATGCGCTCGAGCTCGCGTATCTTTCCCTCCAGGGTCTCCCTGGACTCGCTGATTCGACGCAGCGTGTCGAGGCGCTTTTCCATGTTCTGCTTGTGTTCCTTGATCTGCCTGATCAGCGGCGTCATCACTTCCTTGAGCCAGATCTCGGCATCGCGGTTGGCGTTGAACAGGACGTTGCGGGCCTGGCTCACCACGGAAATGAAGAACTTCTTGATCACGAAGCTCTGCTCGGTCATGGTCGTCACCGGGCTTTTGCGGAACACTTCGGCTTCCTCGGCAAATCGGTTGATCTGTTCGGTGTAGCGCTCGATGGAGAACACCTTGGGGGTGATCGCCGGCAGGCCGTGCTCCTCGTGGAACTTGCGGTAGGTGGCCCGGATGAGCATGCGGGTCTGTTCGGCCTGCGTGAGTGCCTGTTCCATGGTCTCCCGCACACCGTCGAACAGGGTCTTCATGCATCGCTTGAGACCGGCAGTGGTCCAACTGCCCGACATCTGCTGGCGGCTGCGGGTGGTCAACTCGTCGAAGGCCTGCAGGCTGAGGGCGTCCAGAAGGCCTTTTGCCTGGTTCTGCAACACGCGGCGGCTGGACTGGAAGCTTTCCACGTTGCGCAGGTAGGTGGCCTGCTCCTCCCGGGATTTGCGCATCAGGTGCTGGATCACTTCGGCGTTCTTGCCCCGCAGGGACCTGAGATCGGTGAGTTGCTTCTGGGTCTGTTGCAGCTCGCCCTGCACCACCGCGCGGCTCGCGGCCACCTGGCCGCCCACTTCCCGCAGGATACGCTCGCGCACGATCTCTTCCTTGGCGGGCAGCACCTGCTCTGACAAATACTGTTCGAGGACCTGCAGCCGGCTCATCTCCAGCAGCCGGGTATTGCCGCGGATCTTGGCCAGCAGTCCCTTGTGGGCGGAAAGCGGGAACACACAGTCGGCGTCCACGTTCAGCAGTTGCGCGGTCTTGCGCTGCTGCTCGGCGATGGTGTTGGTGACGCCGCTCTCGTCCTTCAGGTCGTCCCACAGGGGGTCTATCTTGTTGAGCACCACCACCACACCCTGTTTTGATACACCGCGAGCGCCGTGTACGTGGTGTTGCCAGATATCCAGGTCGCTGCGGGTCACGCCGCTGTCCGCCGCCAGGATGAACAACACGGCCTGGGCCGATGGCAGCATGTGGAGGGTCAGTTCCGGTTCGCTGCCCAGGGCATTCAGGCCGGGCGTGTCCAGAATCACCAGTCCCTGCTTGAGCAGCGGATGGGGAAAGCTGATCATCGCGTGGCGCCACATGGGCACTTCCACGTCGGCGGGCGGCCCGCCACGCTGGTTGAATTGCGGGTCCTGACTTTCGTCGTACAGGCCGAGCCGGCGTGCCTGCTCGAGCGGTACTAGCTTGGTCCGCACCACTTCCCGCAGGGTTTCCGCCGTGCGTTCGGGCGAGCTGACGTCCAGGGGGATGGTGGTCCACTTCAGCGTCTCGTGCTTGAGCTCGCTGATACTGCTTTCCTCGGCGCGCGTCTCGATGGGCAGCAGGCGGATGTAGGCCTGTTCCTGCTCGCGGTCGTAGAACAGCTCGGTGGGGCACATAGTGGTGCGGCCGGCCTCCGACGGCAACAGCCGCTGGCCGAATTCAGCGAAGAAGATGGCGTTGATGAGCTCGGTCTTGCCCCGCGAGAATTCGGCCACGAAGGCCACGTTCAGGCTGTCCTTGCGCAACGCTTCGAGCGCCTCGAAGATGCTCAGCTCGTTCTCGGTGGCGTCCGGATCGTGCTCTTCCAGCCAGCTCTGGTAGGACTGGATGGCGTTCGCCAGCTCAACCTTCCAGGTATGGAAGGACTGCATGCGTTGGGTGAATTCGTCTCGCTTCATGTTTCCCTCTTTCTCGGGGCGGCACGGCGCTGTCCGCAGGCCTTGCTCCACTTGGCTCGGCTAGCGGCCGCGGTTGGGGTTTCTTGAGCGCGGCGCCAGGCTTAGCGGGGAAATGATTATGTCGGCAGTATAGGAACTGCCTGCGGTGGCGCACTGTGACGGCGGTCACAGGGCTTGGCGAGGTTCGATCTGTGTGGGAAGGCGCGCGGGCGCCTGGATCCGTACGCGCTTGTCGCGACTGGCGGCACCGGCTACGACGGCGACCCGTTGTCTGGGGACCCCGAATACTGTGGCCATGAACGCGATCAGATGATCATTGGCCTTGCCGTCCACGGGAGGTGCGCTGATCCGGACCTTGAGACGCCCGCCGTGGGGGCCGGCGATCTCGTCCCGCTTGGCCCGGGGCTGGATTCGCAACTGCAGTATAAGGTCGGCACCGTCCCAGTGGTACCAGGGTGCCGGCGCCATCGCGCCTCAGCCCACGTGGAGCAGCAGCGGCAGGATGAGCATTTTCAGTACCTGCAGCCCGATCAGCGCGAACAGAGGCGACAGGTCGATACCCGAAATGGGCGGGATCATCCGCCGTACGGGCCCCAGCACCGGTTCCGTCAGGCTGTACAGCAGGGATGTGACCGGATTGTAGGTGCCCGGATTGACCCAGCTCAGAATCGCCTGGATGAGAATGGCGAAGATGTAGATGTTGAACACCAGACCCACCAGCTCGGCCACCGACAGCAGAATGATGGCCGGCCATTGCAGGGTGGCGCCCCGTATCACAAAACTCAGGATTACCGACAGTGCCTGCAGGGCCAGCAGCAGCACCACCGTCGCGGTATCGAGGCGGCCGATGGCGGGAATCACGCGCCGCAGGGGGATGACCAGCGGGTTGGTGATGCGCACCAGGAACTGACTCACCGGGTTATAGAAATCGGCCCGGGCACTGGCCAGCAGCAGGCGCAGCATGACCGCCAGTATGTACAGGCTGAACAGGGTGCTGACCAGGAACTGCAGGGGGTTGGACCAGTAGCCGCCACCCATCAGCGGTCCCCCGCCTGTTCCGCCAGCTCCCGTGAGCGGGCGGCCGCCGCCTGCAAAGCCTTGAGGAACAGCCCCCGCAGGGCGCCGTCTTCCAGAACACCGACCGCCTTCTCGGTGGTGCCACCCGGGGAAGTGACCCGTTGGCGCAGCACCGCCGGCTCATCGGCGCTTTCCAGGGCCATCTTGGCGGCGCCGAAGGCGGTCTGCAGGGTGAGCAGACGGGCTGTTTCCGCTGGCAGGCCCAGCTGTCGCCCCGCTTCCTGCAGGGCTTCCATGACCAGGAAGAAGTAGGCCGGGCCGCTTCCCGACAGGGCGGTCACGGCGTCCATCAGCCCTTCATCGTCCAGCCACAGGGCCAGCCCCACGGCCCGCAGCACGGACTCGGCCAGGTCGCGCTGCTCGGAGCGGGTCTGTGCATTGCCGTACAGGGCGGTGGCGCCGCTGCGCACCAGCGCGGGGGTATTGGGCATGGCCCGCACCACGGCCACGTTGCCACCCAGCCAGCGGGTCAGATCCGGCTCGCGGATACCGGCCGCCACCGAAATCACCAGGGGCTGACCGGACTGGACGTCGTTGGCCAGCTCCTCGGCGACGGTCCGCAGGATCTGGGGTTTCACGGCCAGCACCACCACCTCGGCGCCGGTCACGGCCGAGTGATTGTCCTGGAAAGTGGGGACGGCAAATTTGTCGGCTATTGCCTTCAATTTGTCGCCATCGGGGTCGGAAACCCGCAATTGGGCAGGATCGATGCCGTCGCCTATCAGGCCCGCGACGAGGCTGCCCGCCATGTTCCCGGCGCCAATGAAGGCGATGGTGTGTTTTTTCATGGGCGTGAAGATACCGGAAGGGCCTGGACCGACACAAGTCAGCCTGTCCCGGGCGCTCCATGGCGGCGCTGGCCGAAAATTCCAGTGCCCACCCGCACCACGGTGGCGCCTTCGGCAATGGCGGCTTCCAGGTCGCCGGACATGCCCATGGAAAGCGTATCAAGGGCCAGTCCCCGGCGGTTCAGGTCCTCCAGGGCCTCGCGCAGCTTGCGGAAAGGCCGGCGCTGGACCTCGAAATCGTCGCTCGGTGCGGGCAGCGTCATCAGTCCGCGCAGGCGCAGCGCGGGCAGTCGGCGGATCTCGGCGGCCAGTTCCGGAAGTTGTTCCCAGACGATACCCGATTTGCTGGTTTCCCCGCTGCTGTTGACCTGCAGGCACACCTGCAGCGGTGCACGCTCGGCGGGGCGCTGGTCGTTCAGCCGGCGGGCGATCTTGAGCCGGTCGATACTGTGAACCCAGTCAAAGTTTTCGGCAATGGCCTTTGTTTTATTGGCCTGCATCGGTCCGATGAAATGCCACTGGGCGGGCAGATCCTCCAGCGCGCGCAACTTGTTCAACGCTTCCTGCAGATAGGATTCGCCGAAACAGCGTTGACCGGCCTGCCAGGCTGCGCGCAGCCGCTCGGCGGGCTGGGTCTTGCTGACCGCCAGCAGAGCGATCGATTCGGGATCGCGCCCGAAGCGCCGGGCAGCGTCGTCGATGCGTGCCCGGGTGCGGGCCAGACGGCCCGCGATGTCCTCCGGAAAGTCGTCGTGCGGCGTGCTTTGCATTGGTTGTCGGTTCACGGTCGCGGCGTGGGTCAAAGGTCTCCGCGTATCAAGTAATTCTCGTCAGGGACGATAACAGTGTCCAGAACAACACGCCCGTGCGAGACCCTGCTGGGAGGTAAAACAGGCTGTGGATATTGCTGAGCTGCTTGCCTTTGGCGTCAAAAACAACGCATCCGACCTGCACTTGTCGGCGGGGTTGCCGCCCATGATACGCGTGGACGGCGACATCCGGCGCATCAACGTGCCGGCCCTGGACCACAAGACGGTCCACGGGCTGATCTACGACATCATGAACGACAAGCAGCGCAAGGATTTCGAAGAGTTCCTGGAGACGGACTTTTCCTTCGAGATCCCCAATCTTGCGCGCTTTCGTGTCAACGCCTTCAACCACAATCGAGGCGCCGGGGCGGTCTTTCGTACCATCCCCTCCAACATCCTCACGCTGGAAGACCTGGGGTGTCCGGACACGTTCCGCGAGGTCACCAACCAGCCCCGCGGCCTGATCCTGGTGACGGGCCCGACCGGTTCGGGCAAGTCCACCACCCTGGCCGCCATGATGAACTACATCAACGAGAACCATTTCGCCCATGTTCTCACCATCGAGGATCCCATCGAGTTCGTGCATCAGAGCAAGAAGTGTCTGGTGAACCAACGCGAGGTGCACCGCGATACCCTGGGCTTCAACGAAGCCCTGCGTTCGGCGCTGCGTGAAGACCCGGACATCATTCTGGTGGGCGAGATGCGGGACCTGGAGACCATCCGGCTGGCGCTGACCGCCGCCGAGACCGGGCACCTGGTATTCGGAACGCTGGACACCAGTTCGGCCGCCAAGACCATCGACCGCATCATCGACGTATTCCCGGCTGCGGAGAAGTCCATGGTCCGGTCCATGCTGTCCGAATCCCTGCGGGCGGTGATTTCCCAGGCTCTGCTGAAGAAGACCGGCGGAGGACGAACCGCCGCCTGGGAGATCATGATGGGCACGCCGGCGATCCGGAACCTGATTCGCGAGGACAAGGTGGCCCAGATGTATTCGGCCATCCAGACCGGGCAGGCGGCAGGCATGCAGACGCTGGATCAGCATCTGCAGGAGCTCGTGCGCAAGGGGCTGGTCAGCCGTCTCGATGCGCGGGCCCGTGCGGTCAACAAGGAGATGTTCCGATAGGTTAAGGAGGGGGGTCCATGGATTTCAATTCACTGCTCAAACTGGTCGTTCACAAGCAGGCGTCGGACTTGTTCATCACGGCGGGCGTGCCGCCCAGCCTGAAGGTCAACGGCAAGATCAAGCCCATCTCCCAGACGCCTCTCACCTCGGACCAGGCGCGGGACACCGTGTTCGGCGTGATGACCCCCGCGCAGCGCGAGGAGTTCGAAACCAAGCACGAATGCAACTTCGCCATCAGTGCGCCCGGGTTGGGCCGCTTCCGGGTCAGCGCATTCATGCAGCGTAACCATGCCGGCATGGTCTTGCGGCGCATCGAAACGAACATCCCCATCATCGATGACCTGCACCTGCCGCCGGTGGTCAAGAATCTGTCCATGACCAAGCGCGGACTGGTGATTTTCGTCGGCGCCACCGGCACCGGTAAATCCACGTCCCTCGCCTCGATGGTGGGCTATCGCAACCAGAACAGCACCGGTCACATCATCACCATCGAAGACCCCATCGAGTTCGTGCACCAGCACGGCGGCTGCATCGTGACCCAGCGCGAGGTCGGTATCGATACCGACTCGTTCGAAGTGGCGCTCAAGAACACCCTGCGTCAGGCGCCGGACGTGATCCTGATCGGCGAGATCCGCAGCCGTGACACCATGGACTACGCCATCGCCTTCGCCGAGACCGGTCACCTGTGTCTGGCAACCCTGCACGCCAACAACGCCAATCAGGCGCTGGACCGTATCATCAACTTCTTTCCCGAGGACCGGCGCGATCAACTGCTCATGGACCTGTCCCTAAACCTCAGGGGCATCATCGCCCAGCAGCTCATCCCCACCCCGGACGGCAAAGGCCGGCGAGTGGCGGTGGAGGTGCTGATCAACACCCCGCTGGCCGCGGACCTGATCCGCAAGGGCGAGGTACACAAACTGAAGGACCTGATGAAGCGCTCCACCCAGCAGGGCATGAAGACTTTCGATCAGGCGCTGTTCGAACTCTACAAGGCGGGCGAGATCACCGAGGACGACGCAGTGCAGTACGCCGATTCGGCCAACGAAGTGCGGCTGATGATCAAGCTGGGCGACGGCGATCCGTCCCAATACGGCGCGGCCCTGGACGGGGTGTCCCTGGTGGACACCAAGTAGCGGCGCCGCCCGGGATCGGCTGGTGCAACAGCCAGGCTAATCCGGAAACACCCGGGCGGCGTCGAAGACCGGCCCGTCCACGCAGACCCGCTTCATGGCGGGTCCGCTGTCGGTGCGCACCTCCACCACGCAGCCAGCGCATCCCCCCACCGCGCAGGCCATGAACTCCTCCAGGGAAACCTGGCAGCGAAGACCGTATTCCCGCGCCAGGCGGGCCGTTGCCTCCAGCATCGGATGAGGCCCGCAGGCGAAGATCTCCACCAGGGCCCTCTCGTCGGCCTCCAGGTTGTCCAGCCAGGCCCGCGCCAGGTCGGTGATGTAGCCCTCGAAGCAGCCCGGATACCCCTGCAGGCTGGCCAATCGGCTGGGTATGCCCCAGTCTTCCAGCAGCGGCATGGCCGCGATGGCCTGGGGCGGCATGCCGGGTACCAGGAACCCCGACGGTCGGGCCGTAAACGGAAACGGCACTTCGGATCCCATCAGCACCAGGGGGCGCAGGGCGCCATCGCCGCGCATGGCGTCGGCTAGAAAGACCATAGGCGGAATGCCCACGCCGCCGCCCATGAGCAGCGGCCGGGTATGACCGGGCGTCGGTCGGAAGGGTTCGCCGATAGGCCCAAGCAGGCTGATGCGTTCGCCGATCCGGCGCTGCGCCAGCAGGCGGGTGCCCCGGCCCACCGCCTTGTACAGAAATTCCACCCAGCCTTCCTTTGCGTGGGTCCGCATGATGGACAGCGGCCGGCGCATGGGCAGCAGCGGATCGCAGGTCAAATGGGCGAAGGTCCCCGGACGGGCCTTGGCGGCGCATTGCGGCGCCAGTACGCGCAGCACGTATTGTTCGCCGCGGTAAGCATCGTGGGCGATGACCTCGGCGTCCTCCACGAAGATGGTGTCGCGATGGGGCTTGGCGGCGTCGGCGGTCATCTGAGGTGTCCCTGTCCGGAAGCGCTCAACGATCGCTGCTGCGGGTGTACACCACCCTTCCGGCGAGCAGCGTATGGGTGACCCGCCCGGTGAGGTCCCAGCCGGCGAAAGGCGTGTTGTGACCGCGGCTGTGCAGGTCGGCCAGGGTCAGTCGCCAACTGGCCTGGGGATCGAACACGCACACGTCGGCGCTGGCGCCGGGACTCAAGGTGCCGTAGGGCAGGCCCAGGATGCCGGCCGGTCCGCAGGTCAGCCGGGCGATGACGTCGGGCACGGTCATGTCCCCGTCGCGGGCCAGCCGCAGCGCCAGCGGCAGCAGTGTATCCAGCCCGGAGATGCCCGGTTCGGTGGAGGGGAACGGGGCGAGCTTGGCGTCCGGTTCGTGGGGTTGGTGGTCGGAGCAGAGAGCGGCCAGGGTGCCCTGGGCGATGCCGGCCCGCAGTCCGTCGCGGTCGCGCTGGGTGCGCAGCGGCGGGGACACGTGGCAGAGGCTGTTGAAGTCGGCCACATCCATTTCGGTCAGATGCAGGTAGGGGGTCGCTGTGTCGGCGCTGACCGCCAGTCCGTCGTATTGGGCGCGGGCCACCATGCGTACGGCGCGCGCGGTGCTCAGCCGGCAGAAATGGGCCCGCACGCCGGTCTGCTCGATCAGCGCCAGATCGCGGGCCACTGCGGCGGTTTCCGCCGCCTCCGGAACGCCGGGCAGACCCAGTCGGGTGGCGATGGCCCCTTCGTGGGCGCAGCCGTTGTTGGCCAGCCAGTGATCCTGGGGATGCAGGAAGACGGTAAGGTTGAAGCTGGCGGCGTACTCCAGAGCCCGGCGCTGGATCAGGGTATTGGTGAGCGGAGTGCAGGCGTTGCCTACGCCCACACAGCCAGCTTTCTTCAGCGCCGCCATTTCGCTGAGATGCTCGCCGGCCAGCCCCTGGGTGAGGGCGCCCACGGCGACCACCCGTGCATAGCCGTAGCGTTCGCTGCGTTCGCGCAGCAGCTGCACCACGGCGGGGGTGTCGATGACCGGTTCGGTGTCAGGGGGGCTGCACAGGGTGGTGATGCCGCCGGCTGCGGCTGCGCGGGTTTCGCTGGCGATGGTTGCCTTGTGTTCGTGGCCGGGTTCACGCAGGCGCGCGCACAAATCCACCAGGCCCGGGCAGACGATGTGACCGGTGGCGTCGATCTCGCGCTCGGCGCGAAAATCCGCCGGCGGCTTGCCGACAGCCGCCACCCGTCCGTCGGCGATGTACAGATCCAGGACATCGTCGACCCGGTTGGCCGGGTCGACCAGCCGGCCGCCATGGATGCGGATGTGCCCGCCGGACTCGGGATTGCGGCCGCTCATGGCGTCTCGGGCTCCGTCTCCGGGGCGGCTTTCTGCCGCATGGCCATGGACATCACGGCCATACGCACGGCGATGCCGTGGGTGACCTGCTGAAGGATGACCGAGCGGGGGCCGTCGGCCACCTGGGAGTCCATTTCCACGCCCCGGTTGATGGGACCCGGGTGCATAACGATGGCGTCCGGCTTGGCGTGGGCCAGCCGCTCCTCGGTGAGACCGAACAGTTGAAAGTATTCGTGCTCGCTTGGCAGCAGGGCGCCCTGCATGCGTTCGCGCTGCAGGCGCAGCATGATGACCACGTCCGCATCCCGAATGCCGTCGGTGAGGTTGTGAAACACCTTCACGCCCAGCTGCTCGGCCTGGGCCGGCACCAGTGTCCTGGGAGCGACCACGTGCACCTGCCCGGTGTTGAGCAGGTTCAGGGCATGGATCTGGGAACGGGCCACCCGTGAGTGCTGGATGTCGCCCACGATGGCAACCCGCAGCCGGCCGAAGTCCGCTCCCTTCTCGCGCCGGATGGTGAACATGTCCAGCAGCGCCTGGGTGGGATGGGAATGGCGTCCGTCGCCGGCGTTGATGACGCTGATGTGGGGAGCGACATGGCGTGCCATGAAGTGGGCCGCTCCGCTGTCGGAGTGGCGCACCACGAACATGTCGCAGTGCATGGCCTCCAGGTTGCGCAGCATGTCCAGCAGTGTCTCGCCCTTGACCGTGCTGGAGGCGTTGATGTTGATGTTCAGCACGTCCGCCGACAGGCGCTTGGCGGCCAGCTCGAAGGTGGTGCGGGTGCGCGTGCTGGCTTCGAAGAACAGGTTGACGATGGTCCGGCCCCGCAGCAGAGGCACCTTCTTGATCGATTGTTCGGCTACGCCGGCAAACGACTCGGCAGTGTCCAGCACGTCCGTCAGCAGCGCGCGGGTCAGGCCTTCGATGCTGAGAAAGTGGCGCAGCCGGCCGCGGCTGTCGATCTGGAGGTTGCTCGCGCTCATGCGGCCTTCTGGCGCACCAGCGTGAGGGGGTCCGGTCCGGTGAGCTTGACGTGTTCGCCGGGTCCGAGATCCAGGTGGGTGCCCACCACGTGCGCCTGGATGGGAAGCTCCCGGCCGCTGCGCTCCACCAGTACGGCCAGGAAGATGGACGCCGGGCGGCCGTAGTCGAACAGCTCGTTGAGGGCGGCGCGCACCGTGCGACCGGTGTGCAGCACATCGTCCACCAGGATGATGTCGCGGTCGTCGACCGTGAACGGCAGGTCGGATGGGCGCACCTGGGGGTTCATGCCGATGCGGGTGAAATCGTCCCGGTAGAAGGAGATGTCCAGACTGCCCAGGGGCGGCACGATGCCCAGGCGTTGGTGCAACTCGCGGGCTACCCAGACGCCGCCGGTGTGGATGCCCACCATAGCCGGTTCCTGCAGCCGCTCCGTACGGATCAGCGCCTCCAGATCGCGGGTCATGGAGTCGAATAGGGCCTGTACGTCAGTTGCCGTCGTCATGGGTCGTTTCCCTGCTGTCGAGCCAGCTCTGCAGGATGATCTGGGCCGCAAGTTTATCGATCTCGGCCTTGGCGTGCACCTGCCGGCCCCGGCGTTCGGCGCTTCGTTCGGCCAGCGCCGTTTCGGCGGCCTTGGAGCTCAGACGCTCGTCGATCCGGAAAGTCGGCAGTCGAAAGCGGCCTTCCAACTGCCTGGCGAAGCGTTCCGCCGCTTCGGTCAGCTGGTGGGCCGTACCGTCCATATGGCGGGGGATGCCCACCACCAGGGCATCGGGGTGCCATTCCCCGATCAGACCGGCAATGGTATCCCAGTGCGGTTTGCCGTCCCGGGCCTCGACTGTGGTCAGGGCGGAGGCCGCGCCTGTGAGCCGTTGTCCCACCGCCACACCGATGCGTTTCAGACCGTAGTCAAAACCCAACAGGATCAGTGGTTTGCCCGACGGCACAATCAGCTGTGACCGGCCTGGCCCGAAATGAGATTCAGATCCACTCCCAGCAATCCGGCGGCGGCCTGCCAGCATTGCTCCGCCGGTGTCTCGAACAGAATGCGGGTGGTGGCGGGGCCGCTGAGCCAGGCATTGTCCACGATCTCCCGTTCCAGTTGGCCGGCGCCCCAGCCCGCATAGCCGAGGGCGATCCGGTGCTGGGGTGGACCCTCGCCCCGGGCGATAGCGGCAAGAATGTCCCGCGATGCGGTCAGGCCGATGGTTTCGGTCACCGGCAGGGTGGCTTCCCACTGGCCCAGGGGCTGGTGCAGAACGAAGCCCCGTTCGCGTTGCACGGGACCGCCGGCGTAGACCGGTTGGTCCGCCGCCTCGGCCTGGGTGGGTTCGATTTCCAGGTGGCTCAGGATTTCCCGCACGCGCATGTCCATGGGGCGGTTGATCACGATGCCCAATGCGCCTTCGTCGTTGTGCTCGCAGATGTAGGTCACGGTATGGGAAAAGTTCGGGTCCGCGAGGGCCGGCATCGCGATCAGGAGATGGTTGGTGAGGTAGTCGCTCATGGCCCTAGTATCCGGTAGT
>CAZNBB010000009.1:0-29279 GCA_964571225.1 uncultured Gammaproteobacteria bacterium
CCTCGTTGCCGAGGCTGAGCGCCTGTACCGCCTGCGGACCGATATTCAGCACGATCCTGCCGCCCTCGACAAACTGCTGGGGGACCTGCACGCCGGCGACCTCGGCATTCACGAGCAAATAAGGCGTCAGATCGTTATCCAGGATCCATTCGTGAATCGCCCGGATGAGATAGGGTCGGCTAGGGGTCATGGACACGGCCGTCGCGCGCCTTTTCTTACCAGAATTTCACTTCAGCCTACGCCATAGCGGGCGTCGTTTCCAGCCGGGGACCGCTAGTCGCGCATCTCCCGCTCGCTATCGGTCAAGCTGGCACGAAAAGACTCGCGGGCAAAAATGCGCTCAGCGTAGTCGAGCACCGGTTTAGCCTGGCGGGGCAGCTCGACCTTGTAGTAGGGCAGCCGCCACAGCAGCGGCGCTATCGCGCAGTCCACCAGGCTGAACTCATCGCTGAGAAAGAACGGGCGCACCGCGAACACTTCCGAACTGGCCGTCAGGCTGTCGCGCAGGATCTTGCGGGCCTTGGCAGCGGCTTTCTCATTCTTGCCCTCGAGATCCGGCAGCAGACTGTACCAGTCCTTTTCTATGCGAAACATGGCCAACCTGGACTTTGCCCGCGACACCGGATCCACCGGCATGAGCGGCGGGTGCGGGAAACGCTCGTCCAGGTATTCCATGTTGATCTTGGATTCGTACAGCACCAGTTCCCTGTCCACCAGGGTCGGAACCGTACCGTAGGGATTCAGATCGATCAGGTCTTCGGGCTTGTTATCGAGGTCGATATTGAGGATCTCGACCGTGATTCCCTTCTCGGCCAGCACGATTCGCGTCTGATGGCTGTACGGGCAGGTGGCCGCCGAGAACAGGGTCATCACCGAACGTCGATTGGCGATCAACGCCATGGAAGAGTCTCCTGTTTGAACGCGACAGTCGGGCCCGTCGCGTCGCTGGGCTCGGGTGCCGGCGCCTGCACGCCGGCACCGGTACCCCGCTTCAGTGCACGTCCTTCCAGTATTCCTTCTTCAGGAGGTACGTGACGACAAACAGCACGGCCAGGAAGAGCAGCACCCAAATGCCCAGATGCTCGCGCTCGAGCTTGATGGGCTCTCCCATGTAGGCAAGGAAGGTTACCAGATCCCGGACATGCTGGTCATATTCTACCGGCGTCAGCTTACCAGGTTTCACCAGTTCCAGGTGATCGATCACCTGTTCTTTTTTGCCATCCTCGGCGACCACCGTCTTGTACACGGGGACCTGCCAGCCCTGCAACTGCCACATGACGTCCGGCATACCGACATTGTGGAACACCATATTGTTCACGCCGGTGGGACGGGTGGGATCCAGGTAGAAGGTGCGCAGGTAGGTATACAGCCAGTCCACGCCGCGGCTGCGGGCCACCAAAGTGAGATCCGGAGGGGCGGTGCCGAACCACTTCGACGCCTCCTCTTCCGGCATTGCGTTCTTCATGTACTGGGTGACCTTCGCGCCGGTGAAGATCAGGTTGTCCTTGACCTGCTTGTCCGTCAGGCCGAGGTCGTGGCCGACCCGGTTCCAGCGCATGTACTTGGTGCTGTGGCAACCCATGCAGTAGTTGACGAAGAATTGAGCACCGCGCTGGAGCGCTTCCTTGTTGTTCAGGTCGATGTTGGCCTTGTCCAGATGCACGTTTCCTTCACTGGCGACCGACACCAGAGGCATCAAGGAGAACAGTACCGCAATGATCACTTTTCTCATTTTGTCACCCTTTCCGGAACCGGCTTGGTCTTGTCCAGCTTGGTGTAGAACGGCATCAGCAGAAAGAACGCGAAGTAGAACACCGCGAACACCCGGGCCAGATGGGTGAGCACCGGTTCCGGAGGCTGAAGACCGAGATAGCCGAGGGCGGCGAAGCTGATGACGAACAGGGCCAGGAAGGCCTTGTAGAGCCAGCCGCGATAGCGGATGGATTTGACGTTGCCGCGATCCAGCCAGGGCAGGAAGAACATCACCACAATCGCCATCGCCATCGCCAGTACGCCCAGGCCCTTGTTGGGCACCGAACGCAGGATTGCGTAGTAGGGCGTGAAGTACCACAACGGCGCAATATGCGGCGGCGTCTTCAGGGGATCGGCCGGAATGAAGTTGTTCGACTCCAGGAATACACCGTGCATGGTGGGCATGAAGAACACCACCGCCGCGAAGAACATCAGGAACACGACCACGCCGACGATGTCCTTGACCGTGTAGTAGGGATGGAACGGAATGCCGTCCTTCGGGATGCCGTTGGCGTCCTTGTTCTTCTTGATCTCGATGCCGTCGGGGTTGTTGGATCCGACTTCGTGCAAAGCCATGATGTGGGCCACCACCAGCGCAAGCAGAATGATCGGCACCGCGATCACGTGGAACGCGAAGAAACGGTTAAGAGTGGCATCGGACACCACGTAGTCGCCGCGAATCCACAGAGACAGATCGTTGCCCCAGTGAGGAATCGCGCCGAACAGCGAGATGATCACCTGCGCGCCCCAGTAGGACATCTGGCCCCAGGGCAGCAGGTAGCCCATGAAGGCCTCCGCCATCAGGGCCACGTAGATGATCATGCCGAAGATCCAGATGAGTTCGCGGGGCTTGCGGTAGGAGCCGTAGATCAGCCCCCGGAACATGTGCAGATAGACGACAATGAAGAACGCCGAAGCGCCGGTCGAATGCATGTATCGAATCAACCAGCCCCAGTTGACCTCCCGCATGATGTACTGCACCGATGCGAAGGCCTCCCGGGCATCGGGCTTGTAGTTCATGGTGAGGAAGATACCGGTCACGATCTGCATGACCAGCACCAGCAGGGCCAGGGAGCCGAAGAAGTACCAGAAATTGAAGTTCTTGGGCGCGTAGTATTTGGCCAGGTGCTCGTTCCACAGCGAGCTCAGCGGAAACCTCTGATCCACCCAGCCAAGGAGCCCCTTGTTCCATTTTTCTGTGTTTTCGCTCATTTAGGCCGCTCCTTTGTCTTCACCAACCTTGATTAGGGTGTCGGTGAGGTACCGGTAAGGGGGCACCTCGAGATTCAGGGGTGCGGGTACCCCGTCGTACACCCGGCCGGCCAGGTCGTAGCGCGACCCGTGACAGGGACAGAAGAAGCCGCCCTTCCACTGCGGACCGAGATCGTCGGGCGCCACCTCAGGTCGGTAGGTGGGCGAGCAGCCCAGGTGGGTGCAGATCCCGACCGCCACCAGGTATTCGGGCTTGATGGAACGGTACTCGTTCTGCGCATACTTGGGCTGCTGGGGCTCCACAGACTTGGGATCGCGTAGCTGACTGTCGAGGGTGGGAAGGTCCTCGAGCATCTTCTTGGTGCGGTTGACGATCCACACCGGTTTGCCGCGCCATTTCACCCGCATCAGCTGGCCTGCTTCCAGCTTGCTGATATCTGCCTCGACCGGCGCTCCGAGCGCCTTCGCACGGGCGCTGGGCTGCATGGACGAGATAAACGGAGTTGCGACATAGGCGGCGCCCACACCGCCCACAACCGTGGCGGCGGCGGTAAGAAAGCGACGCCGGCTCTTGTCTACGCCATCAGTACTCATGAAGAACTCTCCAGAGTGGGTTTACTTCGGAACCGGATATCAAGCCTGCATCCAAGGCGGGTACCGTTTAGAGTTGTTGTTTCTCGCTGTGCCGGATTTATGCCGGAATGCGTTGTTCTACAAGGCTACAAACCGCATAGAATCCAACAATTGAACGTCAAGGTCAAGTCAGTTTCGGGGTTCAAGCCGGGTTGTCGATATCGACAAATGTGTGTTTCAGACCGAAGTGCGCGCCCAGATGCGCGCCCAGGGCTCGGGGCCCGTAGCGCTCGGTCGCATGGTGCCCGGCAGCGAAGAAATGAATGCCGCATTCGCGCGCGACGTGCACGGTGGGCTCGGAAATTTCCCCGCTGATGAACGCATCCAGACCGTTGGATGCCGCCGCCTCGATGAACGACTGGGCCGCGCCGGTGCACCACCCGATCGTCCGGATGACCGGCGGCCCACCGGTCACATGCAGCGGCGGGCGCCCCAGGCGGGCCGCCAGATGCTCCCCCAGACCGGCCCCGCTGAGGGGTTGGGACAGGCGGCCCCACAGCGCCAGGTCCGGCCCGCCGCTGGTGGTGCCGAAGCGACCATCCACCGGGAAGTCCAGAACCTTCGCCAGTTGCACATTGTTGCCGTAGTCGGGGTGGGCATCGAGGGGCAGGTGATAGGCGAGCAGACTGATATCCGCCGCCAGCAGTTTCGCCAGTCGCGCGCGCTTCATGCCGACCACACGCGGGTCTTCCCCCTTCCAGAAATAGCCGTGGTGCACCAGCAGGGCGTCGGCATCGGCGGCGATGGCCGCGTCGATCAGCGCCAGGCTCGCCGTGACACCGCTGACCAGCCTGCGGACCTCCGGGCGCCCTTCCACCTGCAGCCCATTCGGTGAATAATCCGCAAACTCGTCCGCCGCCAGCAGGCGATCGGTGTAGCCAACCAGTTCATGCAGTGCAACCATCGGGCGCGTCATCCGTCCTGGGGCCGCTGCGGCGAGCTGATTTCAGGCCCGCAGGGCCGTGGTAGGGTATCTCAACAATGTCCGTTGGCAAAATTTTTACGTTCACTTTACAGTCCATTACCGTCGGTCTGGCGCTGGCCTTCGTGATCGTGGTGGCGCGTCCCGACCTGCTCGGGCTGCGCCCCGCCGTGGTGGAAGTCCGGCAGGTCCACGAATCGCCCGGCGCCAGCGCGGCGCGCCTGCCGGCGCCCCTGTCCTATGCGGCGGCCGTGCGCAGGGCGGCGCCCGCGGTGGTGAATATCTACACCGCGAAGATGGTCACCGAACGCACGCCACTGTCCAACGACCCGCTGTTCCAATACTTCTTCGGCAAGCAGTACTCGCGCACCCAGCAGCACATGCAGACCAGCCTAGGTTCGGGCGTGCTGGTGAGCCCCCAGGGTTACGTGCTGACCAACCATCACGTGGTGGAAGGCGCCCAGGAAATACAGATCCTGCTGGACGACGGGCGGCGCACCGATGCCAAGGTGGTGGGCGAGGATGCGGACACCGATCTGGCCGTGGTCAAGATCAACCTGCGCAATCTGCCCTCCATCGTCATCGGCGATTCCGACCACCTGCAGGTCGGCGATGTGGTGCTGGCCATCGGCAACCCCTTCGGCGTAGGCCAGACGGTGACTCAGGGTATTGTCAGCGCCACCGGACGCAACCGCCTGGGCATCAACACTTTTGAAGACTTCATCCAGACCGACGCCGCCATCAATCCCGGCAACTCCGGCGGCGCCCTGGTGAATGCCAACGGCGAGTTGGTGGGCATCAACACCGCCATTTTCACCCAGAGCGGCGGCAGCGAGGGGATCGGCTTCGCCATTCCGGTGAGCCTCGCCCAAGGGGTGATGAAGCAGATCATCGAGCACGGCCATGTCATCAGAGGCTGGTTGGGCATCGAGGCCCAGGACCTGACCCCGGCACTCGCCCAGAGCTTCGGGCTGGACACGACGGAAGGGGTGCTTATCGCGGGCGTGCTGCCCAACGGGCCGGCGGACAACGCAGGGCTTCTGCCCGGTGACGTGATCACCGCCATCGATGGTAAACCCGTGAACAATGCCCGCAGTGCGCTGCAACGCATCAGCCGCATTCCTCCCGGGACCAGGATCGAACTGCAGGGGAAGCGTCGGGGTGCGCGCTTCAAGCTGCGGGCGCAGGTGACCGAACGGCCGGCGCGCAGCGATTCCTGACGGCGGGTTCCTAGGAAAATCTGACCAGGTCGATCATGTGGCTGATCACATGGCGCCAAGGTGCGAGGAAGCGCAGTGTACAGGCACTAAATGAGCATGCCGGACGCCTTTGCACCGCCGGGAGCGCCGCTTCAGCGGCCTGTATAGACGTTGCCTAGGGGCGCGAGGCCAGCGTCTCGCCCAAAGCGTCCAGGAAGGCCCGGTTTTCCTCCGGGGTGCCCACCGTCACCCGCAGACAATCGGTCAGGGCCCCACCCAGGGCGCTCAGGTTCTTGATGAGCACGCCGCGATCCTTCAGGCCCTGGAAGACCCCCTCGGCCCGCCCGGCGGGAACCCGGAAAAGGACGAAGTTGGCGTCGCTGGGATAGGGCCGGATACCCGGCAACCGGGCCAGGGCGTCCAGCAATGTGGTGCGGTCCTTCCGAATCTGCCGGGTCTGGGCGTCCAGTACCTCCCGGTGCGCTAGGGCGAACTCCGCGCTGGCCTGGGTCAGTACGTTGATGTTGTAGGGCAGCCGCACCTTGTCGAGTTCCGTCAGCCAGTGCGCCGCGCCGGCCAACAGACCCAGACGCAGGCCCGCCAGTCCCATCTTGGAGACCGTGCGCAACACCAGCAGGTTGTCGTAGCGCGAAAGCGCGTCCATGAAGCTGTCGCGGGCGAACGCCGCGTAGGCTTCGTCCAGCACCACCAGCCCGGGAGCGGCTTCGATCACCCGCTCGATGCGTTCGCGGCTGAACTGGTTGCCGGTGGGATTGTTGGGATAGGCCAGGAACACCACCGCCGGCGTATGGGCCTGCAACGCCGCCTCCATGGCCGGCAGGTCGATATCGAACCCCGCCTCCAGGGGCACGCCCACGTAATCCAGGCCCGTAAGGGCGGCGATGATGCGGTACATGGCAAACGCCGGCTCGGGCACCACAATGCTGCGCCCCGGCCCGGCCACCGCCATCAGGATCATCTGGATCAACTCGTCCGAGCCGTTGCCCAGCAGCAGCTCCATGCCGTCGGGGACGCCCATGGCGGTGCGCAAACGCGCCTTGAGGGAAGCGCAGGACGGATCGGGGTAGCGGTTCAGGCTCAGCGACCGCAGCACCTCCAGCCACTGCTCCACCAACTCCGCAGGCCACGTATAGGGGTTCTCCATGGCATCCAGCTTGATGAAGCCGCGGGCATCCGGCACGTGGTAGGCGGCCAGGGCGCGGATTTCGGGGCGGATCCAGCGCTGCACGCCGTCATGCGACATGGCACGCGCTCCTGGAATGGAACCGGGTCGGCTGCGGCTGCACGGTCTGCACGGGCCGCTCAACTCTTGATCCGGTATTCAGCCGAGCGGGCGTGGGCGGTCAAACCTTCGCCGCGGGCCAGCACCGATGCGGTTCGACCAAGGACCGCCGCGCCCTGGGCCGAGCACTGGATAAGGCTGGAACGCTTCTGGAAGTCGTAAACCCCCAGCGGCGAGGAGAAGCGCGCCGTGCGCGAGGTAGGCAGCACGTGATTCGGCCCGGCGCAGTAATCCCCCAATGCCTCCGCCGTGTAGCGTCCCATGAAAATGGCCCCGGCATGGCGTATGTGCGCCGCCAGCGCCTGGGGATCGGCCACCGACAGCTCCAGGTGCTCCGGCGCGATGTGGTTGGCCACTTCCGCTGCCTGGTCCAGATCGCGGACATGCACCAGGGCACCGCGGGCCGTCAGGGAACGCCCGATGATCTCCGAACGCTCCATCTGGGGCAGCAGCTTCTCGATACTGGACTTCACCCGCTCCAGGAAACCGGCGTCCGGGCTCACCAGGATGGCCTGGGCATCCTCGTCGTGCTCGGCCTGGGAAAACAGGTCCACGGCGATCCAGTCCGGATCCGTCTGGCCGTCGCAGACCACCAGGATCTCGGAGGGCCCGGCGATCATGTCGATGCCGACGGTGCCGAACACCATACCCTTGGCGGTGGCCACATAGATGTTGCCGGGCCCCACGATCTTGTCCACCGCGGGCACGGTCTCGGTACCGTAGGCCAGTGCCGCCACCGCCTGGGCGCCGCCGATGGCGAACACCCGGTCCACCCCGGCGATATGGGCGGCGGCCAGCACCAGCTCGTTGAGCTCGCCACCCGGCGTGGGCACCACCATGATGAGCTCGGCGACGCCGGCCACTTTGGCGGGCACGGCGTTCATCAGCACCGATGAGGGGTACGCCGCCTTGCCGCCCGGCACATACAGTCCGACCCGGTCCAGAGGCGTGACCTGCTGGCCCAGCACCGTGCCGTCGGCCTCGGTATAGGACCAGGATTCCATCTTCTGGTGGGCGGCGTAGGCTTTCAGACGTTCGGCCGCCAGCTCCAGAGCCTGACGCTGCTGCTCCGGGATGGCCGCCGCGGCCTGCTCCAGACGGTCGCGGGCTATCTCCAGCTCAGCCATGGCCGCCACCTCCATGCGGTCGAAGCGGTTGGTGTACTCGATCACCGCCGCATCGCCACGGCCTCGCACGTCCGCCAGAATGCTGCGCACGGTGTCGGTCACCTGCCGGTCGGACACCCCTTCCCAGGCCAGCAGTTCGTCCAATGCCTCCCAGAAGCCGGCATCGGCACTGTCGAGTTGCTTGATATCCACCATGGTGCGAATTCCATGACAGGGCGGAACCCCGGCGGGTTCCGCGGAAACATACGGATTCAGGTGCCGACCGCGGCCCGCTGCTGGACGGCCTGCTCCATGAGGCCCAGGAAGGCCATCACCGGCGCATGCTTCATCTTCAGAGAGGCTTTGTTGACCACCAGCCGCGAGCTGATGTCCGCGATATGCTCCAGGGGCGACAGTCCGTTGGCCTTCAGGGTATTGCCGGTGTCCACCAGGTCCACGATGCGGTGGGCCAACCCCACCAGCGGTGCAAGCTCCATGGAACCGTACAGCTTGATGATTTCCACCTGCTTGCCCTGGGCGGCGAAATAGCGGCGCGTGGTCTGCACGTACTTGGTCGCCACTCGCAGACGGTTGCCGGCGGGTACGGCCTGTTCCGGCCCGGCAACCATCATGCGGCAGCGGGCGATGCGCAGGTCCAGGGGCTCGTACAGCCCGTCGCCGGCGTGTTCCATGAGCACGTCCTTGCCGGCCACCCCCAGGTCCGCGGCGCCGTATTCCACGTAGGTGGGGACATCCGCCGCCCGGATGATCACCAGCTTCACGTCGGGCCGGTTGGTATCCAGAATAAGCTTGCGGCTGCGTTCCGGATCGTCCACGGGCTCGATACCCGCATGGGCCAGCAACGGCAGCGTCTCCTTGAAGATGCGGCCTTTGGACAGGGCAATGGTCAACGGCTCTGACATCGGGTCGGAATCCTAGGGTTCACCGGCTTCGCAGGCGCCCATTGTGCCACAGCCAACGCAGACGGCGATCATGAAGGGATGCGGCGGATACGGGCACCCAACTGGGCGAGCTTTTCCTCGATGCACTCGTAGCCGCGGTCAATGTGGTAGATACGGTCCACCACCGTGTCCCCATCGGCCACCAGCCCGGCCAGCACCAGGCTCGCGGAGGCACGCAGATCGGTTGCCATCACCGGAGCGCCCGTCAACCGCTCGACGCCGCGGCTGATGGCCGTATTACCCTCCAGGCGGATATCGGCCCCCATGCGCTCCATTTCGTGGACATGCATGAAGCGGTTCTCGAACACCGTCTCGGTGATGGTACCCACCCCCTCGGCGACGGCGTTGAGGGCGGTGAACTGGGCCTGCATGTCCGTGGGGAAGGCCGGATAGGGGGCGGTACGCACGTTGACGGCCCGGGGCCGGCGCCCTGCCATGTCCAGTTCCACCCAATCCTCGCCGCAGGTCACCTCGGCACCGGACTCCCGCAGAGCCTGCAGCACCGCGTCCATGACGTCGGGGCGGGTGTTCTTGACCTTCACATGCCCGCCGGTGATCGCGGCCGCCACCAGGTAGGTGCCGGTCTCGATACGGTCGGGAAGCACGTTGTAGCTGGTGCCCTTGAGGTTCTCCACCCCTTCGATCTCGATGGTATCGGTGCCGGCACCGCGGATGCGGGCGCCCATCTGGTTGAGGCAGTTGGCCAGGTCCACCACTTCCGGCTCGCGGGCCGCGTTCTCGATGACGGTGGTGCCGGAGGCCAGGCAGGCGGCCATCATGAGATTCTCGGTGCCGGTGACGGTGATCATGTCCATCACCAGACGGGTGCCTTTCAGACGCTTGGCGCGGGCCTTGATGTAGCCGCCCTGCACCCGGATGTCGGCGCCCAGGGCCTGCAGTCCCTTGATGTGCAGGTTCACCGGCCGCGACCCGATGGCGCAACCGCCGGGCAGAGAGACGTCGGCCTTGCCGTAGCGCGCCAGCAGCGGTCCCAGCACCAGAATGGAGGCCCGCATGGTCTTGACCAGTTCGTAGGGGGCGTAGAACTCGCGAATGGTGCGCGGGTCCACCTCGATGCTCATGCGCTCGTCCACCACCAGGTCCACGCCCATGCGGCCCAGCAGTTCCATGGAGGTGGTGACGTCGTGCAGGTGCGGCACGTTGCCCACGGTCATGGTGTCGTCGGCCAGCAACGAAGCCACCAGAATGGGCAGCACGGCGTTCTTGGCACCGGAGATGCGGATCTCGCCTTCCAAACGGGCGCCGCCGCTGATGATCAGCTTGTCCACGGAGCTACTGGATGCGGGGCTGGGCAGCCCACTTCTCGGGGGTGTAGGTGTGCAGCGCGAGGGCGTGAATTTCCTTCTGCATCAGGTCTCCGAGGGCGCCGTAGATCATCTGGTGCTGCTGTACCATGGACTTGCCAACGAAGGCCTCGCTGATCACGATAGCCTCGAAATGGTCGCCGTCGCCCTTGACCGTGACCCGGGAGCCGGGGACGCCCGCCTCGATCAGGCTTTTCAGTTCCTCTGCTTGCATACTTGCCACCCGCTTGTCCGAAATCTGAATGTGTATCCCACCCTGTTCCGGCTCTGGTCACTGCCGGAGCTTGTAGCCGGTGTTCAGCATGACCAGGCAAACGGTCAGGACCGCCGCCACAAAACCGCCGGCGACCGACAGACTGAGCCAGGGTGAGACGTCCGAGACACCGAGTATCCCGAACCTGAATCCGTCAATGATATAGAAAAACGGATTGAAACGGGACACCGCATCCCAGGGAGAGGGCAGGGAATGGATGGAGTAGAACACCCCACTCAGGAACGACAGCGGGAGAATGATGAAATTCTGGAAAGCTGCCAGCTGCTCGAACTTGTCCGAGGACACGCCCGCCACCACCCCCAAACCGCCCAGAAAGGCACTGCCCAGCAGCGCGAACAGCAGGCTCCAGCCCAGATGGCTGACCGGCAGGTGCACGAAATACTGGGCCACCGCGTACACACCCAGGCCCACCATCAGGCCGCGCAGCACCGCGGCGGCAACGAACGAGACCACGAACTCCGCGGGCGAAACCGGCGACAGCAGCAGAAACACCAGATTGCCGGTCATCTTGGACTGGATCAGGCTGGAGGAGCTGTTGGCGAACGCGTTCTGGATGACGCTCATCATGATCAGGCCCGGAATCAGGAAGGCGGTGTAGGAGATGCCCGGGTATACCTGCACATGGGCCGCCAGCGCCTGGGCGAACACCACCAGGTAGAGCAGCGCCGTCACCACCGGCGTCAGCACGGTCTGGACCGTCACCTTCAGGAAGCGCATGACTTCCTTGCGAAACACGGTGTAGAGTCCGCGCCAGTTGATCATGCAGCCACTTCCCGGGTGAGTTCCAGGAAGATGTCCTCCAGCCCCATGTCCCGGGTGCGCAGATCCACGATGCCGATGCCGGACTGCTTGACCGAATCCAGCAGCGGACCGATCTGGTTCTCCAATTTGTGCAGGCGCAGGGTCACGGCGGCGCCGTCTCGCTCTATGACGAGCCGGTCCACGGCAGGGGGCAGGGCCCGGTCAGCGCTGTCCAGGGTCAGGCACAACAGCCGGTAGGGGTGCCGACCCAGCAGCGCCTGCTTGGTGTCCAGCGCCCGCAGCTCGCCATGGTGCAGGATGGCGATGCGGTCGCACAGGCTCTCGGCCTCCTCCAGATAGTGGGTGGTGAGCACAATGGTGTGGCCGGCGCCGTGCAAACGCCGGGTGAAGTTCCAAAGGGCCATGCGCAATTCCACATCCACCCCGGCGGTGGGCTCGTCCAGCACCACCACCTGGGGCTTGTGGACCATGGCCTGGGCGATCAACACCCGCCGCTTCATGCCTCCCGACAGGTCGTGCAGGTTGTCGTTCGCCTTGTGGGAAAGGTCCAGCACCTCCAGCAGCTCGTCGATCCAGGCATCGTTTTCCCGGCCGAAACCAAAGTACCCCGACTGCAGACGCAGCATCTCGCGCACGGTGAAAAAGGGATCGTAGACCAGTTCCTGGGGCACCACCCCCAGGGCGGCACGGGACCGGCGATATTGGCTGACCACATCGTAGCCCAGCACACTGATCCGGCCGCTGCTGGCCTTCACCAACCCGGCCATGATGTTGATCAGCGTGGACTTGCCGGCACCGTTGGGACCCAGCAGCCCGAAAAATTCGCCCTGTTCGATGGAAAAATCCACCCCTTTCAGGGCCTGCACCGAGTGGTAGTCCTTACGGACCTGTTCGAATCGTACCGCCGCGGTCATGTCAGTCCCTTCCCAGCGGTAGGATCTGATCGAGGCTGCTCACTCGCGCAATGGCCAGCATCTGGGCCGGCATATTGAGAAACCGGATGGCTGTCTGGCGGCGCTTGGCCGCCCGCATCCATTCCACCAGCAGCGCCAGACCCGCCGAATCGGCGCGCTCCACGTCACGCAGGTCCACGACCATTTCCGCGCTCTCATCGAGCAGGTCGCGGGCACGTTCCCAGATATCGGGCACGGTACTGAACGTCACCTCCCCACGCAGATAGAGCCGACCGCCCTCCCCCGCCTCGATGGAAGCTGCCGTCACGAATCCGCCTTGTGGTTGCGCTTGGCCAGCATGTCGATCAACCCGTCCAGACCGTGGGAGCGCACTTCGCTGGTGAAGGTGCTGCGATAATTGGACACCAGGCTGATGCCGTCGACCGCAACGTCGTAGACCTTCCATCCGTCGCGGGTCTTCTCCATGCCGTAGTCGATGGGAATCGGAGGCCCGCCGGAGCGCTGAACTTCGGTACGAACGTTCACGTCGGTGGCTCCCGGATCCATGCGCACCGGCAGATACTGGACCTTCTGGTCCCGGTACTGCTGAAGGGCACTACCGTAGGTCCTCACCAGCAACGTCTGGAACTCCGCCACGAAACGTTTGCGCTGGTCCGGCGTGGCCTGGCGCCACGCCCGGCCCAAGGCCCACCGGGACATGCGCCGGAAGTCGAAATGCGGCAGCACGATGTCCTTGATCAGCCCGTAGAGCTTGCCGGGATCCTTGGCGATCGCCTCATGGTTGTCTTTGAGCGCGGCAAGCATCCGCTCGGATGTCTGACGCACCAGCGCCTGAGGCGAATCCGCAACGCTTGCACCGGCGGTGCCCGCGCATAGGAAGAAGACGAACGTTGCAGCGGCAAACCATTTCATATGAGCCACCTGTAGCTGGAAAACGGGATACGGCCGGACCGACCCGCTCAAGCGGGCGTCGGCTGGTCGCGACAAGCCTCCGGAACCGGACGCACAATTCTCCCAGCTTTGGGGACGCAGACCAAGTGCACCGCCATCCCGCTCGGCCGATCGCCGGGACCGGGCGGCCGTTTCCGTACCGGCCTACGGCTTGCCTGGCGTGGCGGCCTTGTTGAAGAGGAACTGACCGATCAACTGTTCCAGCACTAGGGCGGACTGGGTCAGCTTGATTCGGTCACCGTTCTTCAGGTAGTGCTCCGAACCGCCGGGCTGCAGCGAGATGTACTGCTCTCCCAGCAACCCGGCGGTGAAGATCCGGGCCGACGTATCGGTGGGAAACTTGTCGTACTGCTGTTCGATGGTCATGTGGACCACCGCCTCGTAAGTGTTGTTGTCGAAACCGATGGACGTGACACGACCTACACGAACGCCGGCGACGGTGACCGGCGCGCGCACCTTCAGGCCCCCGATGTCGTTGAAATCGGCTGTCACGGTGTAGCCGCCGCTGTTGCCGAACTGGCTCAGGTTGCTCACTTTCATGGCCAGCACGAAGAAGGCCCCGATACCGGCCAGCACGAACAGACCTACGACGATCTCGATCCAGCGGCTCGTCTGCATCTTATCCTTCCCTAAACATGAGAGCGGTCAGAACGAAGTCCAGGGCAAGCACGGCCAACGACGCGTACACCACTGTCCGGGTGGTGGCGCGGCTGACGCCCTCCGACGTCGGCACCGCATCATACCCTTCGTACACGGCGATCCAAGTCACCACGACGGCGAACACGACGCTCTTGATGACGCCGTTGACGATATCCTCATGGAAACCGACCTTGGCCTGCATCTGCGACCAGAAGGCGCCGGAGTCCACACCCAGTAGCGACACGCCGACGAAGTAGCCGCCGAACACACCCACCATACTGAAGATGGCCGCCAGTAGCGGAAGGGAGATCACACCGCCGAGGAAGCGCGGTGCGATGATGCGCTTCACCGGGTCCACGGCCATCATCTCCATGCCCGACAACTGCTCGGTGGCCTTCATCAGGCCGATCTCCGCGGTCAATGCGGAGCCGGCCCGGCCGGCGAACAGCAACGCGGAAATCACCGGGCCGAGCTCACGGACCAGCGACAATGCGACCACCACGCCCAGCGACTCCTCTGCGTTGAACTTCACCAGAGTGTTGTAGCCCTGCAAGCCGAGCACCATGCCCACGAACAGTCCTGAAACGACGATGATCAGCAGCGACAAGACCCCGGTCGAGTAGACCTGGGCGATGACCAGACCGGGACGCGGCAGCAGGTTCGGCAGTCCGCTCAGCGTCTGCAGCAAAAACAGGAAGGCACGTCCGAAACGCTCCAGAAAGCCCAACCCGGAACGTCCCAGTCGTTGCACCACGTTCAGCACTGCGCCACCTCCTTGCACAGACGGACAGGATGAAGACAAGCAACCCGCCGGCGGCGCAAACCGTGTCTCTCGTCGTCGGTTCGCGTCATAATCAGGTGCCCGCCAGCAAATCGTCGAGGTACTCGGGCGCCGGGTAGTGAAACGGGACCGGACCGTCCGGAAGCCCCTTCATGAACTGTTGGACCCATTCCGAATTCGACCGGCCGAGGGCGCCGGGCGTGCCGTGCCCTATCACCTTTCCATCGGAAATCACATAGATGTAGTCCGAAATGGCGGCGGTCTCCTGCACGTCGTGGGACACGATGATGCTGGTCAGCCCCAGGGCGTCGTTGAGCAATCTGATCAGCTGCACGGCGGCGCCCTTGGAGATGGGATCCAGCCCCGTAAACGGTTCGTCGTACATGATCATCATGGGATCGAGGGCGATGGCACGAGCCAGGGCCACGCGTCGCGCCATACCGCCCGACAGCTCGCTGGGCATCATATCGCGGGCGCCGCGCAAACCGACAGCCTGCAGCTTCATCAGCACCAGATCCCGCACCATGGGCTCCGACAGACGGGAATGCTCGCGCAACGGAAAGGCGACATTGTCGAACACGCTCAGGTCGGTCAGCAGCGCACCGCTCTGGAACAGCATTCCCATGCGTTTGCGCAGCTCGTACAGCGCTCGATGTCGCAGACGCGGAACCTGCTGCCCATCCACTTCGATGGTGCCCGACTGCGGGCGCAACTGCCCGCCGATCAAGCGCAGCAGGGTGGTCTTGCCGGTGCCGCTCGGCCCCATGATGGCAGTGACCCGGCCCCGCGGGATATCCAGACTCACACCGTCAAAAATCACCCGCGAACCACGACTGAATCGCAGGTCTCGGATTTTCACCAGCGCGTCGGCGGACCGTTCTTCTGTTGTTTCCATGTCCCCTGCTATGGTCGATGGCGCTGCGCCGCCGCAACGGCGCCGGTGCACGGCACGCCTCGATCGCGCCGGCCAGTCCGGCGCCGCAAAGTGTTGCCAACACGCGCTTCGGAGTCAACTCCGCCGCCAGCGTCAAGCGCCCAATAGCCGGGCAATGGTGACAGCGTGACGTAAGGCGTCGATATCGGGCGGATCGCCGGCGAAAATCAAGAATGCCTCATCGGCATCCGGACCGGCGTCCAGCAGACCCTGGAGGAGATCGCGCAGCCCCCGCAAGCCGGTCTTCTCACCGACCACCTCCACCAGCCCCAGCACCGTTCGCCCCTGCAGTTGCTGCTGGCCCGCCCAACTCCACTGGGCGCCCGACGCCTCCACCCACTGCGGCTGCCCGTCGGGGCTATCGGGTTCCAGCCATACCGGGTACTCGACCGTCAGCTCCGCCACCAGCGCCTGCAGTGCGGGGGCCTGCAGGTCGGCTCCCGCACCGCGCACCAGCAGCCCGCCGAGCTGTTCCTTCAACGGGTCGAGACGCAGACGCCATTCCTGCACCGGGTTCCGGGGCCGCTCGGGAACGCTCGCCTCCAACTCGACGAAGAACACGAAACGCTCGGGCACGTCGGCCGCCCACCCCGCCACCTCGCCCGGATCGGCACACTGCCACTGCCGGGCCGGCACCAGCACACTGGAGAATTCGTTGGCGTAGTAGGCCAACCGCCAGGCAGGGGGCAGGTCGTCAGGGTAGAAGGAGCCGACCCAGGCAGCGTGGTCCCAGCCGCGCGCGCCCACCTCCAGCACAGGCCGATGCTGGGTTCTTTCGGTATTCGCTGTGGGCTTACCAGTCATTGAATACAGTATAACCTGCAAGCACTTGCAACGGCTCACCTGAAGCCCGAAACTCCTTCGCCATGCATTTTGACCTCTTCTATGAGCTGTCGGTGCCCGGGTTCTCGGGCCGCACCGAAAGCCAGGTGTACCACGACACACTCGCGGAGCTGGAACTGGCCGAGCAATGCGGCTTCCGCACCGCCTGGCTGGTGGAGCATCATTTCATGGCCGAGTATTCCCACAGCTCGGCTCCGGATCTTTTCCTGGCGGCCGCTTCCCAACGCGCCCGTCGCCTGCGGCTGGGCCACGGCATCGTTCCCCTGCCGTACGAGCACCCGGTGCGGGTCGCCGAACGGCTGGCCACCCTGGACGTGCTCTCCGGCGGACGCGTGGAGTTCGGCTTCGGGCGCGGCTTTTCCCCCCGGGAATACGCCACCTTCGGGGTAGCCATGGCGGACAGCCGCAGCCTGACCGAGGAAGCCCTGGCGATCATCCGCCAGTCCTTCGACGGCCGACCGGTCACCTACCACGGCACCCATTACCATATTGATAATATTGAAATCGTTCCCAAAGTCGTGCAGCGGCCCCATCCGCCTCTGTGGACGGCCGCGGTCAGCCCGGAAAGCTTCGAGCTTGCCGCCCGCCTGGGGCTGGGCGCCCTGGCGGGGCCGTTCAAGCCCTGGTTCATGGTCAGGGAGGATATCCGCCGGTACCGGCAGCACTGGCGGCGCCACCACGGTGATGGGCCACCGGCGGCCGGCCAGAACCCCCGCGTCGGGATGACGGTCGGCGTGTTCTGCCTGGAAGACCACCAACAGGCCCGCGAGCAGGCTCGGGACGGGTTCGTCTGGTTCTACCGGCAGTTGTTCGCCCAGACCCTGCCGGTGCTGGAACGCCTCTACGAAGGCTACGAATATTACCGTCGGCTCGGCAAGCTGCGCGGCCTGGTGGACAAGGCCATCAATCTGAAGGTTCTGGAAACCCTGGGCATGGTGATCGTGGGCAATCCCGAGCACTGCATACAGCGACTGCAGGGCCTGCAGCGCGAGGGCGTGGACCATGTGCTGTGTGCCGTCGGTGCCGGCGTGCTGCCCACCGCGGCGGTGCGCACCTCCATGGAAGTGCTGGCCGAGCACGTCATTCCGCGCTTCCAGGCTCCGCCGGCAGGGTGCTGACGCCGTGAGCCCTGCGCCAACCTGCGGCCGATGAAGGTTCTGGTCACCGGCAGTTCCGGGCATCTGGCAGCGGCCCTGCTGCCCCGGCTTTGCAACCATCCCGGCGTGCAAGCCGTTACCGGCCTGGACATCCGCCCAAGTCGGTTCAGTCATCCGCGCTTCAACGCTCTGCAGGCCGACGTGCGCAGCGCCCGCGTCGCAGAGGCGATGGAGGGGCAAGACACCCTCCTCCATCTCGCCTTCGTGGTGATGCGCGGTGAGCTGGGGCGGGCCCGCCACGACCGCGCCCTGATGGGCGACATCAACGTCAACGGCAGCCGCAACGTCTTCCAGGCGGCCGCGAGGGCGGGCGTGCAACGCCTCATTCATCTGTCCAGCGCGGCGGTCTACGGGGCGTGGCCCGACAACCCCGAACGGATAGACGAGAGCCGGCCCCTGAGGCCCAACCCGGGATTCGCCTACGGCGAAGACAAGGTGGCGGTAGAGCGGGCCTTGGACACCATGGAGGCAAGCCACCCCCACATGGGGATCATCCGACTGCGACCCCATGCCATCCTCGGGCCCAACGCCCTGCCGCTGCTGCGCTTTCTGCTTCGACAGCCCACCTATCCGCGTCTGCCGGAACCCCAACCCCTGACCCAGTGCGTATGGGAAGACGATGTCGCCACGGCGGTGCTGCAGGCGCTGGACTCGGATGCCACGGGAGCCTTTAACCTGGCAGCCGAGCCGGCCGTGGCCTTTCGTGACCTGCAGCGCTACGGGCACCGCTGGGCCGTGCCGGTGCCGTTTGCGGTGGTGCGCACTCTGCTGCGCAGCCTGTGGCCCCTCACCGGAGCCGCCGGTGAGCCGGCGTGGGTGGAAGCGATGCGCTGGTCCCTGGCGCTGGACTGCAGCCGCGCACGGGACCAGCTTGCTTGGCAGCCGCGCCTGAGCGTGTATGATTGCGTCGATAGCATACGCAGTCGGTCCTCACCATGAGCAATGTCGTTCCCTTCCGCCGTCCAAAAGCCAGCGAAAAGCACCAAGGCAACACGCTGTGCAAGCGTGGTTTCCATAAGTGGGAAGAGGTTCCCAGCACTCCGTTCGCGGTGAAGACCGGACGTCTGGTCACCCGCTATCGGTGCGCACGCTGTGGCGCCACCCGCGTCGAAACTACCTGACTGATGGCGTCAGCCCGTTTGCTTCCCGCCCGGCAACGCCCCTGGCCCCCAGGGTACAGACCCGCGACGGCCGAACCGTGCTGTTGAACCTGGTCGCGGTACTCGGCGGCCTGGCACTGCTGATGTGGGGTGCCGACCGCTTCGTGCTGGGCGCCGCCGCCAGCGCCCGCAATTGGGGCGTCTCGCCCCTCATCATCGGCCTGACCATCGTGGGATTCGGCACCTCCGCCCCGGAGATGGTGGTCTCGGCGGTGGCCGCCTGGCAGGGCAACACCGGCCTGGCCATCGGCAACGCGGTGGGATCGAACATCGCCAACATCGGCCTGATCATCGGCGTCACCGCATTGATCGTCCCACTGCACGTGCACTCCGGCATCCTGAAGCGGGAGCTGCCGGTGCTGCTGGCGGTGATGACGCTTTCCCTTCTGTTGCTGCTGAACGGCACGTTGGGACGACTGGACGGCATCATCCTGCTGTCGGTGCTCGCCGTACTGATCCTGTGGGTGACACGCCTGGGTATCAACAACCGGGCTGCAGATCCCATGGTGAGCGAATACGCGGAGGAAATCCGCAGCGACCTGAGCACCCGGAACGCGCTGCTGTGGGTCGTGATCGGACTGGGCGTGCTGCTGGCCAGTTCCCGTCTGGTGGTCTGGGGGGCGGTGGGCATCGCCCAGACGTTCGGTGTCAGCGACCTGATCATCGGGCTCACGATCGTGGCTCTCGGCACCAGCCTGCCGGAGCTTGCCGCGTCCGTTGCCAGCGCCCGCAAGGGCGAACACGACATTGCCATCGGCAACGTGATCGGGTCCAATATGTTCAACTTGCTCGCCGTGCTGGGACTGCCCGGCGTCATTCGACCGGGACCGGTGGATCCGGCGGTCCTGACGCGGGATTTTCCGGTCATGTTCGGGTTGACTATCGGGCTGTTCCTGATGGCCTACCGAATACGCACCCCCGGCCGCATCAACCGGCTCGAGGGAGCGATTCTGGTGGTGAGCTATCTCGGCTACCAGCTCTTACTGTATTGTTCGGCCCGCGGCTGCGGCCCGTGACGCCGCGGCTACCGGACACCCTGTCGGGCGCTGTCGCAGCAGGCCCGCGGGCCGATCTCGCCGACCTCGGCGCGCGTCCCCACATCGGGAACCACAGATAATGGCTTCGACACCCAAAGCACGGTCTGCCGGCACCACTCCCCCGGGCGAGGCCGCCCATGGGGACCGGCTGCGCGACCTCGGTCTGGCGGTGATTCGCACCGAGGCGGCGGCAGTGGCCGCCCTGGCGGAACGCATCGACGAACGGTTCCTCGCCGCCTGCCACCACATGCTGAACTGCCAGGGACGGGTGGTGGTTATCGGAATGGGCAAATCGGGGCATGTCGGTGGCAAGATCGCCGCCACCCTGGCCAGCACCGGGACCCCCGCCTTTTTCGTCCACCCCGGGGAAGCCAGCCACGGCGACATGGGGATGGTCACCGCCAAGGATGTGGTGCTGGCCCTGTCGAACTCGGGGGAAACCGACGAGATCGTCACCCTGCTGCCGCTGATCAAACGACTGGGGGTTCCCCTGATCGCCCTCACCGGCCGTCCCGACTCCACGCTGGCGCGGGCCGCCACCGTGCACATCGATGTCGGCGTGGAGAAGGAAGCCTGCCCCCTGGGGCTGGCGCCGACGTCCAGCACCACTGCGGCCCTAGCCATGGGCGATGCACTGGCGGTGGCACTGCTGGAATCCCGGGGCTTCACGGCCCAGGACTTCGCCCTGGCCCATCCGGGCGGCGCGCTGGGGCGCCGACTGCTACTGCGCATCGATGACCTCATGCACACCGGCGAGCGCATTCCCCGGGTAGGGGAAGACACGCCGTTGAGCGGAGCCCTGGTGGAGATGAGCCGCAAGGGCCTGGGCATGACCGCCGTGGTCGACCAGGCCGGATGTGTGGTCGGCGTCTTCACCGACGGCGATCTGCGCCGCGCCATCGACCGCGAAATCGACGTACACAGGACGCCAATCAGCAGCGTCATGACCCGCGGCGGCAAGACCGTACAAGCCGGAATGCTCGCCGCCGAAGCCCTGCGCATCATGGAAGAAGGCAAGATCAATGCCTTGCTGGTGGTCAACGACGACCGCCGACTGGTGGGTGCCCTGAACATGCACGACCTGTTGCGCGCCGGGGTGGTGTGATGACGATGACCACCTCTGCTGCATCTGCCCCATCCCGGCATGCCGTTGCCGGCACGTTCGCCGCGCGGCCCATGGAGACCCCGGAATGAAAGACATCCTGGCCCGCGCGGCCCGCATCCGGCTGCTGATTTTCGACGTGGACGGGGTGCTCACCGATGGCAGTCTGTATCTGGGCGACGACGGCCAGGAGTACAAGGCATTCCATTCCCGGGACGGCCATGGCATCAAGATGCTGCAGGCCAACGGAGTACAGGCGGCCGTGATCACCGGCCGCACGTCCCAGGTCGTGATACACCGGATGGATAATCTGGGCATCAAACATGTCTACCAGGGTCAGGAGGACAAGCGCGTCGCGCTGGACGACCTGCTCACCCGCCTGTCGGTGTCCAGCGACGAAGCGGCCTACGTCGGCGACGACGTCGTCGATCTGCCGGCCATGCGCCGGGTGGGGCTGGCGATCGCGGTGCAGGACGCCCATCCGGCGGTGAAGCGCCATGCCCACTGGCAGACCCCCAGCCCGGGCGGACGGGGCGCGGCCCGCGACGTCTGCGAACTGTTGCTCGAAGCCCAGGGTAAATTGGAAAGCGAACTGGAAAAGTATCTTTGATCTCCATCCGCAGCGCCGTCATCGGACTCGCTTTGAGTCTCAGCGCGGGCCTGAGTTGGTGGCTCTACGCCCAACTGCAATCCACCACCCAGCCGACTGCTCTCGCGCCGCGGCACGTGGTGGACTATTACGCGGAGAATTTCACCGCCACCGCCATGGACGACCACGGCAAACCGCGCCATCGCCTGGAGGCGGCCAAACTGGTGCACTACATGGACGACGACACCTCCAAGCTCACCCAGCCGCGGCTGCAGGTGTTCGAACCGGGCACTCCGCCCTGGCGCGTGCGCGCCGATGTCGGCTGGCTGTCCTCCCAGGGTAAAACGGTCCGGTTGGAGGATGATGTGCAGATACACCGCAGCGCCGGCCCCCATACGCGGCCCCTGGACGCCTATACGACCTGGCTGCTGGTCCGTCCGGACGACGGCTACGCGGAAACCAATCGACCGATCCGCACCGTCAGCGCCGGGGTTGAGGTAGAATCCGTCGGCATGCAGGCCTACCTCGACCAGAACCGACTCAAACTGCTGTCCGCCGTGCGGGGCACCTATGACCAGCAGAAATCTCGCCGCTAGCGCGGCGGGCGCCGTGCTGTGCATGGCGCTGGCGGGCCCGGCGGCGATGCCCGCCTGGGGGCTGTCCTCGGATAGCCGGCAACCCATTCATCTGGCCGCCGACCGGGCCGACATCAACCGCAAGACAGGTATCAGCGTGTATACCGGCGACGTGAAGGTCACGCGCGGCACCATGCGCATGACCGGCGACAAGCTGACGGTGTACACCGACAAGGACGGGCAAGTGCAGAAGATGGTGGCGGTGGGCAAGCCGGCCACCTACCGGCAACTGCCCGACAACAAGAAGCAGTACCTCAAGGGCGAGGGACAGACGATCGAGTACTACGCCGGCCAGAACCGGGTGGTGCTGCTCGACCGGGCGCGCGTATGGCAGGGCGGCAACACCTTCCGGAGCAACCGGATCGTATACAGTATCGCCAACGACGTCGTGAACGCCGGTGCCGCCAGCGGCAAGGACCGGGTGCATATCACCATCCCCCCCACCAAGAACACCGACAGCCACTGAATTCATGAGCCTGCTCAGTACCCGTCACCTGGCCAAGCATTACAGCGGCCGAGCCGTGGTCGGCGACGTCTCGATGCAGGTGGGCAGCGGCGAGGTGGTAGGCCTGCTGGGCCCCAATGGCGCCGGCAAGACCACCTGTTTTTACATGATCGTCGGGCTGGTGTCCTGCGATCAGGGCGAAATCCGCCTGGACGACGAGGATCTGACCGCCCGACCCATGCATGTCCGGGCCCGCCGCGGACTGGGCTACCTGCCCCAGGAGCCGTCGGTGTTCCGCAAGCTGACGGTGGCGGAAAACGTGTTGGCCATCCTGGAGACCCGTAAGGACCTGGGTAAAGGCGCCCGTCAGCGGATGCTCGACGACCTGCTCCAGGAACTGCACATCAGCCATCTGCGGGACCAGCCCGGCATCAGCCTTTCAGGAGGCGAGCGCCGCCGGGTGGAAATCGCCCGCGCCCTGGCCACCGCCCCCCGCTTCATGCTGCTGGACGAGCCGTTCGCCGGGGTGGACCCGATCTCCGTGGTGGACATCCAGCGTATCGTGGAGCACCTGTGCGAACGGGATATCGGCGTGCTGATAACCGACCATAACGTACGGGAGACATTGGGAATTTGCCAGCGCGCCTATATACTGAACGAGGGACGGGTAATCGCCGAAGGCGCTCCTCAAGCCGTCCTGCAGAATCAACAGGTACGAGAAGTGTATCTGGGCCATGACTTCCGGCTGTAGCAAATGCCTGTCCATGGTAGCTGCAATGGCATGATAAGTGCAGTACCATGCAATTTTGGGTCCGCAGCGATGACCGACCGAAGACATCTATGAAGCCATCCATCCAGCTACGTTTAGGGCAGCACCTGACCATGACGCCCCAGCTGCAGCAGGCGATCCGCCTGTTGCAGCTGTCCACCATCGAGCTGCAGCTCGAGGTGCAACAGGCGCTGGACTCCAACCTCATGCTCGAAGCCGTCGAGGGGGACGGTACCGATGAGACCGCCGAAGGTACGGAAGAAACCCGCGTCAACGGCACCGACGTGGAGACGGCGGAGAAACCCGAGCCCACCAGCGCCAGCACTGAAACGATTCCCGACGAGCTGCCTGTGGACAGCGCCTGGGATGACATCTACGACGCCGGTATCGGCGGTTCGGCGCCCGCTCCCGATTCGGACAACCGCGACTATTTCGAAACCCACAATGCCGGCGGCGAGACCCTCCACGAACATCTGCTCTGGCAGATGGGGCTGACCCCGTTCAGCGAGACCGACCAGGCCATCGCGGCTGCGATCATCGACTCGATCAGCGATGACGGCTACCTGACCGCCCCGGTTGAAGAGATCCACCAGGGCCTGGCGGAAGAACTGGAAGTGGAGCTGGATGAAGTGGAGGCGGTCCTGCACCGCATACAGCACTTCGATCCCATCGGCGTAGGCGCACGTCATCCCGGCGAATGCCTGCACATCCAGCTCCAGCAGTTCGATCCGTCCACCCCCTGGCTGGAACAGGCCCGCACCCTGGTGGACGAATATCTGGATGTGCTGGCGGCGCGCGATTACAACCAGTTGATGCGGCGTCTCAAACTGACCGAATCGGAACTGCAGCAGGTCATTGTCCTCATCCAGTCGCTCAATCCCCGCCCCGGTTCGCAGATCGCCCCAAGTACCGCCCAGTACGTGATCCCGGACGTGATCGTGAGCAAACGCAACGGCACCTGGCGCGTGGAGCTCAACCCGGAAGCCGCACCACGGGTTCGGATCAACACCAAGTACGCCGACCTGATCCGACGCGCCGACAGCAGCGACGACAACACCTACCTGAAGAACCATCTGCAGGAGGCCCGATGGTTTCTCAAGAGCCTGCAGAGCCGCAACGAGACGCTGCTGAAGGTGGCCACCTGCATCGTGGAGCAGCAACGCGGCTTTCTTGAGTACGGCGACGAGGCAATGAAGCCCCTGGTGCTGCGGGACGTAGCCGAATCCGTGGGCATGCACGAGTCGACCATCTCGCGGGTGACCACCCAGAAATACATGTACACTCCGCGCGGCATTTACGAATTCAAGTACTTCTTCTCCAGCCACGTCGGCACCGCCGACGGCGGCGAATGCTCCGCCACCGCGATCCGCGCCATGATCAAGAAGCTGGTCGCCTCCGAGACACCCGCCAAGCCCTTGAGCGACAGCAAGATTGCCCAATTGCTGGCCGATGAGGGCATCAAGGTCGCGCGCCGCACCATAGCGAAGTATCGCGAAGCCTTGGCGATTCCACCGTCCAACGAGCGCAAGCGCCTCGCCTGATGCATCCCGGCAGGGCGTTCGCCCCCTCCCGTCAGGAATCTAGGAATCTGCAGGCGCTTTCCCTTATCATCCGCAAATCCCCCATGAACGACGGTAAATTCGAGGGGCAGACAAGAGGAACTTCATCATGCAACTGACTGTCACCGGACATCATGTCGATATCACGCCCGCGCTGCGGGACTACGTGACCGGCAAAATGGAGCGGGTGGAACGCCATTTCGACAATGTCACGGACATTCATGTGGTGCTGGCCGTGGAGAAGCTGCGTCATCAGGCTCAGGCGACGGTCCATACCGGCGGCGGCAATCTGCATGCCGAAGCCACCGAGGCGGACATGTACGCCGCCATCGACTCGCTGGTGGACAAGCTGGACCGACAGGTCAAGAAACACAAAGAGAAGACGACGGACCATCACCGCAGCGAAGGGTCTCTGAAGAACCAATCGGTGTAACCCAACGGCAGCGCGCCCGGGCCGGGGCCCGGGCGCCCGGTAGCATACCATGCGCATCTTCGATCTGATCGCTCCCAACAGGATCGCTTGTTGCCTGCGGAGCACGAGCAAGAAACGCGTCCTCGAACAGATCAGCGGACTGCTCGCCGAAAGCGCGCCCGGCCTCACGGAGAGCGGCATATTCGACAGCCTCGTGAACCGGGAGCGACTCGGCAGCACCGGGCTGGGACACGGCGTGGCAATCCCCCACGGACGTATGGCAGGGCTTGATCGGCCCATCGGCGCCTTCATACGCCTTGCCCACGGGGTAGACTTCGACGCGCCCGACAATGAGCCTGTGGATCTGGTCTTCGCCCTGCTGGTGCCCGAAGAGTCCACGGACGCGCATCTGCAGCTGCTGGCGCAACTCGCCGAGATGTTCAGCGACCTCACCCTCTGTTCGCGGCTGCGACAGACCACCAACGACGACGAACTCTTCGCGCTGATCCAGCATTGGAAATCCCAGCGCGAACTGGCATGAGCGTCAGCCTCACCGTCAACGAGCTGTACGAAGCCCTGCAGGCCAAGCTGGAGCTGGTATGGGCCGCCGGAAAGCTGGGCGCCCAGCGTACCATCGAAGCCAGCGAGGACGAGGACCCGACCATATCGCTGGTCGGACATCTGAACTTCATCCATCCCCACCGGGTTCAGGTACTCGGCAAGACCGAGTTGGACTACCTGCAAAGCCTGCGCAAGAACTCCCGCAAGGACGCGATCACTCAACTGTTCTCGGGCAAGTCCGACTGCGTGGTGATCTCCGGCGGACATCCGGTACCCGACGACGTCAGGCAGCGCGCTGAAGCCACCGGAACCCCCGTGTTCGCGTCCCGCCTGAACAGCTCGGAGCTGGTCAACAATCTGCAGTACTACCTGACCAACCGCTTCGCGGAAACGGTGACCCTGCACGGGGTATTCATGGAAGTCATGGGTATCGGCGTTCTGCTCACCGGAGACGCCAGCGTCGGCAAGAGCGAGCTCGCCCTGGAACTGGTCAGCCGCGGGCACCGCCTGATCGCCGATGACGCACCGGAATTCGCGCGCATCGCGCCGGACATTCTGAGCGGCACCTGCCCGGAGGTACTGCGGGACTTTCTGGAGGTGCGCGGACTGGGGGTACTCAACATCCGCGCCATGTTCGGTGACAGCGCCATCAAGCACAACAAGTACCTGCGACTGGTCATCCGCATTCAGAACATGAGCGACGAGCAACTCAATCTCATCGACCGACTCAGGGGCAGCGCACAGACCCGTACGGTGCTGGGAGTGGACATTCCCGAAGTCACTCTGCCGGTCGCACCGGGCCGCAACCTGGCCGTGCTGGTGGAGGCGGCCGCCCGCAATCATATCCTGCGACTGAAAGGCTATGATGCGAGCCGTGTCTTTATCGAACGCCAACAGCGACACATCGAGCAGAGCACGCCATGAAACTGGTCATCGTCAGCGGCCTGTCGGGCTCGGGCAAGAGTGTCGCCCTGCATACGCTCGAAGACATCGACTATTACTGCATCGACAATCTGCCGGTCGGCCTTCTGGAGGCCTTCGCCACCCAGCTGGCGGAGGCAACCGACCCGCGCCAGGAGCTGGCCGCGGCCGGCATCGATGCGCGAACCCATCCCAGCGGACTGCAGCGTTTCCCGGACATCCTGCGGCACCTGCGTGAGCAGCATATCGACTGCGAAATCCTGTTCCTGCACGCCGACGAAGATACGCTGCTGAAACGCTTCAGCGAGACCCGACGCAAACATCCATTGTCCCGGCGGGGGGTGTCGCTGGCCGATGCCGTACGCCTGGAACGCCAGCTGCTTGACCCCATCGCCGCCAACGCCGACGTCTACATCGACACCAGCCGCACGAACATTCACCAGCTGCGTGACTTGATCCGTCAACGCGTCGCGAACAAGGACTCGCAGACCCTTTCGCTGCTGTTCGAGTCATTCGGCTACAAGCACGGGGTGCCGGTGGATGCGGATTTCGTGTTCGACGTCCGATGCCTGCCCAATCCCCATTGGGACCCCCAGCTGCGGCCCTATACCGGCCAGGACCGCCCGGTCGCCGAGTACCTGGAGAACGATCCCATGGTCGGTGAAATGCTCGCCGACCTGATCCGATTTCTCGAAGCGTGGATCCCGCGCTTCCAGGCGGACAACCGCAGCTACCTGACGGTCGCTCTCGGCTGCACCGGCGGCCAACACCGCTCCGTCTACCTGACCGAGCGCCTTGCGGCGCACTTTCGGGATCGCCACGAAAACGTCGTTACCCGTCATCGGGAGTTGTCATGACAGTCGGTCTGCTGATCATTACCCATGACCGGATCGGTCGACAGTTGCTGGATACCGCGACGCGCATGCTGGAGATCTGTCCACTCGCCACCCGAACGGTATCCGTGTCCAGCGACTGCAATCCCGACTCCACCTTGGTGGAAGCCCAATCGTTGGTGAAGGAGCTCGACCGGGGCGACGGCGTGTTGGTGCTGACCGACATGTACGGCTCGACGCCCAGCAACATCGCGGCCCGGTTGCTGGAACAGGAAGGCGTGCGGGTGGTGGCGGGAGTGAATCTGCCCATGCTGGTGCGGGTGCTTAACTATCCACGGCTCGGCCTGGACGAGTTGACCGACAAGGCGGTCAGCGGAGGCCGGGACGGTGTCCTGTCATGCAATCGGACAAAAGACGACTGACCATGCAGCAAAAAGAGGTCGAGATAGTCAACAAACTGGGTTTGCACGCCCGCGCCGCGGCAAAGTTCGTGACGCTGGCCTCTCAATACGCCAGCAGTATCCAGGTGGCACGTGGAGGCCAGCAGGTCAACGGCAAGAGCATCATGGGCGTCATGATGCTGGCCGCGGCCAAGGGCAGCAGCATCAACATCACTGCCGAAGGTGACGACGAAGAGGCGGCGATCCGCAGTCTGGAAGAGCTGGTACAGGGACGCTTCGGAGAAAACGAGTAGCATTGCGCAGTTCGGCGGCCTGGGGGGCTGCCGCACCAGAGGGCGGGTGACATGGCAGTGCAACTGTCGGGAATCGGCGTATCGCGGGGCGTTGCCATCGCGGAAGCGCACATCCTGCAGCGCGACGCGCTGGAGGTGCTGGAATATGCCGTTCCCGACGATCTGCTGTCCGAGGAAATCGACCGTTTCGAGCGCGCCGTCGCCATCGCCAAGCGCCAGTTGCGGGAAATCCGCCAGCGCATCCCCAAGGGCACGCGGGCCGATATCGCCAGCTTCATCGACACCCACCTGCTGATGCTGGAGGATTCCACCCTCACGAAAGCGCCGGTGGAACTCATCCAGGCCCAGGGCTGCAACGCCGAATGGGCTCTGAAGCTGCAGCGCGACGCCCTGGTGCAGGTCTTCGACCAGATGAACGACCCGTACCTGCGCACCCGTCGGGACGATGTCGACCACGTGGTAACACGCATTCAGCGCATTCTGCTGAAGCGGGGCGAGCCCGAGACCGGCGAGGTGGATGAGGAACTGCGCGGGCGCATCCTGATCGCCGACGACCTGACCCCGGCCGACACGGTGCTCATGCAACACCAGGGCATCATGGCCTTCGTCACCGAATACGGCGGCCCTCTTTCCCATACCGCGATCCTCGCCCGCAGCCTGGGCATCCCCGCGGTGGTCGGTGCACGCAACGTGCGCCGCTACCTGAAGGACGGCGAGTTGCTGATCGTGGACGGCCAACAGGGCGTTATCATCGCCGGCGCCGACCGGGCCATTCTCCGCCACTACCATGACCGCCAGCACGAAGAACGACGCTACCAGCGGGGCCTGTCGCGGCTGAAGGGCAAGCCGGCGGTAACCCGACCGACGATGGGGACCTCCCGCCAGCGGTGGGA
>CAZNBB010000009.1:29289-53823 GCA_964571225.1 uncultured Gammaproteobacteria bacterium
CGCCGTGCGGCAGGTCAAGGCGGAAGGCGTCGGCCTGTACCGGACCGAGTTCCTGTACATGAACCGAGACGACACGCCGGACGAGGACGAGCAGCTGGAGCGCTATCTGGAGGTGGTCAAAGCCCTCAAAGGCCTGCCCCTGACCATCCGGACCCTGGACCTGGGCGCCGACAAGGAAGTGGACGGTTCCCGACCGGTGGGACGGCTGTGCACCAACCCCGCCCTGGGACTGCGCGCCATCCGGTTGTGCCTGAAGGATCCAACCCTCTTCCGGCCCCAGTTGCGGGCGATTCTGCGCGCGGCGGCCCACGGCCCCGTCAGGCTCATGGTGCCCATGCTGTCCAACAGCCAGGAACTGTTCCAGATGCTGGCGCTGGTGGAGGAGACCAAGCGCGAGCTGGCCCGGGAAAGCCGGGCCTTCGATCCCAAGCTCCCGGTAGGCGGCATGATCGAGGTGCCTGCCGCGGCCTTGTCGGCGGGGTTCTTTGCCCGGCATCTGGACTTCCTGTCCATCGGCACCAACGACCTCATTCAGTACACGTTGGCCATCGACCGCATCGATGACGAAGTGAACTATCTGTACGACCCGCTGCACCCGGCCGTACTGCGGCTGGTGCAGATGGTCATCGACGCCGGGCAAAAGGCCGGCATTCCCGTGTCCATGTGCGGAGAAATGGCCGGCGATGCCCGCTATACACGCCTGCTGCTGGGGCTCGGACTGACCGAATTCAGCATGCAGGCGGCGTCCGTGCTCGAAATCAAGCGCATCATCAACGACAGCGAACTAGAGCCCCTCGCCCGGCTCGCACGGCGGCTGGTCCGCAGCCAGGACCCCCAGGAAGGAGCCCGCCTGTTCGCCGCCATCAACGCCAAAGACTGACGGCGGCCGCGCCATTCACGCGCAAGGCGCGTGGATGTGCCGGCCCGCTGCGCAGTTTCCCCGACACCCGCAGCGGCATAGCGCTCACGCCTGTCGGGGCGCCGCTGGACCCTGCCGAGGCGCATCGCTAAACTGCGCGTCGAACAGCACGGTATCGGCCCAGTGCCCGCTCCATATCCGTCCTGACAGCGCAGACCAGCCCGAGGATTCGTTCATGGCAGAACCCTCCGAACAGCAGCAGCCCTCCCAGGACCATCTGCAGACGCTCGCGGAGGCGCTGGAACAGGGCACCGTCGAACCGGTCCGCAAGCTGCTCAACAGTCTGCGCCCGGCGGAGATCGCACACCTGCTGGAATCCATGCCGCGAGATCCCCGCGCGGTACTGTGGCAGCTGGTGGAACCGGACGACCGGGGCGAGGTGCTGCTGCACGTCAATGACGAAGTCCGTGCCGGGCTGATCCGGGACATGGAGACCGGCGAGCTGGTAGCCGCCACCGAAGGGCTGGATACCGACGATCTGGCGGACCTGCTTGCCGACCTGCCTGGCGCCGTCATCCATGAAGTGCTGCGGGCCCTGGACAAGCAGAACCGCCAGCGGCTGGAGGCGGTGCTGTCCTACGCTGAAGACACCGCCGGCGGCCTGATGGATGTCAACACCATCACGGTGCGCGCCGACGTCACGCTGGACGTGGTGCTGCGTTACCTGCGCTTGCGGGGAACCATCCCCGAACTCACCGACAGTCTGATCGTGGTGAGCCGCTACGACAAATACCGCGGGGTACTGCCACTGACCACCCTGCTCACCATGGAACCGGATCACACCGTGGCGGAAGTCATGGACCGGGAGGTCGAGGGGATCCCGGCCTCGCTGCCGGCAACGGAGGTGGCCAAGCTGTTCCAGGACCGGGATCTGATCTCATCCCCGGTGGTGGACGAGAACGGCAGACTGATCGGCCGCATCACCATCGACGACGTGGTGGACGTGATCCGCGACGAGGCCGACCACTCGCTGATGAGCATGGCGGGCCTGGACGAGGAAGAAGACATCTTTGCGCCGGTGGTCTCCAGCGCCCGGCGCCGCGCGGTCTGGCTGGGCATCAACCTGTTCACGGCATTCCTGGCGTCGTGGGTGATCGGTCTGTTCGAGGGCACCATCCACAAGATTGTCGCCCTGGCGGTGCTGATGCCTATCGTGGCCAGCATGGGCGGCATTGCCGGCAGCCAGACCCTGACCATCGTCATTCGCGGCATGGCACTGGGACAGGTGGGGCCCACCAATGCCCGCTGGCTGCTGTTCAAGGAACTGGCGGTCGGGGTGCTCAACGGCATGATATGGGCGCTGGTGGTGGCCGTCATCGCCACCGCCTGGTTCGAGAACGTGCACATCGGCATGATTATCGCCGCCGCCATGATCATCAATCTGGTATGCGCGGCTCTGGCGGGCTTCGGGCTGCCCCTGCTGCTGCGGAGGATCAGGATCGATCCGGCCCTGGCCGGCTCGGTGCTGCTGACCACCGTCACCGACGTGGTCGGCTTCATGGCCTTTCTGGGCCTAGCCACCATTTTTCTCCTCTGACCAAAACACGTGGACGTATGCCAATGGCCAAACCCTATGACATCGTTGTCATCGGCTCCGGACCGGGCGGCTACCGCGCTGCGGTCCTGGGCGCCCTGCGGGGCCTCAATGTCGCCATTGTGGAACGGGCTCAATGGGGCGGCTGCTGCCTCAACCGCGGCTGCGTACCCAAGAAGACCTGGCATCACAGTGCGCGTCTGATCGCGGCCAGCCGCCACCGCATGTCGGAACGGGGCGTGATCGGCGAGCTGCGAGGCGATATCGCCGCCGCCTGGACACACCAGAAGGGTGTGGTCCGGACCGTGCGCGACAGCTACACGGATTACATGAAACGCCTCGGCATCGATGCGCTGGAAGGCCATGCCACTTTGAAGGGCCCAAACCAGGTGCAGGTGCAGCTCGCCGACGGCGAGGCGCGCCTACTGGACACACGCCACGTCATTCTCGCCACCGGCTCCAGCCCGCGGGTACCGGAATCCCTGCCCGCCACTCCCGGACGTATTCTGACCACCGACATGCTGTTCGACGCCCCGGTGCCCGACGGTCGGCGGGTGGCGGTCGTAGGCAGCGGCGTAGTGGCCGTGGAGTTCAGCTATATCCTCGCCATGCTGGGCTGCGAGGTGACCTGGCTGGCCCGCTCCACCCTGCTGCGCAAAGCCCATTACAGTCCCCAGGCGATGGCGGTGCTGCGCCAGGCCCTGAGCCGCGAGGGCGTCGAGCCGCGCAGCGAAGGCGGACGCATCCGCTCCAGTGAAGTGACCGACGATGGCGTGCACATCGTCCTGGAGGACGGCGGCAGCGTGGAGGTGGACTGGGTACTGCTGGGCACCGGGCGTCATGCCAACACTGAGGGACTGGGCCTGGATACGGTGGGGGTGGAAACCGACAGCCATGGATTCGTGCGTTGCGACCCGCACCTGCAGACCAACGTGCCGAACATCTACGCCATCGGCGACTGCGCCTCACCCATCATGACCGCTAACAAGGCGCTGGCCGACGCCACCGTGGCGGTAGCCAACATTCTGGAAGCGCGCAGCAGGCACCGGGACGACCTGTGGGTGCCGTTCGTGGTCTACAGTGCGGTGGAGCTGGCCCGGGTGGGGATGGACGAGGACATGGCCGAGGACGAGGAACTGGAACCGGCGGTGGGCTTCGCCGCCTTCGAAACCTCTCCGCGCGCCCTGGGCCAGGACGACACCGACGGGTTCGTGCGCCTGATCGGCGACATGGACAGCGGCGCCCTGTTGGGAGGCGAAATCGTAGGAGCCGAGGCCGGCGAGTTGATTCACCTGCTGGCCCTGGCGCCCGACAGGGATACCGCCCTGCGCTGGCTGGCGGAAGGACGCTTCAATCACCCGGCCCGCAGCGAGGAGGTACTCAACGCTACCGAAACCATGGCTAGCAAATGGGGAATGCAGGACCTGATCTTCTGACCCGCACTCGGGCAAGACTCCTTGGGGCCGACGCCCGTGTGGCCGGGTTACTCGCCCGCCACGGTCATGTTTTCGATCAGCACCGAGCCGGTATGGATGTTGCCACGCCGGTCCACGTCATTGCCGACCTCCACCAACTGCTGGAACATGTCCTTGAGATTGCCCGCCACGGTGATCTCTTCCACGGGATACTGAATCTCCCCGCCTTCGACCCAGAAACCCGCCGCCCCCCGGGAGTAGTCACCGGTAACCATGTTGATGCCCTGCCCCATCAACTCCGTCACCAGCAGCCCGGTACCCATCTGGTGCAGCAGACCGGCGAGGTCGTGGCCGCCGGGCTCGACGGTCAGGTTGTGCACACCGCCGGCGTTGCCGGTGGTCTGCATGCCCAGCTTGCGGGCTGAATAGCTGTCCAGCACATAGCCCTGCAGCACACCGTCCCGGATCAGATCCCGGTCGCGGGTGGCCACCCCCTCGTTGTCGAAAGGGGCGCTGCCGAGCGCACGCTTGCGATGGGGCTGTTCATCGACCCTCACGAACGGTCGGAACACCGGCTTGCCCAGATGATCCAGCAGGAACGAAGACCTGCGATAAAGGCTGCCGCCCCGCACCGCTCCCACCAGATGGCCGAACAGGCTGCTGGCCAGCTCGGCCGCGAACACCACCGGCACCTGGCGGGTGGAAAGGCGACGGCCGCCCAGGCGCCGCACGGTGCGCTCGGCGGCCCTGCGCCCCACGTCCGCCGCCGCCTCCAGGTCGCCCGGCACCCGCGACACCGTGTACCAGTAGTCGCGCTGCATCTGGTCATCCAGACGGCCGAGCACCGCACAGCTGAGGCTGTGGCGGGTACTGGGATAACCGCCCACGAAACCCAGGCTGTTGCCGTACATCCTGAGTCCCTGGTGGCTGGAAACACTCGCGCCCTCGGAGTTGTCGATGCGGCTGTCGAAAGCCCGCGCGGCGTCCTCGCACTCGCGGGCCAGCTCGATGGCCCCTTCGGCAGCGAGGTTCCAGGGATGGTACAGATCCAGATCGGGGATGTCGGTGGCCAGCAGGGCCGCATCGGCCAACCCCGCGCAGCTGTCCTCGCTGGTGTAGCGGGCGATGTCGCAAGCGGCCCTGACGGTCTCGCGGACCGCCTTCGGATCCAGGTCGGAGGTACTGGCCGAACCTTTGCGTTGCCCGAAGTACACAGTCACGCCCAGCCCCCGGTCCCGGTGGTATTCCAGGGTTTCCACCTCGCCCAGCCGCACGGTGGCCGACAGTCCGGCTTCCATGCTCACCCCGGCCTCGGCGGCGGAAGCGCCCTGTGCGCGCGCTTCGTCGAGAATCTGCCCGACCAGCTCGGCCAGCACCTGCTGGTCAGGTAGAATGGGGGCGACGTCTGCCACTGCCTTGTCTGTCATGATTTGCCTCGTTTCTGGAATAGCGGAATTCTACCGATTCCCCACCCGGGGCCACAAATTCCCGGCGGCGCGCACATTGTGCCTGGCCTCTGGCACCGGTATCCGCCATGAGTGACACGGACCAGCCGGAACACGCCATACCCAGCAAGTCCCAGCGCAAGCGCGACTCCCAGGCGCTGCAGGCCCTGGGCGAACAGTTGGTGACGCTGCCCGCCGCCCAGTTGGACGCACTGGATCTGCCGGAAGCACTGCGCGAAGCGGTTGGCTTCGCGCGCACCATGGACGCCCGCGGCGCGCGCAAACGGCAGCTCAAGTTCATCGGCCGGTTGCTGCGCGAGACGGACGCGGAACCCATCCGGGCCGCCATCGAGGCCCTGCAGCGCCAGGACCGTCAACAGGCCCTGCGATTCCAGCGCCTGGAAACGCTGCGCGAACGCCTGTTGTCCGAAGGCGATGCGGCTCTGGCGGAGTTTCTGCAGTCCCACCCGGATGCCGACCGCCAACGTCTGCGCCAGCTCGTGCGGCAGGCAAGACTGGAACGCGAGCAGAGTCGGGGACCACGCAGCGCGCGCGCCCTGTTCCGGCTGCTGCGGGAGCTGACCGAAGCCGACTGACGCCCTCAATCGGCGTGCTTGTTGACGGCCAGCCGGCTGCCCCACCGGACCCGGTCATCCACCTCGACTCCCACCCACCACAGAGGACCCACGCTGTCCCGCGTCACCCCCCCGACCAGCTGCTGGCCGGGCCCCAGCCGGATATGGGGGATGAACGCCTCGGCCGCTTCCCGCACCCGAAAAGCGTGCCACTGCACGACGGCACCCTTGTCGTCGAGGCTGTGGGGCAGGGATCGCTCGTGGGAGAGCAATGGGTGATGTGGCATGGCGGCGCCCCGCAGCGACCTGAGTGGGTGTCGGGCCCGTCACGCATTACTTTTGCGGCAGCGGGTCCGTTCCCCTACATATAGCCGACTCAGGCGTGGGTGCCACCCACCGTCAGGCTGTCCACCTTGACAGTGGGCTGTCCGACGCCCACCGGCACGCTCTGGCCTTCCTTGCCGCAGGTGCCCACTCCGGAATCCAGCTCCAGGTCGTTGCCTACCATGGAAACCCGCGTCAGCACGTCCGGGCCGTTGCCGATCAGGGTGGCCCCCTTGACCGGCCGGGTCAACTTGCCCTTCTCGATCAGGTAGGCTTCGCTGGCCGAGAACACGAACTTACCCGAGGTGATATCCACCTGACCGCCTCCGAAATTCACCGCATACAGCCCCCGGTCCACCGAAGCGATGATCTCCTGGGGATCGTGGTCGCCGGCCCGCATGTAGGTATTGGTCATGCGCGGCATGGGCAGGTGGGCATAGGATTCGCGCCGCCCGTTGCCGGTAGCCGCCATCCCCATCAGCCGGGCATTCATCTTGTCCTGCATATAGCCCTTGAGAACGCCATCCTCGATCAGGACGGTGCACTGGGTGGGCGTACCCTCATCGTCCATGGTGAGAGAACCGCGGCGCTCTTCCAGGGTACCGTCATCCACCACCGTGCACAGGGGCGACGCCACCCGTTCGCCGATGCGGCCGGCGAACGCCGACGTACCCTTGCGGTTGAAGTCGCCTTCCAGTCCGTGCCCGATCGCTTCGTGCAGCAGCACACCGGGCCAGCCCGGTCCCAATACCACGGGCATGGAGCCCGCCGGCGCATCCACGGCATCGAGATTCACCAGTGCCTGGCGCACCGCTTCGCGGGCGTAGCCCATGGCGTGGTCCGAGTCCAGGAAATACTCGTAGCCGGTACGCGCGCCACCACCGGCACTGCCTCGCTCGCGCCGCCCCTCATCCTCGACGATCACGCTTACGCTCATGCGCACCAGCGGCCGTACATCGCCGGCAAGCGTGCCGTCGCTGGCAGCCACCAGCACCACGTCGTGGACGCCGGCCAGGGAAACCACCACTTGAGTAACCCGCGGATCCTGCTTGCGTGCTTCCGCGTCCACTTGCTGCAACAACTGCACCTTGGCGTCCGCGGTAAGGGTTTCCAGAGGATCCACCGGCCGATACAGCGCCATCGAGCCGCCGGCACGCCAGGCCTGCAGCGTGCTCTGGCGTCCGCTGCGCGCGATGGCGCGGGCCGCGCGGGATGCTTCCAGCAGGGCCGGTAAGGCCAGTTCGTCCGAATAGGCAAAACCGGTCTTCTCGCCGCTGAGCGCCCTGACGCCGGCTCCCTGTTCGATGCTGTGGGTGCCTTCCTTGACGATGCCGTCTTCCAGGGCCCAGGACTCGAATCGACTGGATTGGAAATACAGATCGCCGCTGTCGATGGCATGGCCGAGCAACTGATCGAGGACCCGATTGAGATCGTCTTCGCCGAGCCCGGTGGGAGACAGCAGTTGCGCACGGGCGATATCGAGGTTATTCGATGACATGGGACTCCTTGGGCAACGGCCGGGTCCGGATTTGCGCCCGGCAGTTACAGGGTACACGGCACGATGGCACTGTAAAGTTCCAGCCGAGTCAGTAGGGTATTGAAGACCTAACGGCGGCGCGGCGGACGGCGAATGCGTATCGATCTTGACGCGGCGCTCAGGAACCTTCCCCGCGCGGCCCACAGAACAGACGCCGGTGGTCGATACTGGGAAAATTGCGCCGTATGCTCTTCAGCTGGCTGCGATCGATCCTGGCCACCACCACCCCCGAACCCCGCGGCAGGCGATCCAGAATCGTTCCCCAGGGATCGACGATCATCGTATCGCCATGGGTTTCCCTGCCGTTGACGTGATAGCCCCCCTGGGCGGCGGCGACCACGTGACACAGGTTCTCAATGGCACGGGCCCGCACCAGAGTCTCCCAATGGGCCTTGCCGGTGATCGCCGTGAATGCGGACGGCACGGCCACCAATTCCATGCCGGCATCCAGCATGCGGCGGAACAGTTCGGGGAAGCGCAGATCGTAGCAGACCGCCAGGCCCAGGCGACCGAAAGGCGAATCCACCACCACGACCTGTTCGCCGGGTTCGATGGTTTCCGATTCGTTGTATTTCTCGTGGCTGTCCACCAGATGCACATCGAACAGGTGCATTTTGTCGTAACGGGCCACGCACTGGCCGCGATCGTCGTACAGGAGACAGGCTGCGCGCACCTTGCCGTCGGATTCCGCCACCAGGGGTATGGTGCCGCCCACCAGCCAGACCTTGTGACGCTCGGCCTGCTGGGCCAGAAAATCCTGAATCGCGCCGGAGCCGGCGGGCTCGCGCACCTCCACCTTGTCGGTCTCGTGCAGGCCCATGATGGCGAAGTTCTCGGGCAGCACCACCAGACGAGCACCCTGCGCCGCTGCTTGGGCGATGAGCCGCTCGGCCTCGAAAAGGTTGGCTCCCACGTTCGGGCCGGAAGCCATTTGAATGCAGGCCACCATCGTCATGGCAGTGACGCGCCTCTCTGTACCACCTGAATGTCCAAGGCATCTTCCCGCTGGCTGCCCGGCGCAAGTTGGAGCCGCCGGGAAGGAACCCCCAGGGCGACCAGCCACGAACGCAGCTCATGGGCCCATAACGAACCTTGCTCGCCACCGGGATAGTTGATCACCAACACCGCGTGCGGAACACGCGTCAGGGTCTGCACGGCCTGGGCCAGCGGCTGCATGTGAACCACTGCGCGCCCGTCATGGGGACGAGCCCAGTCGTCGATGGAAATTGCATAGTGCGGGTCCGCACCGCGGGCGGATGCGGCAACGCACAACAGAAGGACCAGTAGTACCCCGCGCATTGGAGCGCAGAATAGCACAAATGGGCCAGCGGCCCTACGCACGCCCGGCAGGCCGTTCATCGGGGCGACGCCGGCGCGCCGCCGGCCTTGTCGTTCAGACGCTTCACCACGGGATCGTCCCAGGTCCCGGTAAGCGTGTACTGGTAGTTGGCAATACTGGTCAATTCGTTAAGGGGACCGGGAAACAGCTTGTCCATCAGCAGCAACGCCGCTCCCACCGCCGGGCCGCCGGCGATGACGCCGGCGATCGGGAGGCTGGAACGGATGTGAGGAATCACCGTCACCAGCTGATCGTAGTCCCTTGCCACCAGGCCGGTGCGTCCTGCGATTTCTATACGCGCCGACGGTCCGTCCACCACCAGATCGCTGGTATAGGCGTCCCCTTCGCTCAGGGTGAAATTGCCTTCAATCGAGTCGAAGCTGAAGCCCTTCCTGAACAGGTCGCTGAAGTCCAGCGACAGACGCCGCGGCAGAGCCTGCAGACTGAGCAGACCGAATACCCGCCCGGCACCCGGCTCCACGCGCAGTATCCGGCCCTCGCCGATATGCAGATGCAGATGACCCTGCAGGCGTTTGAGGGAGAACGCCATCGGCGAGCCCCGCCAATTGGCGCTGATATCGCCGCGGGTCTGCCCTCCCTTGATGTTCCCTGCATATCCGAAGGCGCTCAGCATTTTTCCCAGGTTGCCGCCGGTGACGGTGATCTGGAAACGGGATGTCTGGTGCCCGTCATGGTCCTGCCAGTCGCCCTGGGTGTGCAACTGGAGCCAGTCCGAAACCAGGCTCGCACTCTCCACCTTGAGCCCGGAGGGTTCCGGCACGGTGGTGAGCTGCAGCCGTCCGAGGTCGACGCTGCCGTATTCCAGCCGATCGGCGGTCACCTGCAGAGGCGGAACCTCAGCGGGGTTCATGCCCCCATCGGCGGATTTAGCTTTCCCGTCTGCGGGCTCGATGGACAGGTGCCGCAACGCAAGCTCGACGCGACTCACGGGGCTCGGCTTGGACGGCCAGAGGATTCGTCCGTCAATCTTCGAGCCCTGAAGGTCGACGATCCAGGCCCCGCCCGCCCGGCGGGCCTGGAGACGGGTGGATCCGAAGCGCTGGCCGAAGGCATCGAGCGCCTGCACCTGCACATCCACGTCCCGGACCTGGTCCTGAACGCCCCTGCCCACGCTCCCGATCAACGCGTCGGCTCCCCCCACCCACTGGCCCACCGACAATCGGGAGATGTCGCCGGCCACCCGCAAGCCGGGGGTCGACGGAAGCCGGGCGGGCGTGGTTCCGAAGCGTATTTCACCGCGTTGCAGCTGCAGGCGCCCCTTGTCCAGGGCCAAGGCGAGCTGCGCCTTCAGTATGTCACCGTAGCTGACCTGCAGGGGGTTCACACGCCGCCCGGAAACCGTCGTCCGGAGCACGAAATTGCGGCCTTCATCCGCCGCCTTGGCAAGCGGTGAAGGAAGATTGATGGCAACACCTTTCAGGTCGGATTCCAGGGTCAGGCCCGCCGACGGCGAACCGTTGCCATGGTCCGGCCTGGAAACGGTCAGCAACAGCCGCCAGTCGGTTGACCCGCTGATATGGCTGGCCAGCGGCTGGCCGGACTTGCGCAACCGCTCCACCAAGTGAAGCGGTCCGGTCAGTGCCACCCGGGTCTGCGGGGGCCGACCGGACGGCTGGGCGGTACTCACAGCGATGCGCACCGGTCGTTGCAGGAACTGAGCCTGTGCGCCCTGGGCGCTCAGATTGTCGCCGTCGAAATGAAGCGTACCGCGCAAATCCGTGAGCGCCACATTCCAGTCCTTGAATAACAACCCGTTGCCGGGCAAATGGACCGTCCCCTTGGCAACCACCTGATGGCGGGCGCCGTGCAGCGGGAGCTCCAGGGACAAATCCACACTGGCCGAGCCGGTGGCCTGCACCCGTCCCAGCATGCCCGTGTAGCGTTGACCGAGGGGACTGGCCCGCAGGAAATCGAGCATGCGACTCAACGCACCGGTGGCCTGGCCGCTGACCCGCAACCGGGGGTGGCGCAGGTCGGTCACGGAGGCCTGCACATTCTTCAGATCGGTGCCCAGCACGTTGGCACTTCGAGCCCGAATCCGCATCGATTGGCCGACGAAATCCACGTGAGCGGCGAGTTGATCGATGCGCGGCCAGCCGGGCATGTAATCGAGCACCCCGTCCTGCACGTCGAAGCTGACCTGGAAGACACCCGATCCGTTCGCAAAGGGAAACGCCGCCAGACGGCCGTGAAGCAGCAGGGTCCCGGAGCTTACCCGTCCGCTCACCAGTGACCGGCGCAGCCAATGCACGGTTCGCGGAGGCATGATGCCTTCGGGCAGATACTGGCCTACACGGCTCACATCGCCGTCACCAAAGGCGACTTGCATATCCAGCAACGGAGATCCGCCATCACTGGGGACATCCAGGCGTATGCGGCTGCGCGTCTGCAGGTCCTGATTATCCATGTCCAGCTCTTGGGTCTGCACCCGCAACCGATCCCCATAGCGTTGCCAACGCACGGTCCCGGCCAACTTATCGGCAACGATGGGGATGGAAAACAGATGGGGATCGTCAAGAGTTGCCTGGTTGCTGTCCAACGACACCACGCCGCCGTCCAGGTCCCCGTGAACGGTGCCGCTCAATCCGGCCACTGCCGGGTACCGGCCCCAACGTTGCACACCCAGCCCCCGGAATCCGCCCCGGAACCCGAATCGGCGGATCTTGCCGCCGGATTCCACCAGCGCCAGCTGCAGGTCGCGGATATGCCCGACCGGCTGCAGTTGGGCAAGGGAACTGCGCAACCCGGCGCTCAGCAAGTCGGTGGCGGCAGCCAGCCGTCTCACAAGGGCCAAGTCCCCGTAACCGATGCGGGCGCGCCATTCCCGCCCGTCGCCTCCTTGCGCTGTGCCGACAGCCACGCTGAAGGCAGTCTGCGGCCACGGTGTCCCGCCGGCCGCAACCTGCAGGCGGTCCACATCGAGACGCCAGCCGCCGCCGGCACGCTGCCAACGGAAGCGCCCATCCAGCGCGGAGAAGCGCACAGGGTCAGCGGCAGTGTGTCCGCGCCCGGCGACCTCCAATCCACTCGCCGCGGTCACACCGCTCAAGGATGCCAGCCGACTGTCCCGGACGTCGGCCCACAGGCTCAGGTTGGCGGTACCCGCCAGGGACAGCCCGGCCGGCACACGCCCGGCCGTCCAGGCGCCCAGTCGCAGACCCTGGCCCTGCGCGTACACCGCACCCTGCCATTTCTGCAGGTGCTGCAACGAGCCGGTCAAGTGTGCCGAGAAGCGCACGGCCTGGCCCAATGCGCCCGGCAGCACGGCTTCGCCTTCCAGACGGTGACGGTCACCCCGGTTGTTCAGGCGGATGTTGACGTCCCTGAATCGCAACGCGCCGCGGGACTTGCCGACATCGGTCCAACTGACCGTACTCTGCACGATTGCCGCGTGCTGCTGTTGCAGCAGCAGCGCCAACGGCAGGTCCCGCACCGGCCTGTCCTCGAAACCATGGAGCACGATGCGCCCGCTTGCCAGCCGCTCCAGGTCCAGCCGCGTAGCCACTACCGTGACTCCGCCGGCCACCGGCCGGCGCGCACGGATCGAGCCCCACAGATCGAGCGTGATCCGCAACTCCCGTGCCGCCAGCAGCACCTGACCGGTCTGATGGTCGAGCACTCGAATCCCCCCGAACCGGATGACCGGATCCAAGCCCTGCCAGGTCGCGCGCAGGCTCCTGATACGCACCGGTTCGCCCACCCGCTGGCTCACCCAGGCTTCCACATCCGCCCGATAGCCGCCCACCACGGGAAACAGGAAACGCGCCGCGCTGGTCAATACGGCGGTCGTGATGACCAGCGCTGCCACCAGATACCAGAAGACGCGAAACAGACGTCGCAGCACGGTCTTCAAAGGCTCCCTTCGCGGGGGATGCCGATCGCTGTGCAGGCCGAAAGGTCGGGCATTGAGGGAATCCAGATCACCGGGCAACCGCGGTCACATCAACACGACGTCGTACTGTTCCTGGGTGTAGAGCTGCTCGACCTGCAGCTGGATGGGCTTTCCGATGAACGCTTCGAGCTCGGCCAGACTGGTGGATTCCTCGTCCAGCAGCAGATCCACCACATCCTGGGCGGCCAGCACCAACAGCTTGTCGGCGTCGAACTGGCGGGCTTCCCGCAGGATTTCCCTGAAAATCTCGTAGCAGACCGTCTCGGCGGTCTTCAACGACCCCCGCCCACCGCAGGTTGCGCATGGCTCGCACAGCACGTGCTCGAGGCTCTCGCGCGTACGCTTGCGGGTCATCTGCACCAAACCCAGATTGGAAACCTCGCTGATATGGGTCTTGGCATGGTCACGCTCGATGCTCTTCTCCAGAGCGCGCAGCACCTGACGTTTGTGGTCGTCCTGCTGCATGTCGATGAAGTCGACGATGATGATCCCGCCCAGGTTGCGCAGACGCAGCTGCCTGACGATGGCCTGGGCCGCCTCCAGGTTGGTCTTGAAGATCGTCTCTTCCAGGTTGCGGTGACCCACATAGGCGCCGGTATTGACATCGATCGTGGTCATCGCCTCGGTCTGATCGATGATCAGATAGCCGCCGGACTTGAGCTGAACCTTGCGCTCCAGCGCTTTCTGTATTTCGTCCTCCACACCGTACAGATCGAATACCGGCCGTTCACCGGGATAGTATTCCAGCAGGGTCGCCAATTCGGGGATGAACTCCTGCACGAACGGCATCGCCTTCTGGAAAGTCTCCCGGGAATCGATACGCACTTTCTCCACCGCGGTTCCGACCATGTCGCGCAGCACCCTCAGCACCAGAGGGAGATCTTCGTACACGATCGTCTCGGGCGCCGCACGGCTGGCACGCTCCTGGATGGAAGTCCAGAGCTTGCGCAGAAACACCATATCGGCGATCAGCGCTTCGGGGTTGGCGCCTTCGGCGGCGGTACGCACGATGTAGCCGTGAGCCTCCGATTCCGCCATGCCGCGTTGAACGATTTCCTTGAGGCGTGTGCGCTCGGCATCGTCTTCGATACGCTGGGAGACCCCGATGTTGCAGGCCCCCGGCATCAGGACCAGACAGCGCGAAGGAATGGTAATGTGGGTGGTGAGCCGGGCACCCTTGGTGCCCAGCGGGTCTTTGATGACCTGCACCAGTACCTGCTGTCCTTCGTGCACGAGCTGGGTGATGTTGTCGGTCTTGCGCTCGCCGCCCGGCCCATCGCCGTCCACCGCCGCGATATCCGAGGCATGCAGAAACGCGGCCCGCTCCAGTCCGATGCTCACGAATGCCGCCTGCATGCCCGGAAGCACGCGGGTCACGACACCCTTGTAGACGTTGCCAACCAACCCGCGGCGCCGTGTGCGCTCGATGAACACCTCCTGCAGGACGCCGTTTTCCACCAGCGCCACACGGGTTTCGCGGGGGGTCACATTGACCAGAATCTCCTCGCTCATGACAGACCCTTGCCCCCCCTATTGGACGGGCATCCGGGATGCTGACGCGGTACAGGCGTGCCGGGACACGCCAGGGCACGGAGGGGGCGCAGGCCGGGTACAGACGGCACAGTCGAGATTCCAGCAATCATTGACACGTTCATCCACGTTGTCGGTCACTTCCACGCAGGCCGGCGACCGGCGGTTGCAGCACGCAGGGTTGCGGCGTCGCGGTACCCCGCCTGCGGGACGGCCGCCGGACGTTCACCCGCTTTTATCCCGGCATGGAAACAGTAACCGTGACCCATGCCTCAGACGCCGGAGCGAAAATCGCCTCCGTCAGCCCGGGCGCCGCCAGACCGGGATCAGCTCGTAGCCGAAATCGCCCAACAGTTGCGCCGTCTCGTACACCGGCAGCCCCATCACCCCGGAGTAGCTGCCCTCCAGACGGCTCACGAAGGCCGCCCCCAGTCCTTGAATGGCATAGGCGCCGGCCTTGTCCGATGGTTCGCCGCTTTCCCAATAGGCCCGGCGCTCCCGTTCGCTGACCACCCGGAAGGTCACGGTGCTGACACTGACTCTCACGGCCTCACGGCTTCCCTGCACCAGCGCCACACCGCTCAACACCCGGTGACTGCGCCCGCTCAGCTGCGCCAGCATGGCCAGGCCGTCGTCCCGGTCGCGGGGCTTGCCGAGCACCCGCTCGTCCAGCACGACCACCGTATCCGCCCCCAGCACCGGCGCATCCGCCTGCCGCTCGGGCGCCCGCCACCCGGCCCGCGCCTTGTCGACGGCCAGCCGGCTGACGTAGTAGTCCGGGCTTTCGTCCGCAACCAGGGTCTCGTCCACATCGACAACCAGGCGCTGGACGGGTACCCCCATCTGGGCGAGCAGCTCCCGGCGTCTGGGCGACCCGGACGCCAGATAGATACCGGGAATACGCTCGGCGGGACTATCGAAGACCATAGGTTGCCCGGCTCGTACCGCTTAACCGCGATGATAGGGATGGCCGGCCACGATGCTCCAGGCCCGGTACAGCTGCTCGGCCACCAGGATGCGTACCAATGGATGCGGCAGGGTAAGGGCCGACAGCGACCAGCGCATATCCGCCCGGGCCTCGCAGTCCTGCCACAATCCGTCAGGGCCCCCGATCAGCAGAGCGCGGTCCCGACCGTCGGCCAGCCAGGCCCGCAGTTGATCGGCAAGCCCCTCGGTGCTCCAACTGCGGCCTGTCACGTCCAGGGCCACCACCATGCTGTCCCGGGGAATGGCGGCCAGCATGCGTTCGCCCTCCTCGCGCACGGCCCGCGCCGGATCCGCGCTGCGGGTGCGCTTGCCGGGGGAAATCTGCACCAGGCGCAAGGCGCACTCCCTGGGCAGGCGCTTGGCATACTCCTGGTAACCCGCTTCGACCCAGCTTTCCAGTCGGGTACCCACCGCGATCAGGTGAATCTGCATGACAATCCACGCCGCCACACGCCGGCGGGCATCACTTGCCCGCGTTGCGCGCCGGCAAGACAGACTCGCTCCCGTCGCCCACCGACCAGAGCTTCTCCAGGTTGTAGAAATCGCGTATGCGGGGCAGCATCACGTGGACCACGATTTCGCCCAGGTCGACGAGCACCCACTCGCCCTCGCGTTCACCCTCCACACCCAGAGGCGGCATGCCGGCTTTCTTGGCCTCGTGAATCACGTTGTCGGCAAGGGATTTCACATGCCGATCGGAGGTGCCGCTGGCGAACACCATCACGTCCGTGATGGAGGTCCGCTCGCGCACGTCCAGTACCCTGATATCCTTGGCCTTGAGATCCTCCAAGGCCTTTACCACCAGCTCCTTCAACGCCTCAGCTTGCATATCGTCCCATCTTTGGTCCCGCGGCGTGACAGGCCGCTAGTCGTAGATATGTTCGTCCCGTAGATAGCCCAGCACCCGGTCCGGAAGCAAGTAACGGGGGTTCATGCCCTGGCTCAATTGCTGGCGGATGTAGGTCGCGGAAATTTCGAGCTGGGTGACCGTACAAAACAGTAGACCGCCCGCCGCGGACCGTGCCAGCTCGGTCGCCTGTCCCACCTGTCGGCTGCGAATGAGCGCCCCAAGGGGACCCTCGTCGGGCGCCTCCCAACCTGGGCGACGCATGACGACCAAGTGTGCGAGCTCGATCAGTTCCTCCCAGCGGTGCCAACCGGGAAGACCGATAAATGCGTCCATTCCCAACATCAGGCACAGGGGGCGTGCGCCCACCTCCCCGCGCAGCGATTGCAGGGTATCGACCATGTAGGACGGCCCTTCGCGCTGCAGCTCCCGGTCGTCCAGGCACAGGCCCGGCTGGTCCCGCACGGCCAGCTCCACCATACGGCGGCGCTGCGCCGGCGTGGCGTGGGGAACGTCCCGGTGGGGCGGCACATGGGCCGGCAGCAGACGCACATGGTCCAGACCCAGCTCCTGCAGCAATTCCAGAGCCGGACGCAGATGACCGAAATGAATGGGATCGAAAGTGCCGCCAAGGATACCGATCATCGATGGTGTCGTGCCGTCCGAGGTTCGCACCCCGGCGTCGCACCGGCGTCCCCCGCCGGAATCGGCTGGAGACGCATCGTGACCTCAAACCGGCAATTGGCGGTCACCGTCGGCATTGCCCCTCACTTGCGTACATGGCCGTCGCCGAGCACCACGTATTTGAGAGTGGTCAGCCCCTCCAGGCCAACTGGTCCGCGGGCGTGCAGCTTGTCGGTGCTGATGCCGATCTCGGCACCCAGCCCGTATTCGAAACCGTCGGCAAAGCGGGTCGAAGCGTTGACCATCACCGAGCTGGAATCCACCTCCCGCAGGAACCGGCGGGCGCGGCTGAAATCCTCGGTAATGATGGCGTCGGTGTGTTGCGAGCCGTGGCGGGCGATATGCTCCATGGCGCTGTCCAACCCGTCCACAACCCGCACGGCGAGGATCGGGGCCAGGTATTCGGCGTCCCAATCGGCCTCGGTGGCCGGCGTGGCGGCAGGCAGAATCTCCCGGGTTCGCGGACAGCCGCGCAGTTCCACGCCGGCTTCCTCGTAGGCCCGCCCCAACTCGGGCAGCAGGCGCTCGGCGATCCCCTCGGCCACCAGCAGGGTCTCCATGGTGTTGCAGGTGCCGTAGCGCTGGGTCTTGGCGTTGACAGCGACTCGCACGGCCTTGTCCGGATCCGCCCGATCGTCGACGTACACGTGGCAGACGCCGTCCAGATGCTTGATCACCGGCACCCGCGACTCGTTGCTGACCCGCTCGATGAGGCCTTTGCCGCCGCGGGGAACGATGACGTCCACGTAGTCCTTCATGCGCAGCAGTTCGCCCACCGCCGCCCGGTCGGTGGTGTCCACCACCTGCACCGCGTCGGCCGGCAGACCGGCGGCGGCCAGGCCTTCGTGGATGCAGGCGGCAATGGCGCGATTGGAATGGATGGCTTCCGAGCCGCCGCGCAGAATGGCCGCATTGCCGGCCTTCAGACACAGCGCGGCGGCATCCGCGGTGACGTTGGGCCGCGACTCGTAGATGATACCGATGACTCCCAGTGGGACGCGCATGCGGCCCACCTGGATGCCCGACGGGCGGTAGTTGAGGTCGCTGATGCTGCCCACCGGATCCGGCAGGGAGGCGACTTGGCGCAGGCCCTCGGCCATGGCGGCCAGGCGGGCGTCGTTCAGCTCCAGCCGGTCCAGCATGGCGGTATCCAGGCCGCGCTGGGCACCGGCCTCCAGGTCGCGGCGGTTCTCCGCCTTCAGGTGATCCGCCGCCCCTTCGATGGCTGCCGCCGTGGCCGCCAGGGCGGCGTTCTTGGCGCCCGTTTCGGCGCGCCCCAATGCCCGCGCGGCAGCCCGGGCGCGGCGCCCCACATCCTGCATGTACGCGGCGACGTCAAAATCCATCGATTCTGCGTTGGCACCCATGTTCACGGCCCGTCAGAAGAACAACCGCCCGCTGGCGGATAAAACTGTCATTTTTCAAGTATAACAGCAAGTTATCAGCTCAATGCGCCGACACTAACCGATGACCGGCGATTCGCAATGTCAATTGTACCAGTTCGTCCCAGGGGTTGCCCGGGGCCTGGCCCTTTACCATCCGATCGATAACTGCGCATTGGCGTAGCAGGCTCTGCCAGGCCGGTGCCCGGTACCGCCCCAGGGCGGCTTTGAGCGCAGGCTTGCGGGAATCCCACACCCGGCGGCGCGCCAGCACCCGGTCCGGGCTTTCGCCGGCCGCGACCTCGCGGGCCATGGCGGCCAGCACGCGCAGTTCGCGGGCCAGCGCCCACAGCACCAGCACCGGCTCCACGCCCTCCGCCCGCAAGCCGGCAAGAATACGGTTGCTGCGGGCCGCGGCGCCGCCCAGCGCACTGTCCACCAGCGTGAATACATCGAAACGGGCGCTGTCGGTAACGGCCGCCGCCACCGCCTCGGCATCGACGGGGCCCGGCTCCTGCAGCAGGCGCAGCTTTTCGATCTCCTGGGCACAGGCCAGCAGGTTGCCCTCCACCCGGTCGGCCAACAGCGAAATCGCCGCCGGCGTCGGATGCAGTCCCGCCTGCTCCATGCGCCGGCGGATCCACGCGGGCAGGCGCCGTGCATCCACCGGCCAGACCGGGATCCCCACGCCGGCGCCCTCCAGAGCCTTGACCCACTGGCTGCGGCGCGCCGCCGCATCGAGCTTGCCGGCGATCACCAGCAGCAGGGTGTCTTCGGGAGGACGCTCGGCGTAGGCACGCAATGCCTTGGCACCGGCATCGCCCGGCTTGGCACCCGGTATACGCAACTCGATGATACGGCGCTCGGCGAACAGAGACAGGCTGTTCGAGGCCTGGGCCAACGCGTTCCAGTCGAAGCCGCTCTCCACGTGCATGACTTCCCGGCTGCTGTAGCCTTCGGCGCGGGCACGGGCCCGTATGGCGTCGGCAGCCTCCTGCACGAGCAACGTTTCTTCTCCGTACAGCAGGTAGACGGGAGCCAGGCCGCCATTGAGTTGCCCGTCCAGTTGTTCAAGACGCACCTGCATAAATGCCTACCCCGACAGCCGCTCGTCCAGTGCCATGGTCAACGGGTGAGCGCCTCCAGACGCATCATCATCATGCGCACGAGATCGCGATCCATCTGTTTGCGGGCAAAGGCCTCGTCGCTGGCCGTCCCCAGCACGTTGGTCACGCTGACCAGATAGTCCCGGCGTACCTCGAGTGTCTGAGGCGAAAGCAACGGCTTGCCGCTCTTGGCGTCGGTGACGTCGAATCGCACGCGGGAATACAGCTCCGACTCCCTGGGACGGCCGTCCGCTCCCACCGACAGGACCCGCTTGTCGGCCTGCTGTCCCAGAATCCGCAACACCGCGCTGGCTTGCGCCGGACCGTCCACCACCGAAACCCCGGAATCTTTCAACGACTGGCGCAGGTCCGTCATCAGCGGACTGAACCGGCCACCTCCCTGGATATAGGTGCTGTGCATCTGGGGGGGCAGATGCACCGGGCCGCGCAGGTGAAACCCGCATCCTGCCAGCGACGCCGCCAGACACCACAGGACCGCCCACCAAAGATTGCGCTGCCGGGTGTGATAACCATTGCTTGCCAACGTAGTCCTCTCCCGGGCCTCGCCCGCTGCGTACGTCAGACGACGATGTTGACCAGTTTACCCGGCACTACAATGACCTTGCGCACCGACTTGCCGGCGATGAACCGCTGGGCGTTCTCGTCGGCGATGGCGGCCGACTCCAGCGCCGTCCGGTCGCTGTCGGCGGCAACCGACACCCGTCCGCGGACCTTACCGTTGACCTGCACTACCAGTTCGATCATGTCCCGCTCCAGGGCGGTGGGATCGGCGGCGGGCCAGGGGGCGTCCACCACCGCCTTGGCATCGGTCGCCGCCAGGGTACTCCACAAGCCGTGGCTGATATGGGGCACGATGGGGGCCAGCAGACGCAGCAGCATATCCACAGCCTCGAACAGTACCGCCGCCTGGCCGCGGGCCGAGGGGCTTTCCTCGTCCACCGGCTCCATGGCGCCGAGGGAATTGACGATCTTCATGCAGGCCGCCACCACCGTATTGAACTGGTAGCGTTCGAAATCGCGCACCGCCTGATCGACCGACTGATGGATCTGGGCGCGGGCTTTCTTGTGGGATTCCGGGAGCTCGGACCAGTCGAAGTCGGCCAGCAGGTGACGGCGCTTGTTGGCTGTGTCGAAGTGCTCGAACGCATACTCAGGCCGCTCTCCCAGCGCCCACAACCGTTTGAGGAAGCGATAGGCGCCGGCCACCGCTTCATCCGACCATTCCAGCGACTGCTCGGGCGGTGCGGCGAACATGGTGAACAGACGCACGGTATCGGCGCCGTAACGGTCGATCAGTGCCTGGGGATCGACGGTGTTGCCCTTGGACTTGGACATCTTGGCACCGTCCTTGAGCACCATGCCCTGGGTCAACAGATTGGCGAACGGCTCGTCGGAATTGACCAGGCCGACATCCCGCAGCAGCTTGTGGAAGAAACGCGCGTAAAGCAGATGCAGAATGGCATGCTCGATGCCGCCGATGTACTGGTCCACCGGCAACCAGTAATTGGCGCGCGCATCCAGCATGGCCTGGTCGTTGTCGGCGCAGGCATAGCGGGCGAAATACCAGGACGACTCCATGAAGGTGTCGAACGTATCCGTTTCCCGTTCGGCGGTACCGCCGCAGCGCGGACAGGTCGTGGTGTACCACTCGGCCATCTTCTTGATGGGCGAGCCCACCCCGTCGAAGGCCACATCCTCGGGCAGTACCACCGGTAAGTCCTTGTCGGGCACCGGCACCGCGCCGCAGTCGGGACAGTTGATGATGGGAACGGGGCAACCCCAGTAACGCTGCCGTGATACGCCCCAGTCCCGCAGCCGGTAGTTCACGGTCCGGCGACCGCGACCGGCATCCTCCAACTGTCCGGCGATGGCGTCGAAGGCGCCCTGGTAGTCGAGTCCGTCGAACGCACCGGAGTTGCCAAGCACACCCTTGTCGATGTAGGCGGCCTCCGAAACATCGGCCTGGGAACCGTCCGCGGGAAAGATCACCTGACGAATGGGCAGGCCGTACTTGCGCGCAAATTCGAAATCCCGCTGGTCGTGGCCGGGCACCGCCATCACCGCCCCGGTGCCATAGCCCATCAACACGAAGTTCGCCACCCAGATGGGCACCGCATCGCCGGTGATGGGATGCACGGCGTGCAGGCCAGTGGCCATGCCCTTCTTTTCCATGGTCTCCACCGCCGCCTCGGCGACGCTGGCATGGCGACACTCGTCGATGAAGGCATTCAATGCCGGCGCGCTGCGTGCCGCCTCCAGGGCCAGAGGATGCTCGGCCGCCACTGCCACATAGGTGACGCCCATCAAGGTATCCGGACGTGTGGTGAACACGGTCAACGGCTCGCTGTGGCCCTGAACCTCGAACTCCAGTTCCAGGCCCTCGGAGCGTCCGATCCAGTTGCGCTGCATGGTGCGCACCGCATCGGGCCAGCCCGGCAACCGGTCCAGCTCGGCCAGCAGCTCATCCGCATAGTCGGTGATTTTCATGAACCACTGCGGGATTTCCTTGCGCTCCACCACCGTGTCGCACCGCCAGCAGCGGCCGTCGATCACCTGCTCGTTGGCGAGCACCGTCAAGTCGTGGGGACACCAGTTGACCGGTGCGGTCTTCTTGTACACCAGCCCCTTGGCGAACAGGCGGGTGAACAGCCATTGTTCCCAGCGGTAGTAACGCGGGTCGCAGGTCGCCAGTTCGCGATCCCAGTCGTAGCCGAACCCCAGACGCTTGAGCTGGGTACGCATGTAGTCGATGTTCTGATAGGTCCAGCGCGCCGGCGGCACCCGGTTCTGAATCGCCGCGTTCTCGGCCGGCAGACCGAAGGCGTCCCATCCCATGGGCTGCAGCACATTGTCGCCCCGCATACGCCGGTAGCGGGCGATCACGTCTCCGATGGTGTAGTTGCGCACATGGCCCATGTGCAACCGTCCGCTGGGGTACGGAAACATGGACAGGCAATAGAATTTCGGCCGGTCACCACGCTCCACCACCCGAAAAGTCTGATTGTCGTCCCAGTAGCGCTGGGCCTGGGCTTCGATACGGTCGGGGCTGTAGGGTTCTGACATGGCCGATAGGTGACTCTGCTGACTCAAAAAATCAAGCATACCGTAGGCGAGCCCGGGCAAACAACAAACCTCGGCGGCCGGCGCGCTTCCCCTGGGTGCCCCCATGGTTCAAACTAACGACCATCAGAATGACATCCAACGCAGGCAGAACTCCATGAGCGAAAAACACCCCGAATCCCCGCGCGAGGAGCGACTCAGCCGGGGCTACGACCGGATGATGGAACGGGTCAAGGCCAACATCGACCAGGCCGGCGACAAGGCCGTCCCGAGTCTGCATCGCAACATAGAACAGGCGCGCGAAAAGGCGGTGGAGCTCGGCGAGCTCACCCGGGAAGAGGCGGACAAGGTGGCCATGTACCTGCAGCGGGACCTGCAGGACGCGGCGCGTTACATCAACGAAACCGGCACCGACCTGCGGGACTGGCTGAAAATTGACCTGGAGCTGATCGAGGACCGCATGCTGGACGCAATGTTCGGGGTTGCCGATCAGACGCGCCTGCAGATGCTGCAGTTTCAGGAAGAGCTCGCCGAGCACTCGCTGTGGCACACCGGCGAGGTCACCGGTCCCGGCGCCCTGCGCTGTACCGGCTGCGGCGAAGAAATTCACTTTCACCACACCGGCAAGATCCCGCCCTGCCCGGCCTGCCACGGCACCGACTTTCAGCGCCCCGGCCCCGAAGAAGAGTAGGGCTCCCCGGCGCCGGGCGGGGCGGGGGGGGCCCCCAGGGCCCCCCCCCCCCCCCCCCCCGGGGGGGGGGGGGGGGCCGGGCCCCCCCCGCCGCGCCCGACTTCCCGCGCCCGGCCCCCCACGACGAGTGGGGCCCCCGGGCGCCGGCCTGCCGGGGGGGCCCCAGGGGCCCACCCGGCCGGCCGGCCATGGATGGCGGGCGCTAACGAGTCCCCCGCCTGCGGCGCCACCATGCTGCACCGATCAACGCCGCGAAAGCCGCCCCCATCAGCGGACCGTTGCCCATGCGCACGTAAGGCGTGGCCCCCTTCAGGGGCACGATGGTGCCGTCGATGACGGCCTCCTTGAACTGCGGCCCGCGCTTGAGCACCCGGCCGGCGGGGCCGATGATGGCGCTGATGCCGGTATTGGTCGCGCGCAGCAGATAACGGCCGGTTTCCCGGGCGCGCATGCGGGCCATCTCCAGCAACTGATGGGGTGCGAGAGAGTTGCCGAACCAGGCGTCGTCACTCACCGTCACCAGCCAGGCCGCGGCCGGAACGGTCTGGCGTATGATGGAGTTGAAGGCGATCTCGTAGCAGATCGAGACCCCCACCGGGTAGCCGCGCACGCGCAGCAATGGCTGATCGGGCCGGCCGGCACTGAAATCGGACATGGGCACGGGCATGAAGTCCAGCAGATGCCCCAGTACGTCGCGCAGGGGCAGGTATTCGCCGAACGGCACCAGGTGCTGTTTGTAATAGAACCCGTGGGACTTGCCGATGGCCACCACCGCGTTGTAGTACTTCCAGCTCTTGCGGTCGAGTACCGGGACCCCCGTCAGCAGCTCGGCGTGATGCTGCTCCGCCTCGTCCCTCAGCCCGGGCACGAAGGTGTCCTCGACCTGGTAGTAGAACGCGGGGATCGCGGTCTCCGGCCATACCACCAGCGCGCTGTTCCAGTGACCCGAGGTCAGGTGGATATAGCGCTCGATGGTGGCGACCTGCTGCTTGGGGTCCCACTTGATATTCTGGGGAACATTGCCTTGCACCAGGCTCACCTTCAAGGGCGCACCGGTCGGCGCCGTCCAGCGGATGCCCCCCAGTCCGTAGGCTGCTGCCCACAGCAGCGCCGCCGCCGTCAGCGCCCCCCAGCGGCGGCGCCCGCGAGAGGTCGCCACGAACGCCAACAGACCGGCGCTCAGTGCAGTGGCCCAGCTCACTCCGTACACGCCGGCCACCGGCGG